>NZ_JADGMP010000010.1:0-51324 GCF_015549295.1 Cupriavidus sp. IK-TO18
TTGTTTACAACCCCTGCAAAGAAAAATGCCGTTCAGACTTAACTGAACGGCATTAGCCCTTGCGGGCCCCTTTGCCGTTACGGTGTCACTCGCCCGCTTCGACAGCGGTCTTGCGCGCCGCGCTCTTGGCGGGCACCTTCTTGGCCGCGGTCTTGGTGGCGGCGGTCTTCTTCGCTGCCGTCTTCGCTGCCGTCTTCGCCGCTGTCTTTGTGGCCGTCTTCGTGGCCGCGGTCTTGGCCGACGCCTTGCCCTCCGGTGCCTCCGCCGGCTCGGCATCGGCCACCTTGGCCGCGCCACGCGATCCCGTCTTTGCCGCAGTCTTGGCGCCCGGCTTGGGCTCGCGCGCCTCGAACTCGAAGCCGATCTTGCCGTCCGGCTGCTTGACCAGGAAGGCCTTGAAGTTGCGGCCGGTGCGCGACGACTTGAAGCCGGTCAGCAGGTCGGTCTTGCCGTCATTGAGCAGCTTGCCGATCTGCTCGCGGCTGATCTCCTGCTGCAGGATGATCTTGCCGGTGGTGAAGTCGCAGCTCTTGGGGCTGGCCACGCTGTTCTCGCAGACGTACTTCATGCCGTGCTCGAACACCGCGCCGCCGCACTTGGGGCAGGTGCCGACCGGCTCCTGGCCGCTGAAGTCGACCGGCTCGCCGTCGCCCTCGTCGTCATTCTGGCCGAAGTCGAACTCCATCTTGAAATTGCCTTCGTCGTCCTTGCCCAGCTTGAGGATGGCGGCGAACGGGCGGCCCATCTTGCTGCGGAAGCCCTGCAGCGGACCGATTTCCTTCTTCAGCAGCAGTTCCTCGACCTCTTCGATCTCGAACTGGCGCCCGCCGGGGATCTTGCTGATCGAGAACTCGCACGCGGTGCAGGCGAAGCGGCGATAGTTCTCCTTGACCTGCCCGCCGCACTGCGGGCAGGGCGTGTCCAGCGTGGCGTAGTCGCCCGGGATGGTGTCGCTGTCGTATTCCTTGGCGCGCTTGACGATCTGCTGCGTCATCTGCGCGATCTCGAGCATGAACTCGTCGCGCTTCAGGCGCCCGCGCTCGATCTGCGAGAGCTTGTGCTCCCACTCGCCGGTCAGTTCGGCCTGCGTCAGTTCCTGCACGCCCAGCCCGCGCAGCAGCGTCATCAGCTGGAACGCCTTGGCGGTGGGGATCAGCTCGCGGCCTTCGCGCACCAGGTACTTCTCGGTCAGCAGGCCTTCGATGATCGCCGCGCGCGTGGCCGGGGTGCCCAGGCCCTTGCCGGCCATGGCCTCGCGCAGCGCGTCGTCGTCCACCAGCTTGCCGGCGCCTTCCATGGCCGACAGCAGCGTGGCTTCGTTGTAGCGCGCGGGCGGCTTGGTGGTCAGGCCGACGCTCTCGACCTTGTCGGTCTTGACTTTCTCGTCCTTGGCCACCGGCACCAGGTTGGCGGCATCCTTGTCGCCTTGCGCCTCGCGGCCATAGATCACCAGCCAGCCGGGGTTGACCAGCACCTTGCCTTCGGTCTTGAAGTGGTGTCCGGCAACTTCGGTGATGCGGGTCGTGACCTGGAACTCGGCGGCCGGGAAGAACACCGCCAGGAAGCGGCGCACCACCAGGTCATACAGCTTCTGTTCCGGCTCCGACAGATTCTTTGGCGCCTGCAGCGTCGGGATGATGGCGAAGTGGTCGCTGATCTTGCTGTTGTCGAAGATCTTCTTGTTCGGGCGTACCCAGCCCTGCGACAGGATCTTCTTCGCGTGCGGCAGGTAGTTGGGCGAGCTGTCGGCCAGCATGTCCATGGTCTGCTTGACCGTGTCCATGTAGTCTTCGGGCAGCGCGCGGGCGTCGGTACGCGGGTAGGTCAGGACCTTGTGCTTCTCATACAGCGCCTGCGCCAGGCCCAGCGTGTTCTTGGCCGAGAAGCCGAAACGCGAGTTGGCCTCGCGCTGCAGCGTGGTCAGGTCGAACAGTGCCGGCGACTGCTGCGTCGACGGCTTGGATTCCTCGGTGACGGTGCCTGGCTTGTCGCGGCAGGCGGCAACGATGCTCTTGGCCTCGGCCTCGCTCCACAGGCGCGACTCGCGCGCCTCGGGATCGAACTCGCTCTTCTTGAACTTGGGGTCGAACCAGCGGCCTTCGTACAGGCCCGCGGCGGCGATGAACTCGGCGCGCACTTCCCAGTAGTCGCGCGGGACGAAGTGCTTGATCTTCTCTTCGCGCTCGACCACGATCGACAGCGTCGGCGTCTGCACGCGGCCCACGGTGGTCAGGAAGAAGCCGCCGCCCTTGCTGTTGAAGGCGGTCATCGCGCGCGTGCCGTTGATGCCGACCAGCCAGTCGGCCTCGGAACGGCAGCGTGCGGCGTCGGCCAGCGGCAGCATGTCCTCGTCCTCGCGCAGGCTGGCGAAGCCGTCGCGGATGGCCTGCGGCGTCATCGACTGCAGCCACAGGCGGCGGATCGGCTGTTTGGCCTTGGCCTGCTGCGCGATCAGGCGGAAGATCAGTTCACCCTCGCGCCCCGCGTCGCAGGCGTTGATCAGGCCGGTCACGTCCTTGCGCTTGATCAGGCGGTTCAGCACCTTCAGGCGCGACTCGGTCTTGGCGATCGGGCGCAGGTCAAAATGCGGCGGGATCACCGGCAGGTTGGCAAAACTCCATTTGCCGCGCTTGACCTCGTATTCGTCCGGGGCGGCAATCTCGACCAGGTGGCCAACTGCCGAAGACAGCACGTAGTCGTCGCTCTCGAAATACTCGTCGTGCTTGGTAAACCCCCCGAGGGCACGGGCGATATCCGCCGCGACCGACGGTTTTTCCGCGATGATGAGGGCTTTTGACATGGGAAAGGGTCCTTGCGAGCCGCTTCCGGCAACCCGCTAATTGCACTGCAAACGTAGTAATCAGAACGCCGGGAGGCTTTGAGGCGCCAATAATAAGCGCGGTTTCAACGACGGTGCAAGCAAGCGCCATCGTTGTCGCCGGCACCGCCTAGGCGGCGCCAGCCTCCCCGGCAAGTAGCCAGTCCAGCACCTGTGGCACATCTTCGGCGCTTGCCGGCATCGCGCCACCGCGCGTCAGCATGCGCTCCAGCACCTCGACATGCGGCAGCAGCGTGCCATAGAACTGCGGCGCGCCGCCCGACGCCGGCTGTACCAGCAGCGTCGGGAAGTTCTCGATGTCGATATCGCCGAGCGCATCGGCATGGGTCTCGATATCGATCCAGACGAAACAGTCCTGCGGATGGCGCCCGGCAAGTGTCTCCAGGGCCTTCAGGTAATCCCGGCAGGTACCGCACCACTGCGCGCACAGGCAAGCCACCAGACGGCCCTGTGGCCGCGCCGCCAGGCATTCGGCAATCGCGGCGGCGTCACGCTCGGGAAAGTAAACGGTCATGGCATCGGAGTCATGTGGCGTCCGCGACATGCGGACGCCGGCGATTGTATCGGTATCGGGGGCCATGCCCCCTTGCTGTGGCAAAACGCCTGGTTCAGCCGAGGCGCCGGAACAGGTTTCCCGGTAGACGTTCGGCCATGCCGGCCAGTTCCAGCTCCAGCAGGCGCGCCGCGACCGTCTCCGGGGGCTGGCCGCTGCGCTCGCACAGCGCGTCCAGCGTAACCGGATCGTAGCCGAGTGCCGGCAACAGGGTATCAGCCGGTTCTGAAAGCCGGGCCTTGCCGGTGACATCGTGGTCCGGAGCCGCAACGACCGGGACCGGGGGTGGGGCGGGGGCGCCAAGTTCGTCGAGCACGTCCGCTACCGATTCCACCAGCTTCGCCCCCTGGCCGATTAGCAGGTGGCAGCCGCGCGACAGCGGCGCGTGGATCGAACCGGGAATCGCGAACACCTCGCGCCCGAGGTCCGCCGCCAGCCGCGCCGTGATCAGCGAACCCGAGCGCGCTGCCGCCTCGACCACCAGCACGCCGCGCGCAAGCGCTGCGATGATGCGGTTGCGCCGCGGGAAGTTGGCCGCCAGCCCGCGCATGCCGAGCGGGAACTCGGTGACGATGGCGCCGCGCTGCGCCACCTCGCGGGCCAATGAAAGGTTCTCCGCGGGATAGACGCGGTCGGCCCCGGTGCCGATCACCGCCACCGTGCCGCCGCAGCCGCGCAGGCCGCCCGCATGGGCGGCCGCGTCGATGCCCTGCGCCAGGCCCGAAACCACCGTCAGCCCCGACTCGGACAAGCCTTGCCCGAACGTCAGCGCGTCGCGCGTGCCCTGCGCGGTGGCCGAGCGCGCGCCGACGATGGCCACGGCGGGGCGGGCCAGCATCGCGGGATCGCCCTGGATATATAGCAGCGGCGGCGGATCGGCCAGGTCGAACAGGCGTCGGGGATAGGCGTCGTCGGCGAGCGTAACGAGGTGGTTGCCGGGCGTGTCGAGCCAGCGCAGCGTCCGGCCGGCCAGCGCCGACACCGCGGCGCCGGGGGCAGCCAGCACGGCGCGCGCCAGCCTGGCCGGTACCACCGCCGACAGCGCCGCCACGCTTTGCGCCAGCACCTGCTGCGGCAGCCCGAATGCCGCCATCAGGCGCCGCATCGCCACAGGGCCGACGCCGGGTGCGTTGGCCAGCCGCAGCCACGCGAGCACGTCAGGCGGCTCGCGCGTGCTGTCCTGCCGGATCTCGCCGGCCAGGGGCAATGCCTTCACGCCATCCCCCAAGGCCGGTTCAGCGCGGCGAGGTGGCGCGGTCGCCGACCGCGATCACGTTGGAGGCGTCGGTCACCAGCGCGTACGCCACGCCGGGGAACACGCGGAAGACAAAGGCGAGCCCGTAACGCTCGTCGGGCAGGCGAATGCTGCGGTTCTGGTCGGTCCGGTCGTGTACGGTCTCGCCGGTGCGCGACAGCGCCAGCACTTGCCCGGGCTCGAGCCCGGCCTTGCTGCCGACGTTGAGCACCACCACCTGCTTGGCGCCGCCGAATTCGACGCCGCCATAGACCTTGGCAACGCGGCCGTCGACCTCGACATCGGGTGCGTGCGGCACGTAGCGCACCGCTTCGCGCGCCGGCTGCGGCATCAGCATCGTGCCCACGCCCATCTCTTGCTGGGCCTGCGTGACCTGCAGCGTGGACACCGCGTCGGGGCCCTGCGCGCCGCGCGCCAGCCGGACGTTGCCCTCGTACTCGGCCTCATAGCCCAGCACGGCGTTGGTGACCGGATCGCGCACCGGCGTGACCGGCCGGTAGGCCTGCCAGTCGCTGCCGGCCGGCGCATCGGGCGCAATGCCGCGCGCGTAGGCGCTGTCGTCGCGGCCCAGGTACACGCGCGATTCGGGCACCGCGACGATCCGTGCTGAGGTTGCAAGCGTGCCTTCGTCGACCACCAGCGGCCGGATCAGGAACGGCTCGATATCGCTGGCGGAAATGCTGAGGATGGCGGCGCCGTCCACATCGCCGCCGCGCACGCGAGGTGACAGTTGCACAGTCCCGTTGCCCGCGGGGGTGGTCGACAGCCAGGCGCGGCCGTCGCGCTGGATCAGGTACAGGATCTGGCCGGGGTAAATAAGGTGCGGGTTGCGGATCTGCTGCTGGTTCATCCCCCACAACTCGGGCCAGCGCCACGGCTGGCGCAGGTATCGGCCCGAAATGCCCCACAGCGTGTCGCCGTTGCGCACGGTGTACTGCGAGGGCGCATTGGGAGCGAGATCGGCGATCGGGATGCCCTGGCGGGCAGTGCGCTGGGCCTCGGCCTGCTGCGCCGCCGTGACCGTCAGGTCGGCGGCCCTGGCGGGCAGTGTTGCCGCGGCAGTGATGCCGGCGGCACTCAGCAATGTGAGGGTGAACGCGTGCAGCCTGCGGCCCGACGCCGCCTGGTGTTCTTTGGTAAGATCGCGCATTTTCCTGAACCGGCCGGTGGTTCGGCCGGATTGACCCTGGAGAGCGTGCCTGCTTCGGCGCGCCTTGATTTTTTGTACTGGCGCCCCGATTCTGCATGTAAAGTCCCGACGCCGCAACGCGGCCGGGCCGCTCGCTCAAGCGGGCGTTGCGCCCTAGCATCATGGCAAAACTCGACATCCTGACCTACCCCGATCCCCGTCTGCACACCGTCGCGAAACCTGTCGCGGCCGTGGACGACCGTATTCGCCAGCTGGTGAAGGACATGGCCGAGACCATGTACGAAGCGCCGGGCATCGGCCTGGCCGCGACGCAGGTGAACGTCCACGAGCAGGTGGTGGTGATCGACGTTTCCGAAACGCGCGACCAGCTCCAGGTCTTTATCAATCCGGAAGTCGTCTGGGCCAGCGACAAGCGCAAGGTGTGGGAAGAGGGCTGCCTGTCGGTGCCCGAGATCTATGACCGCGTCGAGCGCCCCGACCGCGTGCGCGTGCGCGCGCTCAACGAGAAGGGCGAGACCTTCGAGCTGGACGCCGACGACCTGCTGGCCGTATGTATCCAGCATGAGATCGACCACCTGCGCGGCAAGGTCTTCGTCGAGTACCTGTCGCCGCTGAAGCTGAACCGCATCAAGAGCAAGCTGCAGAAGCGCGAACGCACGCGCATGTAAGTCGCGCGCGCGGCATCCGCGAGAAGCGCGCGAAGATGTAACAGCACGGCGGAATCCGCCGCCTGCGCTCGACACGCGCGCGGGGTCTGCTATCTTTATGACTTCCGAAGAACAAACGTACCGGCCGCGATAGCGGCCGGTTGCGCTTTCAGCCCGCGCTTTCAGCCAGTATTCACCTCGGAACCTGCCATGTCCCAAGCCAAGCCCCTGCGTGTCGCCTTTGCCGGCACGCCCGAGTTCGCGCGCGTCGCGCTTGAAGCCATCCACGCCGCCGGCTTTCCTGTGGTGGCCGTGCTGACGCAGCCGGACCGGCCCGCGGGCCGCGGCATGCAGCTGCAGGCAAGCCCGGTCAAGCAGTACGCGGTGGCCAACGGGCTGGGCCCGGTGCTGCAGCCCCGTTCGCTGCGCCGGCAAGGCAAGTATCCGGAAGAGGCCGCGGCGGCCGTGGACACGCTGGCGGAACTCGCCCCCGACGTGATGGTGGTCGCCGCCTACGGCCTGATCCTGCCGGCCGAGGTGCTGGAGTTGCCGCGCCTGGGCTGCCTCAACATCCACGGCTCGCTGCTGCCGCGCTGGCGCGGCGCGGCGCCGATCCACCGCGCCATCGAGGCCGGCGATGCCGAGACCGGCATCACGCTGATGCAGATGGACGAGGGCCTGGACACCGGCGACATGCTCACGCGCGAGGCCGTACCGATCGGCGCCGACGACACCACCGGCACGCTGCACGACAAGCTGGCCGCGCTGGGCGCGCGCATGACCGTCGCCGCGCTGCAGGAACTGGCCGCTGGCCGCGCGCTGGCGGCGACGAAACAGCCCGAAGCCGGCGTCACCTACGCCGAGAAGATCGCCAAGGACGAGGCGCCGCTGGACCTGCGCCGCCCGGCCACGGCGCTGGCCAGCCAGGTACGCGCCTTCAACCCGTTCCCCGGCGCCACCGTGCAGGTCGGCGATACCGTCATCAAGTGCTGGCAGGCAATGCCGCTGGCCGCGGCCAGCAGCCTGCCGCACCCGCCCGGGACGGTGCTGGCGGCCGATGCCGGCGGCATCATCATCGCCTGCGGCGACGGCAGCGCCCTGCAGGTGACCGAGCTGCAGAAGCCGGGCGGGCGCCGCCAGCCGGCGCAGCAGTTCCTGCAGGCCATGCCGGTGCCGCCGGGCACGCGCTGCGTGGTCCCCGGCAATGGCGCGGCGCAGGCATAATCAGTCAAGCCGGCGCGGCAAGCACTTCGTGTGCGTCATGCGCCATGGTGCGGCGGCTGGTCCCCGCAAGCAGTTGAATTTTCTGGTGTTGGCCCCTATCTAACGGTCATCGCACCGGCATGTTTTGCAACGTCTTGCAGCAGCCGGCGCGGTCCACTACATGGAGATCACCGCAATGTTCAACTGGGTCAAGACCTTCATGCTGATGGCGGCCATCACGGCGCTGTTCATCGTCATCGGCGGCATGATCGGCGGACGCAGCGGCATGATGATGGCGCTGCTGCTCGCGCTCGGCATGAACTTCTTCTCCTACTGGTTCTCGGACAAGATGGTCCTGCGCATGTACAACGCGCAGGAAGTCGACGCCAGTACCGCGCCGCAGTTCTACGGCATGGTGCAGGAGCTGGCGCAGCGCGCCAACCTGCCGATGCCGCGCGTCTACCTGATCAATGAAGACGCGCCGAACGCCTTCGCCACCGGCCGCAACCCGGAACACGCCGCGGTGGCCGCGACCACCGGCATCCTGCGCGTACTGTCCGAGCGCGAGCTGCGCGGCGTGATGGCGCATGAGCTGGCGCACGTGCGCCATCGCGACATCCTGACCTCGACCATTGCCGCGACCATGGCCGGTGCCATTTCCGCGCTGGCCAACATGGCGATGTTCTTCGGCGGCCGCGACGAGAACGGCAACCGCACCAATCCCATCGCCAGCATTGCGGTGGCAATCCTGGCGCCGCTGGCGGCCTCGCTGATCCAGATGGCGATCTCGCGCGCGCGCGAATTTGAAGCCGACCGCGGCGGCGCCGAGATCTGCGGCGACCCGCAGGCGCTGGCCAGCGCGCTCGACAAAATCCACCGCTATGCGCAGGGCATCCCGTTCCAGGCGGCCGAGGAGCACCCGGCCACGGCGCAGATGATGATCATGAACCCGCTCTCGGGCGGCGCCATCGCCAACCTGTTCTCGACCCACCCGGCGACCGAGGAACGCATCTCGCGCCTGATGCAGATGGCGCAGACCGGGACCTATCCCGCCTGATCGGGCGGGAGTTCGCGGGGTCCCTGGGGAGCCCGCCGGGGAGCCAATGTGGCTCAATTCCGGAGCGCGGCTCCCACACAAGGTAAACTGCCCGCTGGTTTAAACATGGACCAGCGGGCATTTTTCTTGCCCTCGCCCGGCTGCCCACCGATTCACGACTTACCTGCCGCCTCACCCGCTGCCTGACCGATATGCGCCTGCCTCCCGATTCGCTTGCCTTCCAGATGCTTGGCGCCGCCGCCGCGGTACGCGCCGTCAGCGAAGGCACCGCCTTGCCGCAGGCGATCGAAGACGCCGCCGCGCAGTTGCGCCTGGACCGCGTGCGCGATGCCGCCACGCGCGGTGCGCTGCAGGACATCGCTTACCGCACCATGCGCCAGTTCGGCACCGCGCGTGCGCTGGTGACGAAGCTGGTCACGCGCCCGCCTGGCGCGCAGGTGGACTCGCTGCTGGCGGTGGCGCTTGCGCTGCTGCTCGAGCAGGCACCGGGCCAGCGGCAGGACAAAGACAGCCAGGACGCGGCACAGGGCGCGACGCCGGGCACCCCGGGCCGCGCCGGCTACAGCACCTTCACGGTGGTCGATCAGGCGGTCAGCGCGGCCGCGTCGGAACCCAAGACTGCGCACGCCCGCGGCCTGGTCAACGCGGTACTGCGCCGTTTCCTGCGCGAGCGCAAGGCGCTGCTGGCCGAGGTCAACCGCGACGAACAGGCGCGCTGGAACCTGCCGCCGTGGTGGCTGCGCATGCTGCGCGAGGCGTACCCGGAGCAGTGGACCGATCTCGCCGCGAGCGTCAACGTGCGCCCGCCGATGACGCTGCGCGTCAACACCGCGCGGGTCAGCGTGAAGCAATACCAGACCGACCTGGCCAATGCCGGTCTCGCCGGCACCGTGGTCGGCCCGCAGGCCGTGCGCCTGGTGCGCGCGGTGCCGGTGACGCAATTGCCGGGCTTCGCCGAAGGCACGGTGTCGGTGCAGGACGCCGGCGCGCAACTGGCCGCGCCGCTGCTCGAGGTGGCCGACGGCATGCGCGTGCTCGATGCCTGCGCCGCGCCCGGCGGCAAGACCGGCCACCTGCTGGAGCTTGCCGACATCGACGTGACTGCGGTGGAAAGCGACCCGCAGCGCGCCACGCGCATCAACGAGAACCTCGCGCGCCTCGGCACGCAGGCCCGCATCGTGGTGGGCGATGCCAGCCGGCCCGCCGACTGGTGGGACGGCCAGCCCTTCGACCGCATCCTGGCCGACGTGCCGTGCTCGGCCTCCGGCATCGTGCGGCGCCATCCCGATATCCGCTGGCTGCGCCGTGAGACCGATATCGCCAAGCTGATCACCGAGCAGCGCCGCATCGTGTCGCAGCTGTGGCCGCTGCTCAAGCCGGGCGGCATCCTGGTCTACGTCACGTGTTCTATTTTCCCAACGGAAGGCGAGGAGCAGGCGCGCTGGTTTGGTGCACAACTGGCAGATGCGATACGATTGCAGGCGCCGGGGCAGCTGCTGCCCGGCACCCGTACGACAACGCACTCGGCCGGCGAACAAGGTGAAAAGGACCCTGGCCACGCCAGCCTGCCATCGGATCACGATGGCTTTTTCTACGCCCGCTTCCAGAAACGCGCCTGATCTGATCCGATGCCGAGCACGCCGCGCCCATCAGACTGCCGCGTTACCGTGGATTTCGCCGCGGGAATGACGCAACTGCGGACGCAACTGCGGGCGTGCATGCGTGTGCTGATGCTCGCGCTGGCTCTGCTGCTGTGGCTGCCGCCTGCCGCCCAGGCGCAGGTGATCGAGGCTACCGAGGCCCGCATCGAATACCAGGACGGTGGCTTCGAACTGGCTGCGAGCTTCGAGTTCGACCTGCCGCCCGCGCTGGAAGACGCGCTGCACAAGGGCATATCGCTATATTTCGTGGTCGATTTCGAGCTGACGCGGCCGCGCTGGTACTGGTTCGACGACAAGCCGGTCAACACCAGCCGCAGCGTGCGCTTGTCCTACCAGCCGCTGACGCGGCAATACCGCATTTCCACCGGCGGCCTGCAGCTGCCGTTCTCGCGGCTGAAGAGCGCGCTGCAGTTTGTCCAGCGGGTACGCGGCTGGCGCGTGTTCGAGCGCAACGCGGTCAAGCCCGGCGAGAGCTATCACGCGCAGGTGCGCATGCGGCTGGACCTGTCGCAACTGCCCAAGCCGTTCCAGATCAATGCGGTCAATACGCGCGACTGGAACCTGGCTTCGGACTGGCGGCGCTTTATCTACACCGTGCCGACGGACCTGAACGCGATCCCGACGCCGGTGCCGGTGCCCGCGGTTCCGGCGCCGCCGCCGCTGCCCGCTTCACCTGCCGCACCCATGCCCATGCCCATGCCGGCGCCCGCGTCTGCGCCGGGCGCACCCGCCGCCGCGGCGGAGCCGCGCAACACCGTGTTCGTGCAGGCGGTATCGAGCGCGCTGTCGCCCGCGCTGCTGGCGCAGCCGGCGCTGTCCGCCTCAAGCCAGCCATGAACACTTCGCTGTGGGACAGCCGTTTCCGGCGCGTGCTGTATCGCGTCGTGGCAGGCATCATCGTGTTCCTGGCGCTGGTGCTGGTCGGCCTGCTGGCCGGGGCATCGGCCAATACCGAATTCTTCGATCGCTATTTCACGCTGCTGTTCAAGGTGAACCTGGTGATCGGCGCGCTGCTGGTGCTGATCGTCGGCGCGCTCGCGGTGACGCTGTGGCTGCGCTACCGCCGCGGCAAGTTCGGCACGCGGCTGATGACCAAGCTCGCGGTGTTCTTCGGCGTGGTGGGCGTGCTGCCGGGCGTGCTGATCTACCTGGTGTCGCTGCAGTTCGTTTCGCGCAGCATCGAGTCCTGGTTCGACGTGCGCGTGGAAACCGCGCTCGAAGCCGGCCTCAACCTAGGCCGCTCCACCATCGACAGCGCGCTGGCAGACCTGCAGGGCAAGGCGCGGCTGATGGCCGAGCAGCTCTCCGGTTCGTCGGGCGTGTCCACGTCGCTGCAGCTGAGCCGGCTGCGCGAGCAATACGGCGTGCAGGAGGCGGCAATCTTCACCGGCAGCGGCCGCGTGCTGGCCACCGCATCGAGCAACTACGCCGCGCTGGTGCCCGACCTGCCTTCGGGCGTGCTGGCGGAGCAGGCGCGGCTGGCGGGCGGCTACGCCGCGGTCGAAGGCGGCACCGATCCGACGCAGGACAGCCAGGGCGCCGAGCGCGTCGAAGGCACCCCCCTGTACCGGCTGCGCGTGATCATCCCGCTGGGCGCGGCGCCGACCACCGCGCAGGAGCAGGTGGCCGCGAGCACGCCGCGCGCGACACCGCGCCCGCGCTGGGCCGGGTCGGGCCTGTCGGTGGAGCGCCGTCCCGAGGAAGCGCCGTCGAGCGGCTTCGGCCTGGTCGGCGAGACCGTGCGCGAGGAGCGTTACCTGCAGGTGCTGCACCCCGTGCCGGCCGTGCTCGCGCGCAATGCCGACGAGGTGCAGCGTGCCTACCAGGAGTACCAGGAGAAAGCGCTGGGCCGCACCGGCCTGCGCAAGATGTATATCGGGACGCTGACGCTGACGCTGTTCCTCGCGGTCTTTATCGCGGTGATGCTGGCCCTGCTGCTCGGCGGCCAGCTGGCGCGGCCGCTGCTGATGCTGCTGCAGGGGACCAAGGAAGTGGCCGAGGGCGACCTGTCGCCCAAGCGCGAGCTGAAGAGCCGCGACGAACTCGGCATGCTGACCCAGCAGTTCAACCAGATGACGCGGCAGCTGGCCGAGGCGCGCCTGGCGGTGGAAGAAAACCGCGCGGCGCTGGAGCAGTCAAAGGCCTACCTGGAAAGCGTGCTGCAGAACCTGACCGCGGGCGTGCTGGTATTCGACCGGCGCTTCGTGCTGATCACCGCCAACCCCGGCGCCGAGCGCATCTTCCGCCAGCCGTTCGGCGCCGTGCTGGGACTGCCGGTGGAGCAGATCCCGGGGATGGGCCCGTTCGGCGAGATCGTGCGCCAGGCGTTCTCCGATCAGAACACCAGCGAGGTGCTGGGCGGCGCCGAGCATTGGCAGAAGCAGATCGAGCTGCCGCAGGGCCACGGCGGCGGCATGGACGAACAACCGCTGACGCTGCTGGTGCGCGGCGCGCGGCTGCCCGGCGGCGAGCGCGACGAGCCCGGCTACGTCATCGTCTTCGACGATATTTCCGATGTGATTTCCGCTCAACGCTCGGTGGCCTGGGGCGAAGTGGCCCGTCGCCTCGCGCACGAGATCAAGAACCCGCTGACGCCGATCCAGCTGTCGGCCGAGCGGCTGCAGATGAAGCTCTCGCCCAAGCTGGAAGGCACCGACGTCGACGTGCTCAAGCGCGGCGCGGCCACGATCGTCAGCCAGGTGGCGGCGATGAAGCGCATGGTCGACGATTTCCGCGACTACGCGCGCACGCCGCCCGCGGTGCTGCAATCGCTGCAGCTCAACAGCCTGGTGTCAGAGGTGCTGCATCTGTATGGCATCGACGATCCCGCGCTGCACGAGCATCCGGTGATCCATCCGGCGCTGGGCGCTGCGCTGCCCGAGATCAAGGGCGACCCTACGCAACTGCGGCAGGTCATCCACAACCTGCTGCAGAACGCGCAGGATGCGGCCGCCGAGAACGTGGCGGCGGGTAGGGCGGCGCCCCATATCACTCTGAACACCGAGACTGTAGAATACAAAGATTCTGCCGGCGAAAACCGGCAGGCCGTCAAGCTCACCGTTGCGGACAATGGCCCCGGCTTTGCACCACGGATCCTGAGCCGCGCGTTCGAGCCCTACGTGACCACCAAAGCCAAGGGCACGGGTCTCGGGCTTGCGATGGTAAAGAAGATCATTGACGAACACGGTGCGCGCATCGAGTTGCGCAATCGCCTGGAAGGTGCGGAGGTCGTCGGTGCACAGATCTCGATCCTGTTCGTTAAACTGGCATAGTCAACTTTTGGCGATCCGGTCCCGGAACGCTGCGGTGGGGTTAAGAGGGGAAGTATGGCAACCATCCTCGTAGTCGATGACGAAATGGGAATCCGGGAGCTGCTCTCGGAGATCCTCAGCGACGAAGGCCACGTGGTCGAACTCGCGGAGAACGCGCAGCAGGCGCGCGAATACCGCGCGGGCGGCACACCTGACCTTGTGCTGCTCGATATCTGGATGCCCGATACCGATGGCGTCAGCCTGCTCAAGGAATGGTCCGCGCAGGGCCAGCTGAGCATGCCCGTCATCATGATGTCGGGCCATGCCACCATCGACACTGCGGTCGAGGCCACCAAGATCGGCGCGCTGAATTTCCTGGAAAAACCGATCGCGCTGCAGAAGCTGCTGTCCGCGGTGGAGCAGGGCCTGGCACGCGGCATCGAACGCCCGCGCAGCGCTCCCGCCGCCACCGCCGCGCCGGCAAGCGCTCCTTCGGCCGAATCCGCCAGCGCCACCGCCGCACCGGAAGCCGCAGCCGAGACCGCCGCCAATGGCAGCCCTGCGCGCGTGCCCGAGGCCGAGATGCAGTTCTCGTTCGACATGCCGTTGCGTGAAGCGCGTGACCTGTTCGAGCGCGCCTACTTCGAGTACCACCTGCTGCGCGAACACGGCAGCATGACTCGCGTGGCCGAGAAGACCGGGCTGGAGCGTACCCACCTGTACCGCAAGCTCAAGCAGCTCGGTGTCGAACTGGGCCGCAACAAGCCTGAACCGGCCGAGCAGTGAGCCAGTGACGCAGATGTCGCTTGACGGCGCCAAAGACAACGGTTATAGTCTCATTTCTTTGGCCCGGTAGCTCAGTCGGTAGAGCAGAGGATTGAAAATCCTTGTGTCGGCGGTTCGATTCCGTCCCAGGCCACCAGAATAAAAAAGCCCGGCTCTTGCAGCCGGGCTTTTTTGCTTTTGGAAAGCGGTGTCGGTCATGGTCCGGCCCGCTGGCATCAAGGCCAATGTCTTTGCCTGCCACGCAACACCCAATCCAGAAGTAAATATCTTCTACTTGGCACCCGTTATAGGTATCTCTAGGATTGCCTGATGCCCTGCCACCTGGCAGCGCGTCGCGCGCCGGCAAAACCGCTCTCGGCTACAGAACAATGCGGTACCCGGCGCAGGGAAGTCCTTTCTACCGGGGGTCAGATGGATACGTTGATCGGGACGGGCGGCGAGCGCGGCCTGTGGAAGAGCACCATGGCCGCGGCGAGCCAGGCACTGGGCGCGGCCGGCAAGGTCCAGCAGGCCGTGACGCAGACGCTGAAACTGCAGCGCAAGATCCGCGAGTTGCGCGACGCCTTGCACCAGGCCGAGGCGGAACGCGACGTCTATCGCGAACTCCATGCCCGCACCGTCGACGAACTGCACCAGGCGGTGGACCGCAGTCCGGCCGAGATGCGGCGGCTGCGAGCCGTGGCCGAGGCCATGCAGGTGCGCCATCGCGCCTACAAGCTGCTGGTGCAGCACTACATGCGACTGGGTACGCCGATCGATCCAGCGGTCTTCGCCGAGCAGCGCAGCCGCGTGCAGCAGCACATCCTGTTCCAGCGCCGCAAGGGCATCCAGGTGTCGGAGATCGGCGTCGACGATATCGCGTTCCTGCTGCGCTGAGGCGAACCGGGGTGCAAACTCAGGTGCGAACTCAGGTCGAGCGCTCCGATATATCCGCTTCGCCCGCATGCAGCCCGTCGTCGCTGACGACGCGGTTGCGCCCGTGCGTCTTGGCATCGTAGAGGCGCCGGTCGGCGATCGCCAGCAGCGCGTCCAGCGCGAGCGGGGCGTCGGCCGGCGATTCGGCCACGCCGATCGAGACCGTGAAGCGGATTACGCGCTCGGGGCCCGAGGTTCCCGCGTCTGCGGCATGGAGCGCGGGATCGGACTCGGGCTCGGCTTCCGGCTCGGCCGCCACCGCACAGCCGGCGATCGCCTCGCGCAGGCGCTCCGCGATCCGCACCGCATCGGCCAGGCCGGTCTGCGGCAACATCACGGCGAACTCTTCGCCGCCAAGGCGCGCGGGCAGGTCGAACCCGCGCAGCGTGCCGTGCAGGGCCTGCGCCAGCGCTCCCAGCACACGGTCGCCGCTGGCGTGCCCCCAGCGGTCGTTGACCTTCTTGAAGAAATCGATATCGATCAGCAGCACCGACAGCGCGGTACCGCCGCGTTGCTGGCGCCTGGCCTCACGCCCGAAGCTGGCGCGGAAATGCCTGCGGTTGGCCAGGCCGGTGAGCGGGTCCTGCTGCGCCAGTTCCTGCAGCTTCTCGCCCAGCGCAAGGTAGTGATCGAACAGCTGCGTGACCACGCGCATCGTGACCCACAGCAGCAGCGGCAACAGCAGCCAGACGATCAGCAGGGGTCCGCTCAATCGGCTGAACATCGCCGGTGCCAGCGAAGACAGCGGCAGCACGTCGACCACCAGCCACGGGCTTTGCCCCGCGCGCTGGAAGAACAGCAGGTCGCCGTTGTGGCCGAGCATGCCGGAGCCCCGCGCGAACAACTCCGCCACGCCATGCCCGGACCAGTCTCCGGGTATGGCCTCGGGCCACTTCCGCAGGCCGGTGAACCCGCTGCCGGATGACGACACCACGTCGCCGTGCACATTGACCATGTAGTGCACCGTGCCCGGCTCGCTGGCGGCACCCAGCAGCTCGTGCAGGCGCTGCTGCGCGACGTCGACGGCGATCACGCCGCGGAACTGGCTGCCGGCATAGACCGGGATGCTGATCGTCGTCAGCACGCGCGAACCCTCGAATTCGGTATAGAGCGGCGCCCAATGGATTGACCGGGTCGGGTTCCGCGCCGGCATGTGGCCGCGATAGTAGTCCATGCTGTCGAATCGCTGCATCAGCCGGACGGCCTTGGCAGGATCCTGCGGCGGATAGATAGCGAAGAAGCCATTGGACGAGATGAACAGCGCATTGCCCTGGATCAGGTCGCCGTGCAGCCCCAGCCCGAGCAGCTGGCTCAGCGTGCGGCCGACCATCAGGTCGGCCTTCAGGTCGGCATCGCGGCGGGCAAAGCCTTGGAGGCCGGCAAGGCTGCGGGGACCGACGCCGATCAGTGGCGCATCGCCACGCTGCAGGGGCAATTGCCAGGCCTCGTCATTGCGGGCGGCATAGGCGCGCTCGATATCGGCATCGGCCGTGCCGACATTGGCGTACAGGGCGAACAGATACTCGGAGAAGTCGCGCAGGAAAAACAGGCGGCGGCGTTCGGCGGACAGGATTGCGTCGACGCCCAGCGCGCGCAGCACCAGCGCATGCTGGCGCTCGCCGATGACGCGCTCGCGCACCAGGTACAGCTCGCGCGCGGCGACCACCAGCGTGATCAGGAACACCGCGCCGAAGCAAGCCAGCACGACCCGTTGCGGGCGCATGACGGCAAGGCGGGGCAGCCAGCGCGGCTGCGGCAGCAAACGTCGCCACATGGGGCGGGCTCCTGTCGGTGCGGTCAGGGGTCGGGCCTGGCCTGCCGGCGGGCAGGCGCGCGATATCGATGTGCTGGCCGTGCAGACTGGCTTAGTGTAGACGAGAGCCAGCCCGCGGTGTCGATTCGATACCCGGCGTCAGCACACAACAAAGCCGCCGCGCATTGACGCTCGGAGGCGCCGGCGGAACACTGTCGCGTCCGCGCGGGACCTGGCATCGCGCACGGAAAATCCCCCGCTGAATGCCACCGTATGAGGCGTCGTCTCAGGCGACGTTGCCGATCTTGCCGCTGCAAATTCCCCCCGTCTGTCCCGCACTCGTGGCCACTACCTTGCGCTTGCGCGCCGGCATGGGGGCGCAGCGATGAGTACGCGCGCCCGCCGCCTGGTGGCAGAGGGACTGGGCACCGCGCTGCTGGTGGCGATCGTGATCGGCTCGGGCATCCGTGCCGAGCGACTTGCCGCCGGCGATACCGCGCTGGCGCTGCTGGCCAATTCGCTGGCCACCGGCGCCGGGCTGGTGGCGCTGCTGGTCTCGCTGGGGCCGGTGTCGGGCGGGCACTTCAACCCGGTGGTGAGCCTGTCCGCGCTGGTGCAAGGCACGCTAACGCCGCGCGATGCGCTGCGCTACGTGGCGGTGCAGCTGGCCGGCGCCGTGTGCGGCGTGCTGGCCGCGCATGCGATGTTCGGCGAACCGGCGGTGGCGTGGTCGGGCCAGGCGCGTACCGGTGCGTCGATGTGGTGGAGCGAATGCGTGGCGACCTTCGGGCTGGTCGGCGTGGGCATCGGCACGCTGCGCAGCCGGCCGCAGCTGGTGCCGTTCGTGGTGGCGGGCTATATCACGGCGGGTTACTGGTTCACGTCGTCGACGTCGTTCGCGAACCCGGCGCTGACCATTGCCTGTGCACTGACCGATACCTTCACCGGGATCCGGCCGGTCGATGTGCCGGGCTTCGTGCTGGCGCAGCTCGGCGGCGGCCTGGCGGCGACGCTGGTGTTCCACTGGCTGTGCCGCAAGCCGCCGGCTGCGGAGGACACGGCGCATGCGTCAAACCCGGCCCAGGCCGAAAGCGCGACCACCGCCGCGATTACCGCCGCAACCACCGCCGCTTCCACGCGGCGCAACTGGCAGACTGGCGCTACCAGCGCCGATTGAGCTGCACGCCGAAGATCGAACCGCTGGCCTGCGACGCCCATGCGTCGGCCGGCGCGGTATAGCCGATGCCGTCCACGTCGCTGGCGCGGCTGTAGGTATAGAACGCGCGCAGGTTGGCGTTGCCGGCCGACTTGCCCAGCGTCAGCGTGGGCGCCACCGTCAGCGCGGTGCGCTGGCCGCTGACGCCGAAGCCCGACGAAATCTGGTCGTGCGATACCTCGAAGTTCAGCCGGAACTGGTCGCTCGCCACATAGGCGGGGCGTACGCGCGTGGTGGTCCACTGCAGCGTGCCGACCGGCGATCGATCGAACTGCAGGCTCTGTTCCACCGCGCCGCCCAGACCCGAGCGGCCCCTCCATTCGATCGATTCCGCCACGCGCATGCGCGACAGCGATGGCCCCATGCCGGTGTAGCCGGTCATGGCACTGCGCGAGCCTGAGCCAAACTGCATGCCCAGGCGATTGGTGCCGTACAGCACGCCTTTCTGCTCGTGCAGCGCCGACGCCCACCATGCGCCGCCGGTGTCCTGCACCATCGGCTGGGCTTCGACGCGGGTGAAGCCGAGTTGCACCGTGCCCTTGTCGTTGGTCGGGATGGGCGCGGTGCGCAGCGAGTGGTAGCTCGGCAGGTTCTGGCCGTTCTGGTCCGCGCGCGCGGTGTACTGGTAGTTCAGGCCGATGTCGCCGATCACCCTGGCGTTGTCGATGCCGAAGCGCATCGCCGTGGAATTGGGCGGCAGCAGGCCGGACGACATCAGGAACGGCGCATTGTCGCGCCGGCCCGCCCACATGGTGGCGCCGTCCAGCACAGCCAGGCCGCTGACGGCGGTATAGAACTGCGGCACCAGCGCGTAGGGATCGATCGCGGCGGGGCGGCCGTTGACGGTGGTGGCGTCGGTGCCGCGCGCCTGGGCGATCAGCATCACCTGCGGACCGCCATCGACATCGAGCACCGACTCGCGGATTTTCACTTCGCCGGCGCTGCGGCAGGCCAGGCCGCTGCCGATGCCGGTCGACAGCGCGCCGCCCGGGCAGGCGCGCATGGTCGCCGGGCGGTCTTCGACGGCGGCGCGGCCGCTGTAGCCCAGGCGCCACACCGAGTCGCCCGCAGGATCGTCGGCGGGAAGTTGCGAGCGCAACACAGGCGGCGCCTCGGCAGGCGCTTGCGCCGTGGTGGTGGCATCGCCAGCAGCCTCCGCCAGAGCCTCGGCCCTTGCCGGGGGCGGCGCGGCAGGCGGATCGGCCTGGAACTCACCCAGACGCGGCGGGAACAGCACTAGCGGCGGCGGTGCCGGCGCCGGCGGCTCCGGCGGTCCTACGAAAGCCGGATCCGCGGCGCCGGTGGCGGCAACGGTCGCGGGGGCGCTGCCTTCGGACGGCGTGGCCGCCGCTGCAGGCGCCACAACCGGGACGGTCCCGCTGGGAGCCGTGGACGCATCGCCCGCGATCAGCGCCGCCAGCGGGTCGTCCTGGCCCGCGGTGGCTGCCGGCGCGGTCGCGGCTTGCGCGACAGGCGCTGCAGGCGCGGCCAGTACCACCGGCGGCACCGCCGGCCGCTGCGCAATGCGCGGAGGCTGCGTGCCGTCGTCAGGGGCGACAGCCAACGGGGCGATCGTCTGCGCGCACGCCGCCAACCCCCAGGCTGCCAGCACGGCAAAGCCGATGCGGCGCAGGGGCAAGCCGCCCAGGCCGGCGGCAGCGCGCAGGCAGGAGGGTTCGGCGGCAAGCCGGCAGGAGGAGGTCAGCAAGGCGGAGGGCACGACGACAACAAGGCGAAACGACGATTCCAGCGGGCTGAGCACGCGGCTGGATCGAACAAAACCCGCCGAAGGCGGGGACTGTTTTTTATCAGCCGGTCCATTTGACCGCAAGCCGGGTTACAAAATCCCTCACAGTGTTGCCCGTCTCACAATGCGAAAATCACACGCTTCCTGTCGCAATCGACTAGCGAAAACCCGCATTGGCACGATGCTCCGTGCCGAAAGGGCCACCGCTATAATCGGCTGGCTTGTCTTTCGGGTAAGACAGCCCTCGCCGTGCGACGCAAGTCCCGGCCATGCAGGGCACGCCGCCGTGCCCGTTCGCAACAGGCACAGCGTGCGCAGGCCGCCTATCGACACGATCGCCGGCGGCATGTGCGTCACGGTCCCGCGCCCGGCACCAAGCGAGCCGCGCGCTTGCAACCGAACCAAAATTTATAAGAGGAGAAGTAGAGATGGAACGTCGTTCCTTTCTGTTGAAGGCGTCGGCCGTAGCCGCCACCGGGGCACTGGCCGCGTGCGGCAAGGGCGAAGAGAAGGCAGCGCCTGCCGCCGCCAGCGGTCCGGCAGCACCGGCCGTGGTCGGCAGCAACCCGGCCGTGGAATGGCGCCTGGCCTCGAGCTTCCCCAAGTCGCTCGACACCATTTTCGGCGGCGCCGAGCTGCTGTCGGCGCGCGTGAAGGAACTGACCGACGGCAAGTTCAACATCAAGGTGTTCGCGGCGGGCGAGATCGTGCCGGGCCTGCAGGTGCTGGACTCGGTACAGAACAACACCGTGCAGATCGGCCACACGGCCGGCTACTACTACTTCGGGAAGAACCCGACGCTGTGCTTTGACACCACCGTGCCGTTCGGCCTGACCGCGCGCCAGCAGAACGCCTGGATGCTGCAAGGCAACGGCATGAAGCTGATGCGCGAGTTCTTCAAGGAATACAACGTCGTCAACTTCCTGGGCGGCAACACAAACGCGCAGATGGGCGGCTGGTTCCGCAAGGAAATCAAGACCGTGGCCGACCTGCAGGGCCTGAAGTACCGCATCGCCGGTTTCGCCGGCGTGGTGCTGTCGCGCCTGGGCGTGGTGCCGCAGCAGATCGCCGGCGGCGACATCTACCCGGCGCTGGAAAAGGGCACCATCGACGCGGCCGAGTGGGTGGGCCCGTACGATGACGAGAAGCTGGGCTTCTACAAGGTGGCACCGTACTACTACTACCCGGGCTGGTGGGAAGGCAGCGCGCAGCTGTCGTTCTACGCCTCGGCCAGCGAGTTCGAAAAGCTGCCGGCGCTGTACAAGCGCGCACTGGAAACGGCGACCATCGAGGCCCACACCACCATGATGGCCAAGTACGACACGGTCAACCCGCAGGCACTGGCGCGCCTGCTGGAAAACGGCGTCAAGCTGCGCCCGTTCTCCAAGGAGATCATGGAAGCCTGCTTCAAGGCGACGCAGGAAGCCTACGCCGACGAAACCGCCAAGAACCCGTCGTTCAAGAAGATCTACGACGACTGGCGCGTGTTCCGCAACAACGAGGCGGCGTGGTTCAACGTGGCCGAGCAGGCCTACTCGCAGTTCAGCTTCGCGCGCAAGCTCTAAGCACGTTCCGGCCGGTGCCGGGCACAAACCCCATGCCTGTCTGCGGGCATGGGGTTTTTTATTGCCCGGCGAGCTTTTCCCGGCGCCGGTAGAATCGCCGGCATCGACCGGAATTCCCTATGCAAATCGGCATCCTTTACGCGCTCCTGGCTTATGTCATCTGGGGGCTGCTCCCGCTCTATATCAAGTCGCTGCCCGGCATTGCGCCGACGGAGATCCTGCTGCACCGGATGGTGTGGTCGCTGGTGTTCCTGGGGCTGGTGCTGGCCTGGCGGCGCCAGTGGGCCTGGCTCGGGCAGTTGAGGGACCGGCGCCTGCTGCTGTCGTTCGGCGCCAGCGCGGCGCTGCTGTGCGCCAACTGGTTCCTCTATATCTGGGCGGTGTCGGCCAACCGCGTGGTCGATGCCAGCCTGGGCTACTTCATCAATCCGCTGTTCAGCGTGCTGCTAGGCGTGGTGTTCCTGCATGAGCGGCTGCGCGCGGTGCAATGGCTGTCGATCGCGGTGGCAGCGGCCGGGGTGGCGTGGCTGACGGTGGCGGCGGGCCAGTTGCCCTGGATCGCACTCGGGCTGGCGGCCAGTTTTGGCGGCTACGGGCTGTTGCGCAAGACGGGGGCGCTGGGCGCGCTCGAAGGATTGTCGCTGGAGACGCTGCTGCTGTTTCCTTTTGCCGCGGCGATGCTGGCCTACCTCTTCACCACGGGGCAGGATGGCTTCACCCACGCAGCGCCTGGTACGCAATTGCTGCTGCTGATGGCCGGGCCAGTGACGGCGGTGCCGCTGCTGTTCTTCGCCGCCGGCGCGCGGCGCATCCCGCTGTCGCTGCTGGGCCTGCTGCAATACACCGGGCCGACGCTGCAGCTGCTGCTGGGCGTGTGGCTGTGGCATGAACCGTTTCCCGCGCAGAAGCAGGTCGGCTACGCGCTGATCTGGATTTCGCTGGCGCTGTATGCGGTGGAAGGGCTGTGGGTGAACAGCCGGCAAAAGGCGGCCTCCATCCAGGCGACTAATGAATCGATTTGATTCAGCGAAGCGTTTATTCTTCATGTAGATAAACCTGGTGCCCCGGCCATGTCCGCGCCGCCTGATGCCACGCCCCCGGTCCAGCGCAAGATCATCCATTGCGACTGCGATTGCTTCTACGCCTCGGTCGAGATGCGCGACGACCCCTCGCTGCGCGGCCGGCCGATGGCCGTGGGCGGCTCGCCCGACCGGCGCGGGGTGATCGCCACCTGCAACTATGAAGCGCGTGCCTTCGGCGTGCGCTCGGCCATGGCGTCGGCGCAGGCGGTCAAGCTTTGCCCCGATCTGCTGATCCTGCGTCCGGCCATGGACAAATATCGCGAGGTATCGCGCCAGATTTTTGCGATCTACCGCGAATACACCGAACTGGTTGAACCGCTGTCGCTGGACGAGGCCTATCTCGACGTCAGCCTCTGCACGCGCCATGCCGGCAGCGCCACCCGCATCGCCGAAGAAATCCGACAGCGCGTGTGCGACCAGGTCGGCGTGACCGTTTCGGCCGGCGTGGGCCCGAGCAAATTCGTTGCCAAGATCGCTAGCGACTGGAACAAGCCCGACGGGCTGTTCGTGGTCCGCCCGGCGGCGGTCAATGCCTTCGTCGCCGCGCTGCCGGTCGAACGCATCCACGGGGTCGGCAAGGTCACCGCGGCCAAGCTGCGGCGGCTGGGCGCGCAGACCTGCGGCGACCTGCGGCCGTGGTCGCCGGACCGGCTGCACCGCGAATTCGGCGCGTTCGGGACGCGGCTCTACAAGCTGTGCCGCGGCGAGGACGAGCGCGAGGTGACGCCCGAGCGGGAGCGCAAGTCGATCAGCGTGGAAGAGACCTATGCCGACGACCTGCCCGACCTGCAGGCATGCCTGGTCGAACTGGAGCCGCTGATCGCCATGCTCGAGGCACGCATTGCCCGCGCGCAGGCGCACGGCACCATCGACAAGCTGACGGTCAAGCTGCGCTTTTCGGACTTCCGCCAGACCACGGTGGAATGCCGCGGCCATGCGCCCGACCGCACGGTCTACGCGCGCCTGCTGGCAGAGGGCCACGCCCGGCGCGGGCTGCCGGTGCGGTTGCTGGGGGTAGGGGTGGCGACCAGCGACCGGGATCGGTCGCAGCTCGAACTGTTCGAGTAAAACCAATTATTCGAGCGAATAATCAATGGGTGGATTTTTACCGCTGATCGATTATTCGTATTGATGATGCTCTGCCTATTGCAGGTTGTTCCGCATCACCAGCACCCAGGGCATGTGCGAATTGGTCACGCCATCGATCCGCCCCGAATCGCCCAGTTCGATTTCCTCCATCGATACCGATTGCTGGACATTGCCGCCGATGGCACGCACCACCCGCGCCGCCGGATCGACGGCCACCACGATGTCGCAATGCATCGGGGTGGTGCCGAAGCCGATCTCCGCCACATCCTCGAGGTAGCGGTCGCGTCCCCGCCCGGAACAGACGATGTCGCCCGGGCGGGGCATGGCCGGAACGGGTTCGATGCGGAAGGCGGGATGGGCAAGGATGCCGTCGCGCGCATCGACTACATACATCGAATGTGACTGGCCGGTCAGGAACTGCTGCTCGTCCAGCCCGGCCTTGCGCAACACCCACGAGATAAACACCGCCGACCAGGCCCAGGCGCCTTGCGTGACCTGCCGGCAACTGGGGGTTTCGCCGACGATGCCCCAGTAGCGCCGGGCCAGCGTGCAGCCCAGCGGCGTGGCCTCCATGCCGGTGCCGTCCGGGAAAGTCATGCAATCGGCGCGAGGCCACTTGATGTTGTTGCTGTCGGTGTCGGCGCTGGTGCCGCTGGCGGGCGCGCCGGTATCGGCCTTGTCCTCGGGTTGCACCTCCGGCGGTTCAGGCAGGGCCGGGGGCAGTTCGGGAGCCGGCGCCGGGCTGTAGGTGACGCAGGCGCTGTCGTCGCGGCCAAGGCGCACCACCTGCCCGCCCCAGCGCGACCACTCCTGCGTGGCGATCTCGACGATGCGCTCGCGCGGCGTGGCGCCGGGCGTGGTGACCGGCCGCTCGTTGTCGGCCAGCGGCCGTGCCTGCGGACGCGCGGGTTCGCTGACCGTGGTGCAGGCGCTCAGCAGCGCCAGCGCCGCGGCGGCGCAAATGGCTTGTGGAGAAACCTGTGGAATCCGCTGTGGAAAGCGCTGTGCATAACGCTGTGGAGATCTGCGGCGCAATGGACGGGCGAACATGGAAGCCCCACATGGCTCGGCGCCCCGTCCGGCCCCGCATCGGCCTTGGCTGGACGCCTGTTGGAAGTCCTGGCGCGCAACCGCTTCGGCAATGGCTTCAGCGCTGCGGCGGATACTGCAGAAAACGTCGATCCCTGCTGTGGATAACGTCCCCCGCCTGGCGCTCGCCTGCGCCCTGGCCGAAGCTTGCGGCCGGCGGCGGCATGGCGGGGTCAAACAAACACGGGCCGTGCAGTGCAGCCCGTCAGGCTCACTGGTTGACAGCGTCCTTGAACTTCTGGCCGGCCTTGAACTTCACGGTCTTGGCGGCTTCCACCTTGATTTCTTCGCCGGTGCGCGGGTTGCGCGCCATGCGCTCGCCACGCTCGCCCTTGCTGAACGTGCCAAAGCCGATGAGGCTCAGCGTATCGCCCTTGGCCACGGCGTCCATGATGGCCGACAGGGTCACGTTCAGTGCCTGTTCTGCCTTGGCCTTGGTGAGACCGTCCACACCGGCTGCGATAGCGTCGATCAGTTCGGTTTTCGTCATGCTTCACTCCGTATCGAGTTGATAAAACACAGGCGCCCGGTCGGCGGTAGCAAGGCTGCCACCGGACCGGCAAAAGACGCCGCGGGCCACATCATACCGTGTCGGACAAGGCGCACCGCGAACAGATTGTTACCTGCAGGATTGCGCCAGGCCGCCTCAGGCCGTGGCTGGCGGCAAATCGACCTGCTGGCAGACCTGGTTGCGGGCGCTGCCGTTGCGGTGCAAACGCCGCGCGGCGAGCGCATGGACGGCCACATGACGCTGCACAGGCAGGCGGCCAGCCCGCCACGTTACAAGATGTCCCACGAGCCGTTCAAAGGCCATAGAGGGCCGCAGAGGCGTTTACGGGCCTTCTGCGACTGGGGATGGACCTCAGGGAGCCTCCGGCACGTATACGCGCCTGTATTCGCCCTAAAAGCCCCACAGTCCGGCTGCACTATGTTGCATGCAGATCCAGGCAAGGTTACCTGCCTCGCAAGACGGTATTCGGCTTGTGCATGCCTGGATCCGGCGTGTTCAGACTTGCGTATACGGCAACCTCTGCGGGCACCGGTATACGCCGGGCTCTTGCCGCTGCCCTGGTTCCGCCTTTCGGTTTACATCTTTCTTTCATGTATACAGATAGTGGTAGTAGGTAAACGGCGCCTCCGGCTGTGGAAAACTATGTAAACGTCTTTGCCGTCAACGGTTTACGTAAACGAGAAGTGGTTGCATCCATTGTTGGTCGCAGTGGATGAACCGGCCTTATGGATGAGGTCTTGCGGTATACGCCTCCGACTTATGCCCGAGGCATCCCCATGCGGGCCCCAGGCAGCCCACATCGAATCCGCGTGCTTTTCCACAGAAGGAGGCGGGGTTATCCACATGCGCGAGGTTTACGTGACCGGCCGTAACCAGGCCGTATACCTGCCAGGGCGAGCGGTCGAGCCGTTAACCAGGGGTCACGTATACGTGTCGCAGCCACGCCGGTATCATGCCGATCGCGCCGGAACGGCCGGCACAGGCAGGCGACACGCATGGAAAGGCAAATGGCGGACAAGGCAAAGCAAAAGGCAGCGGGCAAGAAGACCGCGAGCGACCGGATCGAGGTGCGCCAGTCGGGCGTGCACGGCAAGGGCGTATACGCGATCGCCCCCATCGCCGAAGGCGAGCGCGTGATCGAGTACAAGGGCGAGCACATCTCGTGGAAGAAGGCGCTGGAGCGCCACCCGCACGATCCCAGCGATCCCAACCACACTTTCTACTTCAGCCTGGACGACGGCAGCGTCATCGACGCCAAGTTCGGCGGCAACCGCGCGCGCTGGATCAACCACGCCTGCGAACCGAACTGCGAGGCGCGCGAGAAGAAGGGACGCGTCTTTATCCACGCGCTGCGCGATATCGCCCAGGGCGAAGAGCTGTTCTATGACTACGGGCTGGTGATCGAGGCGCGCTATACGGCCAAGCTGAAGAAGGAATTCGAGTGCCGTTGCGGCAGCCCGCAATGCCGCGGCACCATGCTGGCGCCGAAGGACAAGAAAAAGAAGAAGTAAGGCCGAAGGCGCTTCAGCCGGTCGAACCTGCCGGCTCGCACGGGATCCGGATCACGAAGCGCATGACCGCCCGGCGCTCCGGCGTGCCCTCGGTGCCCTGCAGGCTGGCCGGCTGCTGCGGCACGTCCTCGATATGGATGGTGCCCTGGTGCAGCGTCACGATCTCGTGCACGATGGCCAGCCCCAGGCCGGCGCCGCCGCTCTGCGCCGCGCGGTCGCCGCGGAAGAAGCGCTTGAACACCTCTTCGCGCCGCTGCGGCGGGA
The DNA here is from genome assembly GCF_015549295.1 of Cupriavidus sp. IK-TO18. Classification (NCBI taxonomy): domain Bacteria; kingdom Pseudomonadati; phylum Pseudomonadota; class Betaproteobacteria; order Burkholderiales; family Burkholderiaceae; genus Cupriavidus; species Cupriavidus sp. IK-TO18. Next base: position 27,145 of record NZ_JADGMP010000010.1, read on the forward strand.
TGCCGGGCCCGTTGTCTTCGATCATCACCACCGCCATGCCGCGGTGACCCATGGCCTCGCCGCCGGCGCGCACGGTGATGCGGCCGCCGGCCGGCACGTACTTCACCGCATTGTCGATCAGGTTGGACAGCGCCTCGCGCATCAGCAGGCGGTTCCCGCGCACAACCGCGGGCGTGCTGCCGGTGAAGGTAGGCCCGGGCAATATCTCGAAACCCAGGTCGATGCGGCGCGCGAGTGCCTGCGGCACCCATTCGGCGCCGATTTCGAAGGCAAGCTCGGCCAAATCGAAGTGCTCCACCGGCCCCAGCCGCTCCAGCGACAGCCCAGGCTCTGCGCGCGCCAGCGACAGCAGCTGGTTCGACAGCCGCACCGCGCGGTCGGCCGCGGTCTGGACTTCACGCAGGGCATGCCGGACGACCTCCGGAGAATCGGCTTCCATGGCGCGGTCGGCATGCAGCTTGACCGCCGTCAGCGGCGTGCGCAGCTGGTGCGCGGCATCGGCGATGAACTTGCGCTGTGCATCGAGGGCGTCGCGCAGCCGCGCCAGCAGTGCATTCAGGCCGCGGATCAGCGGCGCCACCTCGGCCGGCACCTGGGTTTCGTCCAGCGCCGCCAGCGAGCGCGCGGTCTGCCGGTTGAGCTTGTCGGCCAGGATCTGCAGCGGCACCAGCTCTTCCTTGAGCACGTGCGACAGGATCAGGCTGCCGACCAGCAGCAGCAGGATCAGCGGCACCGACACCGACAGCAGGATCTCGTTGGCGGCGGTCTCGCGCCGGTCCAGCAGCTCGGCCACTTCGATCACGATAGGTCCGCGCGCGGGCTTGCCGGCCTCGCTGGTGCCGAGCTCGTCCACCGCGGCGCTGGGCAGCATCACCGGCAGCCGCACCGCGCGCACCTGGCGCCCGCTGAACCAGGCATAGAACAGCCGGGCATCGTGCAGCGTGGTCTGGCCGGTGCCGTAGCCCAGCCACGTGTCCATGCCGCCGATCAGGCCATCGGGCCCGTGGATGCGCCAGTAGATGCGGTCGGTGCCCTCGGCCTCGACCAGCGTCTGCGCGATCATCGGGATGTCCTGCTCCAGCCGCGGGCCGGCGATGCGGATCTGCTGGGCGATGTTGTTGGCCACGCCATACAGCGCGCGGTCGAACACCTGCGTGGTGTAGTGCGCCGCCAGCCAGTAGGACAGCGAGCCGCTGGTGAGCACCAGCGCGAACAGCGGCGTCGCCAACGCGCGCAGCAGGTGTACGCGCAGGCTGATGTTGGAGCCGGGGCGGGCGGCCTGGCGTGTCGATGCGGGCGCGGCGCCGGCGTTGTCAGCCGCGGCGGAGGAAGGGAGCTCGTTCCGCGTTGCGATGCGGGACGAAGTGCGCCAGGAAATCCGGGTGGAGGTGCGGGAGCGGGGCCACATTGCCGGCTGGGCTGATGGGTCGGGGCCGGGGGTCAGTGCCGTGCGCCGGGCGGCGCAAGCGGCAGGAACGCTTTCATTGGCCGGCGCGGATCTGCAGCAGGTAGCCGAAGCCGCGCACGGTCATGATCTCGACATCGCAGTCCTCGAGCTTCTTGCGCACGCGGTGCACGTAGACCTCGATCGCGGTGTCGCCCACGGTATCGCCGCCTTCGCCGGCGGGGTGGGCAAAAGTGGCCAGGTGGTCCTGCAGCTGCGCCTTGCTGACGACGCGGCCCTGGCGCTGCAGCAGCAGCTCGAGCACCGCGAACTCGCGTGGCGACAGTTCCAGCGGCCGGGCGTCGATGAACATGCGGCGGTCGTTGCCGGACAGGCGCAGGCGCCCCAGGCGCACGTCGCGCTCGGGCGCGGCCTCGCCATGCTGGCTGCGGCGCAGCAGCACGCGCACGCGCGCTTCCAGCTCGGGCAGGGCGAAGGGTTTGATCAGGTAGTCGTCGGCACCGGCGTTCAGGCCCGAGAGCTTGTCTTCCAGTTCGTCGCGCGCGGTCAGGATGATGACCGGGGTGGTGCGGTTGCGGGCGCGGTAGCGCGCCAGCAGGGTCATGCCGTCGATCCCGGGCAGGCCCAGGTCGAGGATGACGAGGTCGTGCTGCTCGCGCAGCAGGTGTTCGGTGGCATAGACGCCGTCATGGACGACGCGTACCTGGTGGCCGGCGCGGGACAGGCCGGCTTCGACGCCGCTGGCAATCTGGCGGTCGTCCTCAATCAGCAGGATACGCATGGCGGCTCGGGCAGGAGGTTGGGCATGGCTGGAGGAGGGCCCATGCAGCACACGGTGCGGGCCTGCCGCAGATTGTACTCGGCGCGGACGGCTGCTTCCTTACGGTTTGCCTACGTCCGCCCGGGTATCTGCTGCCGCGCGGGGTATCCGGGTATCAGCCCGGCACCACCAGCGCCGCCGCGGCGCGCTCGATGAAGTGGGCCAGGTCGATGTCGCGCTGTGTGAGGCCGTTGGCGTCGTGGGTGGACAGCGTGATGTCGACGCGGTTGTAGACGTTGAACCATTCGGGATGGTGGTCGGCCTTGTCGGCCTGGATCGCCACGCGCGTCATGAAGCCGAAGGCGGCATTGAAGTCGTGGAAGGTGAAGCGCTTGAAGATCGCGTCGCGGTCCTGGACGGTGGTCCAGCCGGGCAGTTCGGCGAGCAGCGTGGCTCGGGCTTGCGGGGACAGAGGGGTCATGGTGGGCTCGATCTGGGTCTTGGGAAATCGGCAGGCAGCGTCGGGGGACGCCGCCAGAGCGGACAGCCGGCCCGCCCGCGCCGGGGCGGCGGGCATGCCGGCATTGTTTCACAAAGCGGGAAGCGGGGCAGGGGCCGCCGGAATCAGATGTCGTCGGTGTCGGCCCAGCCTTCGCGGGTACCGACGTTGATCACCTGGTCGCCCGGCACCACGTCGCCGGCGCCCAGCGTGGGCTGCGCGCGCAGTTCCTGGTACAGCGGGGCGAAGTCCGGCCGGGTCGCGTCGAACAGCTGCTCAAAGCTGTCGATCACGAAGTAGGTCTTCTGGAACGTGTCGATGCGATAGCGCGTGCGCATGATGCGGCGCACGTCGAAGCCGATCCGGTTGGGGCTGGCCGAGTCCAGGCTGTAGATCGATTCGCCCTGGCTCGACAGGATGCCGGCGCCGTAGATGCGCAGCCCTTGCCCGGTGCGGATCAGGCCGAACTCTACCGTGTACCAATACAGGCGCGACAGCATGTCGAGCGCGCCCATGCCTGCCGCCTTCAGGCCGCCCTTGCCGTAGGCCTCCATGTAGTCGGCAAAGACCGGGTTGATCAGCAGCGGCACGTGGCCGAACACGTCGTGGAAGCAGTCCGGCTCCTGCAGGTAGTCCAGCTGCTCGGGTTTGCGCATCCACCAGCTGGCCGGGAAACGGCGGTTGGCCAGGTGCTCGAAGAACACCTCGTCCGGCACCAGCCCGGGCACGGCGACCACCTGCCAGCCGGTGGCGCGCATCAGGGTCTCGTTGAGCTGGCCGAAATCCGGCACGCGGTCCTTTTCCATGCCCAGCGTGGCCAGGCCTTGCAGGAATTCGTCGCTGACCCGGCCCTGCAGCATCGAGGCCTGGCGCTCGTACAGCTTGCGCCAGATGGCGTGATCGGTGCTGGTGTAGCGGTGCACCGGCTGCGCGATGGTGAAGTCGGGGCGCAGCGCCTGGCCGGACAGCAGGCCTTCGTCGAACTGTTCGCGCAGCTTGTCGGTGAGGGTGCCCTGGAAGGCGGCGGGGGCTTCGGTGGCGGCCATGGCGGGTGCGGACATGGGTTTGTGTCTCCTGTTATGCGTGATCGCTGCGGCGCGGCAGCGCGGAATGCGGATTTACTGCGTAGTTTAGTGACAGCATGCCGCATATACGCCGCAAAATCGGCTTGTCTTCAATTGATCGTGCATGTAACGTGCGTCATGCGATGACTCGATGCGGAATTTGTGTATGACTGCCCAAAGCGTCTCTCTTGACCCGTTCGACCTGGCCCTGCTGGCCGCGCTGCAGGCGGACGGCCGCTCCACCCACCAGCAACTGGCCGAGCGCGTGCACCTGTCGCCCAGCCAGGTCGGGCGCCGCCTGGCGCGGCTGGAAGCCGATGGCGTCATCACCGGCTACCGCGTCAGCCTGTCGACCCAGGCGCTCGGCCTGGGCGTGCTGGTCTTTATCAGCGTCAAGCTGGCGCACCACGGCGACACCATCGTCGAGCGCTTCCGCGAGGAAATCCTGCTGCTCGAAGAGGTGCAGGAGTGCTATTCGGTAGCGGGCGAGGCCGATTACCTGATCCGCGTGGTCGTGCCGGACCTGCCCACGCTGGCGGAATTCACCATGAAGCGGCTGATGCGGGTGCCCGGGGTGGAGAGCGTGCGTTCCAATATCGTGCTCACCGCGATCAAGTGCGAGGGGGCGCTGCCGCTGTCGCACCTGCGCTGAGCCGGCTCTTAGGTCCGGGTTGAATCTTTTCCAGGTGCGCCATGCAGGATTGCGCGCCGGTCTTGCACTCCTGTGGCGTGCGTGTCACCCTCGCCGGGTGCCACGAAGTGGCGGAAAAGGGAGGATGGCAGGATGAAGGGAATCGTCGCCGGAGCCGGTCGGGACCTTGGCAGCAGGCAGCCAGCGCGCGCGTCATGCGCCGCGGCATTGGCGCTGGGCGCCGCGCTCGCGCTGCTCGCCGGCGTCCAGCCCGCCGATGCCGCCCAGGTCACCCGCTTTTCGCCCGAAGGCACGGTGGGGCAGGTCAGGCAGGTGGCGATCCGCTTCGACGAGGCCATGGTGCCGATGGGCGACGTGCAGGCCGCCGCGCCCGCCGCGGTGTCCTGCACCGGCGCCGGCACCAGCGGCCAGGCTCGCTGGGTGGATGCCAGGAACTGGGTCTATGACTTCGCCAGCGACCTGCCGCCCGGGGTGCGCTGCAGCGTGCGCATGCGCACCGGGCTCAAGAGCGTTGCCGGCACCGCCTATGCCGGCAAGCCGGAATACCGCTTCGAGACCGGCGGCCCGACCGTGATCGCCAGCCGGCCGTCCGGCGGCGAGATCGAGGAAGACCAGGTCTTCGCGCTGCGCTTCAACGGCCCGGCCACGCCGGCGTCGGTGCGCGAGCACGCCTGGTGCCAGGCGCAGGGGCTGGGCGAGCGCATCCCGGTGCGGTTGCTCGCCGGCAAGGAACGCGATGAGCTGCTCGAGGCGATCCACTGGACCAAACTGGCCAAGCCGGCGCCCGATGCCGTGCACCTGCTCGCCTGCCAGCAGCGGCTGCCGGCCGCGGCGCGCGTGCAGCTGGTGCTGGGCGCGGGCATTGCCACGCCGTCGGGGGTGGCCACGCGCGACGAGCGCCGCTTCGACTACACCGTGCGCGAACCCTTTGCCGCCAGCTTCAGCTGCGAGCGCGAGCACGCGCAATCGCCGTGCACGCCGCTGCGGCCGATGTCGGTCACGTTCTCGGCCCCGGTGCCGCGCAAGCAGGCCGAGAAGGTGGTGCTGAAGACGCCGTCCGGCCCGCGTGCGCCGCAGTTCGCTCCCGATCTGGCGCCGGATGCCAGCGTCAGCGCGCTCACCTTTGCCGCGCCGTTCGCCGAGAAGGCGCAGTTCACCATCGAGATACCGAAGGACCTGAAGGACGACAGCGGCCGCACGCTGTCCAATGCCGACCTGTTCCCGCTCAAGGTCGCCACCGCGTCCATGCCCCCGCTGGCCAAGTTCGCCGCAGCGCCGTTCGGCGTGGTGGAGCGCTTCGGCGAGCTGCCGCGCGGCAAGTCGCCCGCCGACTATCCGCCGCTGCTGCCGGTGACGCTGCGCAATGTCGAGGCCGATCTGGCCGTGCGCGGCATCCAGGCGCGTGCCGGCACGGTGATGAAGCTGCGCGTGGACGACGATGCCGCGGTGATGCAATGGCTGGGGCTGGTGCGCCGCATGCATGAGTCCAGCTATACGCGCGGCGAGCTCGACGCGGTGCTGGCGGGCCGCTCGCCGTACCGCGTCAGCAATCCGCGCAACGCGGTGTCGATCGAGACGCGCTCGGTGTCGTTGCTCGAGCGCGCCCCCGGCGTGCAGAAGCTGGCCGTACCCAAACCATCGGGCGACGGCCCGCGGCCGTTCGAGGTGGTCGGCATCCCGCTGCCCGAGCCGGGCTTCCATGTGGTCGAGATCGCTTCGCCGATGCTGGGCGAGGCGCTGCTCGGCAAGCGCGCGCCGATGTACGTGCGCACCGCCGCGCTGGTGACCAACCTGGGCGTGCATTTCAAGCTGGGTCGCAGCCAGGGCAACGAGGACGACGGCAGCCGCAGCGGCCTGGCGTGGGTCACGGCGCTCGACGACGGCAAGCCGGTGGCCGACGCCGCCGTCGCGGTGCGCGACTGCAGCGGGCGCCTGCTGGGCGAGGGCCGCACCGATGCCAGCGGCGTGGTGCGCTTTGCCCGGCTGGACGCCGTGCCGGAATCGAATTGCGACCAGAACGGGCTGTCGGGCTATTTCGTGTCGGCGCGCATCGCCGCCGGACATCCGCAGGCGCGCGGCAAGGCCGACATGGCCTTCGTGATGTCGGACTGGAACCGCGGCATCGAGACCTGGCGCTTCAACGTGCCCACCGACACCAGCACCGCGCCGACGGTGCGCGCGCATACCATCTTCGACCGTACCCTGCTGCGCGCCGGCGAGACCGTGTCGATGAAGCACCTGATCCGCGCCGAGACCGCGCAGGGCTTTGCCTTGCCGCCGGCCAGCCGCCCGCTGCCGACGCGCGTGGTGATCCGCCACGACGGCAGCGGCCAGACCTACGAGCTGCCGCTGCAGTGGCGCCAGACCGCGACTGGCGGGCGCAGCGCGGAAAGCACGTTCCAGGTGCCGCCCGCGGCCAAGCTCGGCGTCTATACCGTCGAGCTGGAAACGCAGGAGCAGACGCAGCAGGGCGGGCGCGCGAATGGCCGCGACGAAGGCTCGCGTACCTATCCCAGCGGCAGCTTCCGCGTCGAAGCGTTCCGGCTGCCGGTTCTCGCCGGCACGCTGCAGCTGGACGGCAAGGCCGGCGCCGCGATCGCGCCGGCCGAGCTGCCGGTCGGCGTGGAAATCCACTACCTGTCGGGCGGCGGCGCGGCCGGCTTGCCGGTGCGCGTATCGGCGCTGCTGCGCGACAAGAGCGTCAGCTTCCCCGGCTATGACGAGTTCTCGTTCAACCCGCCGCGACCGCAGCGCGAAAGCGCCAGCGGCGACGAGGAAATGGATGACGCCGACCAGCCCGACGACGGCCAGAAGCTGGTGGCGGACAAGCTGCCGCTGACGCTGGACAAGAACGGCAACGGCTCTGTCACGCTGCGCAAGCTGCCCAAGACCGACGCGCCGCGCGACCTGGTGCTCGAAGCGGGCTTTGCCGACCCCAACGGCGAGATCCAGACGCTGCGCCAGACCGTGCCGCTGTGGCCAGCTGGCGTGGTGGTCGGCATCCGGTCCGAAGGCTGGGTCTCGGTGAAGCAGAAGCTGGCGGTGCATGGCGTGGTGCTGGACCTGAACGGCAAGCCGGTGGCTGATGCCCCGGTCAAGCTCAATGCGCGCGCTCGCCTCACCACCTCGGCGCGCAAGCGCGTGGTCGGCGGTTTCTACCGCTATGACAACCGCACCGAGACGCGCGACCTCGGCACCGTGTGCGAGACCCGCACCGATGCGCAGGGCCGCGCGCGCTGCGAGGTGGCGCTGGAGCAGGCCGGCCAGGTCGAACTGGTGGCAAGCGCGCGCGACAAGGAGGGACGCACCGCGCAGGCCGCTTCGACGGTCTGGGTCACGCGCCAGGGTGAACTGTGGTTCGGCGGCGAGAACCACGATCGCATCGACCTGCTGCCGGAGAAGAAGTCCTACGCCCCGGGAGACACCGCGGTGTTCCAGGTGCGCATGCCGTTCCGGCACGCCACCGCGCTGGTGGCGGTGGAGCGCGAGGGCGTCTACCAGACCCAGGTGGTCGAGCTGCATGGCAGTGACCCCACGGTGCGCGTGCAGGTCAGGCCGGAGTGGGGCCCCAATGTCTACGTCTCGGTGCTGGCGCTGCGCGGGCGCCTGCATGAAGTGCCGTGGTATTCGTTCTTTACCTGGGGCTGGCGCCAGCCCGGCGAGTGGTGGCGCGCGTTCCGCAGCGAAGGCCGCGAATATGCCGCGCCGACGGCACTGGTCGACCTGTCCAAGCCGGCCTTCCGGCTGGGGCTGGCCGAGATCAGGGTGGGCAATGCCGGACACCGGCTCGATGTCACGGTGACGCCCGACAAGGCCACCTATCCGGTGCGCGGCAAGGCGCGCGTGGCAATCCAGGTCAGGCTGCCCGACGGCAAGCCCGCCGCCAATGGCGAAGTCGCGCTGGCCGCGGTCGACCAGGCGCTGCTGGAGCTGATGCCTAACACCAGCTGGGACCTGCTTGACGCCATGCTGCAGCGGCGCGGCTATGGCGTGGAAACGTCGACCGCGCAGATGGAAATCATCGGCCGCCGGCACTACGGGCGCAAGGCCGTGCCCGCCGGCGGTGGCGGCGGCAAGAGCCCGACGCGCGAGCTGTTCGACACGCTGCTGCTGTGGAACCCGCGCGTGCAGCTCGATGCCGAAGGCCGCGCCAGCCTGGAAGTGCCGCTCAACGATTCGCTGACCAGCTTCCGCATCGTCGCCGTGGCCGACCTGGGCGTGGGCCGCTTCGGTACCGGCAGCGCCACCATCGCCGCCACGCAGGATTTGCAGGTGATCTCGGGCCTGCCGCTGCTGGTGCGCGAGGACGATCGCTACCGCGCCATGTTCACGCTGCGCAATACCACGAAGCGCGCGATGACGGTGCAGGCGAGCGCGCGCGCCACGCTGCTCGGCAACGACGGCACGCTGCCGGCGCAGACCGTGCAGATTCCCGCGGGTGAAGCGCGCGAGATCGGCTGGGACGTGACCGCGCCCACGCTGCTGGCGTATGCGCGCAGCGGCACCGTGATGTGGGAAGTGCAGGCGAGCGAGCAGGGCGGCGGCAATGCCGGCGACCGCATCAAGGTCTCGCAGCAGATCGTCCCCGCGGTGCCGGTGACGGTGCAGCAGGCAACGCTGGCGCAGGTGTCGCCGTCGCTGTCGGTGCCGGTCAAGGCGCCGCCGGGAGCGCTGGCGGATCCCGCCGGCAAGGTGCGCGGCGGGCTGCAGGTGAACTTCCAGTCGTCGCTGGCGGGCGGCATGCCGGGCGTGCGCGAATGGTTCCGCCACTATCCGTTCACTTGCCTGGAGCAGCGTGCGTCGAAGGCGATCGGCCTGAACGACAAGGCCGCGTGGGAAGCGCTGATGACGCAGTTGCCGTCGTACCTCGACGCCAACGGGCTGGCTTCGTATTTCCCGCTGGCTTCGGACAGCGACTACGGCAGCGAGGTGCTGACCGCCTACCTGCTGGCTGTGACCGACGAAGCCGCGCGCGCAGGCCTGGCGCTGCGCATTCCCGACGCGCAGCGCGCGCAGATGGAGCGCGGACTGGCCGACTTCGTCGAAGGCCGTATCCGCCGCGACGGCTGGTCGCCGGTGGGCGGCACGCAATACCTGGAGGTGCGCAAGCTGGCCGCGCTCGAAGCGCTGTCGCGTACCGGCCACGCGCAGGCGCGCATGCTGGATGCGATCCAGATCCTGCCGGCGCAGTGGCCGACCTCGGCGCTGCTCGACTGGACGCTGCTGCTGACGCGCATGGCCGATATCCCGCAGCGCGAGCAGCGGCTGGCCGAGGCGCAGCAACTGCTGCGCTCGCGCCTGACGGTGCAAGGCACGCGGCTGGCGTTCTCCACCGAGCGCAACGACAACTGGTGGTGGATGATGGCCGGCGGCGACGCCAACGCCGCGCGGCTGCTGACGCTGGCCGCCGAACTGCCGGGCTGGAAGGAAGACGCGCCGCAGCTGGCCACCGGCCTGATCGGCCGCCAGGTGCGCGGCGCCTGGGGCACCACCACCGCCAATGCGTGGGGCATGCTGGCGGTGACGCGCTTTGCGCAGGTGTTCGAGAAGACGCCGGTGGCGGGCAGCACGCGCGTCTCGGTGAGCAACGCCGCCGATGCCACGCGCAGCTTCGACTGGGCGCGCGCGCAGCGCAACGACGGCGTGGCGCAAGGCAGTGTCGACCTGCCGTGGCCGGCAGGCGCGGACGGCGGCACGCTGCAGGTGGAGCAGGCCGGCGCGGGCCATCCGTGGGCGACGGTACAGGCGCTGGCCGCGGTGCCGGTCACGGCGCCGCTGGCCGCGGGCTACCGCATCAAGCGCACCGTGACGCCGCAGGAGCAGGCGGTGTCGGGCAAGTGGTCGCGCGGCGACGTGTACCGCGTCAAGCTCGAGATCGATGCGCAGGCCGACATGACCTGGGTGGTGGTCAGCGACCCGGTGCCCGCCGGCGCCACCATCCTCGGCAGCGGCCTGGGCCGCGATTCGCAGATCGCCACGCGCGGCGAGCGGCGCCAGGGCGTGGCCTGGCCGGCCTATACCGAACGCACGCCGCAGGCGTATCGCGAGTACTTCGGCTACCTGCCCAAGGGCACGGTGTCGGTCGAGTACACGGTGCGCCTGAATAACGCCGGCGAGTTCTCGCTGCCGCCGTCGCGCGTCGAAGCGATGTACGCGCCCGATGTCTTTGGCGTGGCGCCGAACGCGCGGCTGGTGGTCGGGGCACGTCCATGAGCTGGATCGCGCTGAGGATGCCGGCGCGGGTGCGCGAGTGGTGGGTCGCGGGCGCGCTGGCGGGAGTGCTCTATGGCGCCTTGCTGGTGCAGGTGTCGATGGAGCTGCCCGAAGGCGCGCCATTGACCGGGCAGATCGCCATGCAGCCGTTGTGGAAGACCGCGATGGCGCTGCTGCTGGCGCGGGCCGCGTGGTTCCACCGGCCGCTGCCGGAACGGCGCTGGCTGGTGACGGCGCTGGTGTGCTCGGCCGTCGGCGATTTCCTGCTGGCGGTGCCCGCGCTGTCGTTTTCGTTCGTGGGCGGGCTGGGTGCCTTCCTGCTTGCGCACCTCGCCTACCTGCGGCTGCTGGTGCCACTGGCCGGCGACCTGCGCCCGCACCGGCTGATCGCATGCGGCGCCATGCTCGGCGTGGCCGGGACCATGCTGGGACGCTTCTGGCCCAATCTCGGCACGCTGACGGTGCCGGTGTCGGTGTACGTAGGGGTGCTTGCGGCGATGGCGTGCAGCGCGCTGGTGGCGCGGCTGCCGACGCCGCTGGCGGCGCTGGGCGCGCTGTGCTTTGCCGCGTCGGACATGATGATCGGCATCGCGCGTTTCCTGGTGCCGTTCGAGACCTTCGCGCTGGGCATCTGGTGGACCTATGCCGCGGCACAGGTACTGCTGGTGGCGGGCATCGTGTCGGGACGGCCTGAGGCATGAAGCGACGCGGCGCGCGACTGACCTGGCTGGCGCTGCTGCCACTGCTGCCGCTGCTGTGGAGCGGCCATGCTGCCGCGTTGCCGGCCTTCGCGCAGGTGCGCGACGACTGGCGCAGCGCCGACGTGGTCGTGCTGGACCGCCACGGCGATGTGGTCGGCCGGGTACGCGACGACTTCCGCGCGCGCCGCGGCGACTGGGTCACGCTGGCGCAGACTTCGCCGGCATTGCGCACGGCCATCGTGCTGTCGGAAGACCGGCGCTTCTACGCGCATAGCGGCGTCGACTGGCAAGGCGTGGCCGCGGCGGCGTGGGCCAACCTGTGGAACACGCGCACGCGCGGCGCCTCGACGCTGACCATGCAGCTGGCCGGACTGCTTGACGACGACCTGCGCCGGTCCGGCGCGGCGGCGCAGGGGCGCAGTCTCACGCAGAAAGTTGGTCAGGCGGCGGGGGCGGCGGCGCTGGAACGCAGCTGGAGCAAGGAACAGATCCTCGAGGCGTACCTGAACCTGGTGCCGTTCCGTGGCGAACTGGTCGGGCTGTCGGCGATGTCGCAGGTGCTGTTCGGCAAGTACCCGCAAGGGCTCGATGCGCGCGAATCGGCGCTGGCGGTGGCGCTGGTGCGCGCGCCCAACGCGCCGGCCGTGCAGGTGGCGCGCCGGGCCTGCGGCATCCTGCGCGAAATGCGGCTGCCGCGCCAATGCGAAGGACTGGAAGGCTTCGCGCAACTGGCGCTGCTGCGCACCGGGCCGGTGGCGCAGCGTAATGCCGCGGCGCAGGTGCCTGCCACGGTGCAGCAGCTCGCCCCGCATCTCGCACGCCGGCTTGTCAGCGACACGCGCGCGCAGCTGGCGCCCGGCGCCTCCATGCCAGCGCACATTACATCCACGCTCGACGCACGCCTGCAGCGCGCGGCGGTCACAAGCCTCGACCGGCACCTGCGCGAGCTGGCCGGGCGCCATGTCGAGGATGGCGCGGTGGTGGTGATCGACAACGCCAGCGGCGACGTGCTGGCCTACGTGGGTTCGTCCGGCGCGCTGTCGTCGGCCGCGCAGGTCGACCACGCCGCCGCGCTGCGGCAGGCCGGCTCGACGCTCAAGCCCTTCCTGTACGCGCAGGCGCTGGAGGAACGGCGCCTGACCGCGGCATCGCTGCTCGACGACCGGCCGGTGAACCTGCCGGTGGGCGGCGGACTGTATGTGCCGCAGAACTACGACCACCGCTACGCCGGCTGGGTCAGCACGCGCGCGGCGCTGGCGGCATCGCTGAACGTGCCGGCGGTGCGCACGCTGGTGATGGTGACGCCGCACCGCTTCCACAAGCGGCTGGTGGCGCTGGGCCTGCCGCTGACCGAGGCGGGAGACTACTACGGCTACAGCCTGGCGCTGGGCAGCGCCGACGTGTCGCTGCTGGCGCTGACCAATGCCTACCGCGCGCTCGCCAGCGGCGGGCGCTATGCGCCGCCGCGGCTGCGCGAAGGCGCACCTGTTGCTGCGCCCGTCGCGGTCATGCAGCCGGGCGCGAGTTACGTGATCGGCGATATCCTTGCCGACCGCCACGCGCGCGCCCGCACCTTCGGCCTCGACAGCCCGCTGACCACGCGCTTCTGGACCGCGGTCAAGACCGGCACCAGCAAGGACATGCGCGACAACTGGTGCATCGGCTGGTCGCAGCGCTATACCGTGGGCGTGTGGGTCGGCAACGCCAGCGGCGCGGCCATGCGCGACGTTTCCGGGGTGTCCGGCGCGGCGCCGGTGTGGCATGACGTCATGGAAGCGCTGCACCGCGAGCAAGGCAGCCGCGCGCCGGTGATGCCCGCGGGCGTGCAGCGCGTGACGCTGAATTTCGATGATGGCCTCGAGCCCGCGCGGGAAGAGGTGTTCCTCGCCGGCACGGCCATCACGCGCGTCAGCGTTGGCAAGCCCGCGGCGGCGGCCAGCACCGCGCCGGCGATCGCCAACCCGGCCAACGGTACCGTGTTCGCGCTCGACCCCGACATGCCGCCGGCATCGCAGCGCGTCTGGTTCCAGGCCGAAGGCATCGCCGGCCAGTCCGCGCGCGCGGTCAGCTGGCGCATGGACGGCAAGCCGCTCGGTCGCGGCGCCGAGGTGGCGTGGCTGCCGTGGCCGGGCCGCCATCAGGTGGAACTGCTAGACGCGGCGGGCAAGGTCGTGGACCGGATCGGCATCGAGGTGCGCGGCGCATCGGTGCGGGCGCCGTCCGCGCCTGCCAGGCGCTGACATCGCTGCGCGGCCGTCCCGCATAATGGCCGCTTCACCATCCCGCCGGAGCGCCCGCATGTCCCTGCTTCCCCTCGATGCCGCCAGCACGGCGGCCCGACTGCCATATCCCGAACTGGCGCGCGCCATCGCCGACATGCTGGCCGAGCTGCGCGACGGTACGGCCATGGCGCCGCCGCGCATCGCGCTGCCGGTGGGCGATGCGGAGGACGGCGAGGGTACGCTGCTGGTGATGCCGGCGCGCAACCGCAACCTGGTGATGACCAAGAACATCACCGTGCACCCCGGCAACCCTGGGCGCGGGTTGCCCAATATCCTTGGCGAAGTGGTGGTGGCCGACGCGCATACCGGCGCGCGGCTGGCCATGCTCGACGGGCCGACGGTGACCGGCCGGCGCACCGCGGCGGTGTCGCTGCTGGCGGCGCAATGCTTCGCCGCGCGCACCGACGGCGAACTGCTGATCGTCGGCGCCGGCGTGCAGGCGCTGACGCACCTGGAGGCCTTTGTCGACGGACTGGGTGTGCGCAAGGTATGGCTGCAGTCGCGCACGCGCGACAAGGCCGAGGCGCTGGCCGCGCAGGCGCGTACGCTGGGCGTCGAGGCCGAAGTGACCGACACCGTTGCCGCGGTGCTGCCGCGCGTGTCGATGGTGGTCACGGTCACGTCCAGCCGCAGCCCGGTGCTGCCGGACCTGGACAGCGGGCTCTGGCGCGACGACCACTTCATCGCCGCGGTCGGCGCTTTCCGGCCGGACATGTGCGAGCTGCCGCCGCGGCTTTGCCATGCGGCCGCGGACCACGGGCGCCTGCTGGCCGATACGCTGTTCGGCATCGAGGAAGAAGCAGGTGACCTGCTGCAGGCGGGCATCGACTGGGGCACCGTGCAGCCGTTCGAGACGGCGATCCTGCAGGCCGATGCCATCCGCGCGCGCGGCGGCAGCCCGCTGGTGTTCAAGAGCGTGGGCTATGCGCTGTGGGACCTGGCGGCGTGCGTGCTGGCCAGCCGCGCCTGACGCCCCCGATCATCTTCCGCTCGGCCCGCCCGGGCGCGCAGCCAGTCGCTGAACAAGGTACGCGCCGGCGCCAGGAAGCCGGCGATCGGCTCGCTGCGGTCGCTGGCGTACCAGTGGACATAGCAGCCGTGCAGCGTGGCCACGATCAGGCGTGACATTTCGGGCGGCAGCGGCTGGCCCGGTACTGACAGCACCTCGGCCAGGTCGCGCACATGCGCGTCCCAGCTGTGCCGGATCTGCTCGCGCACGCTGGCCGGCACGCCGCCGGAGAACAGCAGGCCAAGCACCACGCCCTTGGCCTCGGGGTTGGCCGTGAAATAGTCGGCAAGTTCGTCGAACAGGTTTTCCAGCCGCTGCGGCGGCGTCTTGCCGGCATGCCTGGCGACTCCCCCAAGCTCATTTCCAAAGTCTTCGAACAGGCTGGTCGCGGCTTGTGCCAGCAGCATTTCCTTGCTGCCGAAGTGCCAGAGCAGGCTGCTCTTGGCCACCCCGACCTCGGCGGAGATTTGATCCAGTGTCACCTCGGAGTAGCCATGTGCGCTGATCAGCTCACGCGCGACGGCGAGAATCCGGTCTCGTGTTTCCAGGCCGCGGCGGTTCTTGAGCGCAGCGGGCGGGGCCTTGGTGGGCGGGGGCATCGATGACGGCATAGGGGGCAGGGGCAAAGTTCAGAATTTTCAGCGGCGCTGCGATTTGACAGTAGAGGAGTTCTGCCAGCAAACTTCAATATTGTACTGAACGTTCAGCACAATCTTTGGACACCACTCGCTGACAGCGCCTGAAGGAGACCCGCATGGAGACCCGCATGTCGTACCCGACCTCTACTGCCGCGGCCTTCGCCGCAGCCCTCGTTTTCGCTGGCGCTTCCGGATCGGCCAGTGCCGCGCCTACACCGCCCAACCCGGCCAGCGACGCCACGGCCCGCGCCCAGGCCGCCGTGCTTCAGCAACTGCCGTTCCAGAATCAGCGTGATTTCGAGGACGCGCGCCGGGGTTTCATCGGCACCATCGACAGCGGCGAGATCCGCGATGCGCAAGGCAGGGTGGTGTGGTCGCTGGATTCATACCGCTTTATCGACAAGGATGTCGCACCGGCGACGGTCAATCCCAGCCTGTGGCGGCAGGCCCGGCTGAACATGAACCACGGCCTGTTCCAGGTGACCGACCGCATCTACCAGATCCGCGGCTTCGACATCTCCAACATGACGATCATCGAAGGCGACAGTGGCCTGATCATCATCGACCCGCTGACCGCCACCGAGACCGCCCGCACCGGCCTGGAGCTGTACTACAAGCACCGCCCCAGGAAGCCGGTGGTGGCGGTGATCTATACGCACAGCCATGCCGATCACTTCGGCGGCGCCAAGGGCGTGATCAGCGAAGACGACGTCAAGGCGGGGAAGGTCAAAGTGCTGGCGCCCGAAGGCTTCATGGAAGAGGCGGTCAGCGAGAACGTCTTTGCCGGCAATGCGATGAGCCGCCGCGCCCAGTACATGTATGGCGCCAACCTGCAGCGCTCGGCCACCGGCCAGGTCGATGCCGGGCTCGGCAAGGCGGTCGCGCAGGGCACGCTGACGCTGGTGCCGCCGACCGACCTGATCGCGAGGACCGGCGAGACCCGCACCATCGACGGCGTGCAGATCGAATTCCTGATGGCGCCCGGCACCGAGGCGCCGGCCGAGATGCTGATGTACCTGCCGCAGTGGAAGGCGCTGTGCGCGGCCGAGGATGCCACCCACAACCTGCATAACCTGTACACCATCCGCGGCGCGCAGGTTCGCGACGCCAACCAGTGGTGGCGCGCGCTGGACGAGACCATCGACCGCTTCGGCGGCCGCACCGAGGTGCTGTTCGCGCAGCACCACTGGCCGACCTGGGGCCGCGACAATATCGTCACCTACCTCGGCAAGCAGCGCGATGGCTACAAGTACATCCACGACCAGTCGCTGCGGCTCGCCAACCTGGGCTACGTGCCCGCCGAGATCGCCGAGCGTGTGAAGCTGCCGCCGTCGCTGGCCTCCGAATGGCACCTGCGCGACTACTACGGCACCGTCAGCCACAACGCCAAGGCGGTCTACCAGCGCTACCTCGGCTGGTACGACGCCAATCCCGCCAACCTGAACCCGCTGCCGCCCGAGGATGCCGGCAAGCACTACGTCGAGTACATGGGCGGCGCGGCGCGCGTGCTGGAGCGGGCGCGCGCGTCGTATGCGCGCGGCGAGTACCGCTGGGTGGCAGAGGTGCTCAAGCACGTGGTCTTTGCCGACCCCGACAACCAGGCCGCGCGCCGGCTGCAGGCCGATGCGCTGGAGCAGCTCGGCTACCAGGCCGAGTCGTCGACCTGGCGCAATGCCTACCTGACCGGCGCTGCCGAGCTGCGCGACGGCGCGCCCAGGTCCACCCGTCGCACCGGCAGCCCCGACGTGCTGCGGGCGATGACCGACACCATGTTCCTGGACTACCTGGCGATCAGCCTGAACGGCGACCGTGCCGCGGGCAAGACCGTCGCGATCAACTGGGTGCAGCCCGACACCGGCAAGCGCTACGCGCTGACGGTCGAGAACGGCGTGTTCCGCTACAAGGCAGGCGCGCAGCATGCCGCACCGCAGGCCACACTGACGATGCCGCGCGCGGTGCTGACCGGCGTGCTCTCGGGGCAGACCACGCTGCAGGCGGAGACCCAGGCCGGCCGCGCCAAAGTCGGTGGCGATCCGCAGGCGCTCGCTGCATGGGTGGCACTGATGGACAAGTTCGAGCCGAGCTTCGCAATCGTCACGCCGTGAGCGTGGGTCTCGCCGCGTAGGGCAGGGGCAGGCGGGCGCTATTGCGCAGCCGGCCCCTAAACCCTCGTATCTTTCAGGGTTTTTTCCGGCGCGCGGCATAAAGCGTTGCGCCGACGCAGCGTTTACCCGGCCTGGCAATGTCTTCAGCCTGGGTTTCTTAGTGGTTAACCCTTCGTTTAGGGGGCGTCCTCTACGATTCTGTATCGTCGGTGAAACAGTCCTTCTCATACCCGCCGGATAATGCATACGGCAGTAAACGAATGAGGAGTAAGAGGACTATGAAATCGACCTACAAGAAGAAGATGCTGGCGGCTGGCGCTGTCATGGCGCTGACAGGAGCCGCACAAGCACAATCGGCCGGCAGCAATATCGTCAGCCTGGGCTGGTTCCGCGTGATGCCGAACAGCTCCGCCGACCCGATGACCGTCGACAGCATCAATGGCCGGCCGGTCAACATGACCCGCGCCAACACCGGCGCCGATATCGAGAGCGCCGACACCTTGGGCCTGGCGTTCACGCACTTCTTCACGGACAACATCTCGGGCGAGCTGGTCGCGGGCATTCCGCCCAAGCATGACGTCACGGGTACCGGCGAGTACGCCAAGTACGGCAAGCTCGGCTCGGTCAAGCAGTGGAGCCCGGCGCTGCTGGTCAAGTACCACTTCTTCGACGCCAGGACCAAGTTCCGCCCGTATGTCGGCATCGGCGTCAACTACACCTGGTTTACCGACGAAACCATCACCAACCAGCAATTCGTCAATGGCGCGTTCGGCATCCCCGGCGCCAGGATGACCGCCAGCGCCAAGCCGTCGTGGAATCCGGTGTTCAACATCGGCGCCAACTATGCGATCAATGACAACTGGTTCCTCGGCCTGTCGGTGTCGTACCTGCCGCTGTCCACCACCGCCACGCTGACCACGCAGGCTGGCCCGGTGACGATCATTTCGCATACCAAGATCAAGATCGACCCGGTGGTGACATTCCTGAGCGTGGGCTACCGCTTCTGAGCGCAGCGCCACGGCCAGTGCAAAAAGGGACGCCCGGGGGCACGCCCGGGGGCGTCCCTTTTTGCTGCAGGCCTGCCGCTTATGACACCGACTTGACCGGATAGCCAGCGTCTTCGATGGCGTGCCGCAATGCCTGCGTGTCGGCGCCGCTGTCCACGCGCACGGCCTGGGTCGGTACGTCGGCGCTGACCCTGGCGGCCGGATCAACCGCCTGCACGGCACGCGTGATGGCGCCGACGCAATGGTTGCAGGACATGCCTTCGACCTGGAACTGGATCATGCTGGAAACCTCCTGAAGGGTTGAATGGCGGCACGGCGCCGCGACAGACATAGTGTGAACCTTGCCATGGTGGGAAGCGCAAGAGGATTTTTAAAGTGGCGGGAAATGCTGTTCCGCCCTTGACCTTCCCATGATGGTAAGGTTCATGATGCTGACATCGACACTGTAGATGATCCAGAACCATGACAAGTTCCAGCGCTGTGCTCGCTCCGCAACCCGCCAAGAACTTTGACGACACGCCCGAATGGCGCCTGGCGGTCGAGGGCATGACCTGCGCCTCGTGCGTGCGCCGCGTGGAGAACGCGCTGGCGCGCGTGCCGGGGGTTCACGACGTGGCCGTCAACCTTGCCACCGAGGCCGCCACCCTGCATGCCGACTCCGCTGCCGTGCTGCCGGCCGCCGCGCGCGCCGTGGCGGATGCCGGCTATGCGGTGCCGCAGGACACCGTCGAACTGCAAGTCAGCGACATGACCTGCGCGTCGTGCGTCTCGCGCGTGGAAAAGGCGCTGCGCGCCGTGCCGGGCGTGGTGGAGGCGCAAGTCAACCTGGCCACCGAACGCGCCACGGTCACGGTGCTGCGCGGCACCGCCGATGACGCCGCGCTGACTGCCGCCGTGGCGCGCGCGGGCTATGGGGCCACGCCGGCGGCTGGTGCCGAAGCCGGCGCAGTTGCGTCGACGCAAGCCGCGCGCACGCCTGCGTTCTGGGACGGCCCCTGGCCGGTGGCGATCTCGGCCGCGCTGTCGCTGCCGCTGGTCGCGCCGATGGTGCTGGCATGGTACGGCGTGCACTGGATGCTGCCGGCCTGGGCGCAGTGGCTGCTGGCGACGCCGGTGCAGTTCGTGTTCGGCTGGCGCTTCTATAAGGCTGGCTGGAAGGCGGTGCGCGCGGGCGCCGGCAATATGGACCTGCTGGTGGCGCTGGGCACGACCGCGGCATACGGGCTGTCGCTGTGGCTGATGTGGCGCACGCCTGCCGACGCCATGCCGCACCTGTACTTCGAAAGCGCGGCGGTGGTGATCACGCTGGTGCGGCTCGGCAAGTGGCTGGAGACGCGCGCCAAGCGCCAGACCGCCGAGGCCATCCGCGCGCTGGCGGCATTGCGCCCCGATACCGCGCGCGTGCGCCGCGGCGGCGAGGAAATCAGCGTGCCGCTGGCTTCGGTGCGCGTCGGCGACGAGGTGGTGGTGCGCCCGGGCGAGCGCATCCCGGTTGATGCCGAGGTGATCGAAGGCAGCAGCCATGCGGACGAATCAATGCTGACCGGCGAGAGCGTGCCTGTGCCCAAGAAGCCGGGCGACCGGCTGACCGGAGGCGCGATCAACTTCGAAGGGCTGCTGGTGGCGCGCACCGTTGCCGTCGGCGCCGAGACCGTGCTGGCGCGCATCATCCGCATGGTCGAGCACGCGCAGGCGGCCAAGGCGCCGATCCAGCGCATGGTGGACCAGGTCAGCGCGGTGTTCGTGCCGGTGGTGCTGGTGATCGCGCTGCTGACGGTGCTGGGCTGGGGCCTGCTGGGCGGAAACTGGGAAGCGGCGCTGCTCAATGCGGTGGCGGTGCTGGTGATCGCCTGCCCGTGCGCGCTGGGGCTGGCCACGCCCACCGCGATCATGGCGGGCACCGGCGCGGGGGCGCGTGCCGGCATCCTGATCAAGGACGCCGAGGCGCTGGAAGTGGCGCATCGCGTCAGCGTGGTGGCGTTCGACAAGACCGGCACGCTGACGGTCGGCAAGCCCGAGGTGGTGGCGCTGCATGCTGCCGATTCTTCCGATGCCGACGCCGATGCCGACGGCGGCGCGCTGCTGGCGCGTCTGGCCGCGCTGCAGGCCGGCAGCGAACACCCGCTGGCACGCGCGGTGCTGGCCGCGGCGCAGGCGCGCGGCATCGACGTGCCCAGGGCCGAGGACGTCAAGGCGCTGCCGGGCCGCGGCATTTCCGGCGTGGTCGACGGCCAGGCGCTGCAACTCGGCAGCGAACGCCTGCGCGAATTGCTCGGTGCTGACGCGGGTACGCTGGCACCGGTGGCGCAGCGGCTGCAAGGCGAAGGCCGCACCGTGTCGTGGCTGGTCGAGACCACGCCGTCACGCGTCGTCGGGCTGGTTGCGTTTGGCGATGCGATCAAGCCGGGCGCGCCCAAGGCGATCGCCCGGCTGCGCGCGGCGGGCGTGCGCACCGTGATGCTGACCGGCGACAACGCCGGTGCGGCGGCGCGGGTAGCGCGCGAGCTCGGCCTCGACGAGGTGCAGGCCGAGGTGCTGCCCGAGGACAAGGCCGCGCGCGTGCAGGCGCTGGGCCAGGGCGGTGCGGTCGTGGCGATGGTCGGCGACGGCATCAACGATGCACCGGCGCTGGCGGCCGCCGATGTCGGCATCGCCATGTCGACCGGCACCGACGTGGCCATGCACGCAGCCGGCATCACGCTGATGCGCGGCGACCCGGCGCTGGTGGCCGACGCGCTGGCGGTCTCGCACCGCACCGTGCGCAAGATCCGGCAGAACCTGTTCTGGGCATTCTTCTACAACGTGGTCGGCATCCCGCTGGCGGCGGCGGGGCTGCTGAACCCGGTGGTGGCGGGCGCGGCGATGGCGTTCTCCAGCGTCAGCGTGGTCAGCAACGCCTTGCTGCTGCGGCGCTGGCATCCGCAGTCCAGAACGGCAGCCACGGCAGCCACCGCACAGGGAGGCAAGCGATGAATATCGGCGAAGCGGCGCAAGCGTCGGGCGTGTCGGCCAAGATGATCCGGCACTACGAATCGATCGGGCTGGTGAAGGCGCCGCCGCGCACCGAGGGCGGCTACCGGCGCTATGACGAACGCGCGGTGCATACCTTGCGCTTCGTGCGGCGCGCCCGTAATCTGGGCTTCTCGCTCGACGAGATCCGCGACCTGCTGTCGCTGTGGCGCGACCGCGGCCGCGCCAGCGCCGACGTCAAGGCGCTGACGCTGAGGCACGTGGCCGACCTGGAGCAGCGCATTGCCGAACTGGCGGCGATGCGCGATACATTGCGGCAACTGGCGCAGCATTGCAGCGGCGACGACCGGCCGGATTGCCCGATCCTGGCCGATATCGCGGATGTGCCTGGCACTGGCGACGCGCGCCACGCGGCGCGGGAAGAACAGGGCTGTCACTGATCGCCTTGTGGCGTTTGGTGCAGTCACGCAGCAAGACAAAGAACAATGCCGGCGCACACGCCGGCCCGGCCGCAGAGGAGACCGTAGCGCATGGCACAACCGATGACGGACGATCCCGCTTCCGCTGGCGCCGCCGAGGCCCGGGGCACCACTACAGCCCCTGGCCCCGCCATTGCGCACGCGCCGGTGCAAAGCCGCCAGCGCATGCGCGACGGCACCGAGCTGCTGCTGCGCACCTGGCTCCCCGATCCCGGCCGCTTTGCGGAACCGCTTGGCTCGGTGCTGCTGGTGCACGGGCTTGCAGAACACGCCGGGCGCTACCAGCACGTCGCCGAACTGCTGTGCGGATTGGGATTGCGCGTGCGCGCGTTCGACCTGCGCGGCCACGGCGCCAGCGGCGGCGCGCGCATGGTGGCCGACCATCCCGACATCTATCTCGAGGACCTGGCCGAGGTCTACGACGCCGCGCTGCATGACTGGAACGAGCTGCCGATCCTGCTCGGCCACAGCATGGGCGGGCTGATCGCGGCGCGCTTTGCCACCGCGCGCGTGCGCCCGGTGCGCGCGCTGGTGCTGTCATCCCCTGCGCTGGCGCTGCGGCTGGCGCAGCCGATGCTGGCGCTGCACCGCGTGCTGCTGACGCTGGCGCCGCGCCTGCGCGTGCCCAACCCGATCGACGCGCGGCACCTGTCGCACGATCCGGCCGTGGTGGCGGCCTACCGCGCCGACCCGCTGGTGCAGACCACCATCACCGCCAGCGTGCTGGAGAGCTTTATCCGCGGCATGGCGCAGGCACAGGCCGATGCCGCGCGGCTGGAGGCGCCGATGCTGATGCTGGTCGGCGGCGCCGACCGCGTGGTCGATCCGGCGGGCAGCCGCAGCTTCTTCGACAATGCGCCGCCCGACCTGCGCGATGAGGTCTGGTATCCGCACGGCTTTCACGAGATCTTCAACGAAGCACAGCCGCTGCGCGGCGAAGTGTTCGCGGCGCTGGGCGACTGGCTGCGGCGGCACTTGCAACCCCCTGCGGCCTCGGCGCCGCCATCGGGCTAGGTCCGGAACACCGACTCCGCCACGCCGAACACCGCGGCCACCACCGGGTCGTCGCGGCGCGTTGCCAGGCAGACCAGCGTCAGCTCGGTCTGCACGGACATGCCCTCGACGATCACCAGGCCGTGCGCATGCGACTCGCGCAGCGCAATCGAATCGCGTACCAGCGACAGTCCCACGCCGGAACGGACCAGGTCCAGCATCGAGGCTTCCTGGTCCACATGCGCTACCTTGGGTACCCCGGCCGCGTCGACACCCGCTTGCGCGAAGCGCTCGCACAGCAGGCGGTTATGCGCCGATTCGGGCGGCGTCCAGATCCACGGCAGCGTTGCCAGCTGTGCCCATGAGCGCAGCGCGGTGCGTTCCTTCCAGCCCTTGGGCGCGACCACGTAGTAGGAGAAGGGCGTCAGCGTAAGCGCATGGAAGCTCGCGTCGGCCGGCTGGCCGAGGTAGAAGCCGACGTCGAGCGCGCCGCTGCGTACCTGTTGCAGTACCCAGCCCGACATGCCATGGCGCAGCTCGGTGCCGATCTGCGGGTGGCGCTCGACCAGCGTGCGCAGCATCGGTCCCAGCCGCGTGAATTCCGGATCCAGGATGGTGCCGATCGCCAGCCGCCCGCGCACCGTGTGATGCATGGCATCGACGGTGTGCTGAAGGTCGCCCACGCCGTCGAGGATGCGCTCGGCCAGCGGCAGCAGTGCAGCGCCGTCCGCGGTCAGTGTCAGGCCGGCGGCGGTGCGTTCGAACAGCTTGATGCGCCACGCCGACTGCAGCGCCTTGAGCTGCAGGCTGACCGCGGGCTGGGTCAGGTGCAGGCGTTGCGCGGCGCGGGTCAGATTGCCTTCTCGTGCGACGGCGACGAATGCGCGCAGATGGTGGAGGTCCAATGCAATGAGGGCGTGTCGAATGCGCGAGTGGTGCGGCGCAATATTTAGCGCGGCTTATATTGCGCTTGACGATAAATCATTGGACGGGGCGGTGCAACTGCACCAAGCTTGCGCTCATTCCGGCCCGCTGCGCCATGCGCGGCAAGCGACGCTGCGGCGCTGTTATTACCGCGCGCAATGATTGCGGCCGATCCTCGATATCCAGTATCAAGCAGGAGTGGAAGTGGAAGACATCCTTGCAGAAGCCAGCGCTGTGCAAACTACCGTTGGACATTTCATCGGGGGCCGGCAGACGCGTGGCGCGTCGCAACGCCTGGCCGATATCTACAACCCTGCGATTGGCGAAGTTGCCGCACGCGTGGCGCTTGCTACCGCGCAGGACGTTGCCGACGCCGTGGCTGCCGCCAAGGCCGCGTTTCCGGCATGGGCCGAGACGCCACCGCTGCGCCGCGCGCGCATCCTGTTCAAGTTCAAGGAGCTGCTCGACCAGCACCATGA
>NZ_JADGMP010000100.1:0-833 GCF_015549295.1 Cupriavidus sp. IK-TO18
GCTGACGCCGAGTCGGCTCCTATGTCGCTAGCTATGCCCTGCTTGGTCCCCCGGCACGGTGGAGGTTCCGTAGCGCGTCATGAGCACCGAGCTAAGGGGCGGTTGAGCAACTCAAGCAAACCGCCCTACCTTACTACAACATAGGGACAGAGGAGAGAAGGTTGTGAAGGTGGCCTCGTTATCCACACCTCCGGTCGGATGAATGGAGGACCCGGGTTTTCATGAGCGTTGGCGGGTCCTGGAGTGCCTGTCAAGGGCGCGAGCGCATACCCCGGGGTGATCATCACCACCTGCACCTCACNNAACAGAACGCAGCAGCGAGGGGCAACCCGCCCATACAGCCAGCGGGGAGGATGGCACTACTGGCAAAGACCGTCTGGCGAAAACGGCGCAGGCGCGAAGCGTGGTAGGCCTGCGCCGGGGGAGCTTAGGGAGGCAAGAGAGCCCGGACGGTGGAAGAGCCAGGGGAGGCCGGGTCATTTGACGGAAATATCTTTCCCCTATTATAGAAGCCCCTATGAAGTAAAGGGAAGCGCATGAATTCTTAAAAAAAGAAAAAAGGGAGCGAGCCTAAAAATGTAATTAAAGTCAATTCAATGAATAGATAGAGTCAACGGTACGACGGATAGCGCTGCCTACACGCGAATTAGCTTCCGAGGTCGAGCAGTCTCAATTTCACTACAGGATTTGCGAATGAATGATGGGCTGGGCCACCTCGAATGGCGTGAGCCGCATGCGGGGAGACCCGCACGTACGGTTTTTAGGGGGATTTGGTCGAAAGACCGGCCGACGCCCACCCGACTAGAGGGACTGAGAAATTAATAGAGTACAAA
>NZ_JADGMP010000101.1:0-663 GCF_015549295.1 Cupriavidus sp. IK-TO18
GAGCGAGCGGGTCAAAAGCTTCAATGCATTGGGGTGCAGCTCCAGCCCGTGCAGGTCGGCGAACCAGAAGAAGCGCAGCATGTTCACCGGATCGCGCTCGAACACCTTGTCATCGGCGACGTTGATGCGCTGGTTGTCGATGATGAAGTCGCTGGTGCCGGCAAGCTTGCGCTTGCGCCGCGAAAAGCCCTGCAGCAGCCCGTGGAAGCCTGGCGCGTCCTTGGCCTGTTCCTCTTCAAGTGCTGCACAGAAGATGCGGGTCAGGTCGCCGACTTCCTTGGCGACCAGGAAGTAGTCCTTCATGAAGCGCTCGACCGCCGAAAGCCCGGGCTGGGTAGTGTAGCCCAGCCGCTCGGCGATTTCGCGCTGGATGTCGAAATGCAGCCGCTCCTCTGGCTTTCCAGTCAGGAAATGCATGTGGCAGCGCACTGCCCACAAGAAGTCCTCGGCCTCGACGAACTGGCCGTATTCACCCTCGGTGAACACGCCCTTGTCGATCAGCTCGGCGCCGGTGCGCACCCGGTAATAGTACTTGGCGATCCAGAACAGCGTGTGCAGGTCGCGCAGGCCGCCCTTGCCGTCCTTGATGTTGGGCTCGACCAGATAGCGGCTCTCGCCCGATTTGGCGTGGCGGGCGTCGCGCTCGGCCAGCTTGGCGTGGAC
>NZ_JADGMP010000102.1:0-665 GCF_015549295.1 Cupriavidus sp. IK-TO18
CAATGAACCCCCACTGCCCGTTGAGCTCCACTTCGACCGGGGCGCGATCGCGCGGCATCACGATGCCGCCATAGGGATCAGCGAGCGTCAGGTCGAGGCTGTCGGCAGCCTCGCCGGCGGCCCGCTCGATACAGAGATCCTTCAAGAGCGGACGCAAACGGCTGGTGACGTCCCGACCGTCGATCGTGACCTTGTAACTGCCCTTGATGAACATGAGCTAGTCCGTCAGCCTGACGACATCGCGCCGGCGCGTGTCCGCCTCGATGTTCTCGATCGGCAGCTTCACCACCGAACCGACGGTAAGGTACGGCGACTGCAAAGCGAGATCCTGGTTGAAGGCGAGCACCCGCTCGACGTATCCGGCGGGCTGACGGCCGAACATGCGCCAAACCAGCTGCGACAGCGTCATGTGCTCGGTCTTGACGGTCTCGGTCACGTACTTCTCAGTCACAGGAACAGCCTCAGGATGGATGCAGCCATGCCGGCGCTAGGTGAGCCGACCCGCAACAGGTTGACGGTGAACCGGATCTCCCGACCGACGCCGTGGTGATCCAAATAGGCAGACTTCTCCGCCAAACCTTGGATAAGCACCCAGCCGAGCGGGATGAAGTCGCCACGCATCAGCGGCAGCGGGATCTTGGCCGCACGTGCCGCCTCGAGTGCGG
>NZ_JADGMP010000103.1:0-741 GCF_015549295.1 Cupriavidus sp. IK-TO18
TGACGGTTGCCCCCGCGCCCGGGTTTCTGTTGCCTGCCACGTGGTTCCCCGCGAGCTCGGTGACGATGTATTCCTGCTTCATCCTGCCGGCTCCTCGGTGTGCTGGCCGCCCTTGATCACGCCACCATGGACGTGGGTGCTGCCGACGTTCTTGTCGTTGTGCTGCAGGGCACCGCCCCGCGTGTCGATAAGGTCGGCGAGCATGCCGATCTTGCCCGCGCCGACCTCAAGCACGGTCCCGCCAACCTCGAGCTTCAAGCCGCCGGCTGTGAGCGTTACCGTGACAGACCCGAAGGTCATCACGTGCTCGTCACCCGAATCCGACGGCGACGGATTGTCGTCTGACCAATGGAACGGATGCGCACGGCCCTGCTCCAGGTCGCCGGCCTCGGACGAGATCGTCATCACCTGTCCAACTGAGGGCGGATTGTGAACCTTGAGGGCTCCGGCCGTCTGCGCATAAGGCATCCAGGGCGACAGCACCTCATGGCCGTCATCGTCCTTGCCCAGCACGATCCGGACCAACTTCTTGGCAGGATCGACCTCTTTAACCTTGCCGGTCCAATTGGATCCGGCAAGGCGGCGTTCATGCTCCTGCAGTCGTTCGAAAATCGACCGCAAGGCTTTGTGAACGCTCATGGAACCTCGCTCGGCCCTACGACCGTAATCTCGGGATCGCCGGTAACTTCGTTGAGTGGTGGCACGTTGCCGTCATCGTCAGCCGATCCCAGCACCGGGGCG
>NZ_JADGMP010000104.1:0-705 GCF_015549295.1 Cupriavidus sp. IK-TO18
CTGTCGAATGGAGCTCGCGGCAAGATTGCCTACCGTTTCCACGCCCGCGATCTTCATCTCGTCATGGGACCGGCAGCATCGGGAAGCCCCGTGAGGTTCCGCGTGCTGATCGATGGTGGTCCGCCGGGACCGGCCCATGGAAACGATGTCGACGAGCAAGGCGTTGGCACCGCGAGCGAGCAGCGACTGTACCAGTTGATCAGGCAGCCGCCACCGATCGGCGACCGCGAAGTCGAGATCGAGTTTTTCGATCCAGGCGTGGAGGTGTTTGCCTTCACCTTCGGTTGATCCGCCCCGCGGCGAAGACCTGGGAAGATATGCAAATGCGCATGATTTCCGATCCCATCGACCGTCGCCGCTTCTTCGGGCATGCCGCAGCGGCGCTTGCGGCCGTCCAGCTCGAGCGAATGGCTTCCGCGAGTGCTCAGCCCGCCGCCGTGCAGCCCACGTCCCCGCGGGCCGGGCCGGGTTCGGAC
This sequence comes from Cupriavidus sp. IK-TO18, assembly GCF_015549295.1. Taxonomy (NCBI): domain Bacteria; kingdom Pseudomonadati; phylum Pseudomonadota; class Betaproteobacteria; order Burkholderiales; family Burkholderiaceae; genus Cupriavidus; species Cupriavidus sp. IK-TO18. The sequence continues at coordinate 477 of NZ_JADGMP010000104.1, forward strand.
ACGTCGTTCGGGCAGCTGAAGCAGATCGACGCCGGCGTGCTCAACGTCGGCTATGCTGATCTGGGGCCGGCCGATGGCCCACCGGTCATCCTGCTCCACGGCTGGCCCTACGACATCCACACCTATGCGGATGTCGCGCCCATCCTGGCCTCGAGGGGATACCGCGTCATCGTGCCTTATCTGCGCGGCTACGGCACGACGCGCTTCCTGTCGGCCGCGACGATGCGCA
>NZ_JADGMP010000105.1:0-625 GCF_015549295.1 Cupriavidus sp. IK-TO18
CCTCACCCCGTCCCACCGCAGGTCGCCCACATATACGCTTCCGCCGTCCTCGCGTTCCTCGCCGTCATCGACGGGTGAGAAAGCTGGGTCATTGGTGCCCCCCCTATTCATCCTGGCCCAAATGCCAGATGGCAGGCTTTCATAAATGCACGGGCCGTTGGCAGGATAGCCCTGCACATCTTGGGCAGTAGCATCGAGGCAGTCGAATAGTTCCCGTTCATCCGCGTCCCACTTGGCCGCCAAGTCCGCGTCCTCAATTGGTTCGCCCCGCGCCCCGATCCACTCAATGGCCTGCCCGAGAAACAGGAATGGGAGCCCCCGAATATCTTCAATGTGTACATGGTAGATGCTCGGTGCCGAGTCCGACGCAGCGTTACTTTCCGGCCCGGAATAGCTTGCTGGTGGCGTAGCCAAAGCTTCCAATTCGGCACGCCCCACGAAAAGCCACCACTCCGGTATATCGGCGAGAGGATGCCATCGCCGTGGGATGACATTCGCTGGAGCGCGAAAGAAATTACTGAACCATCCCTGATAAGCGTGGGTATTCCACGCTTCAGCCGGCATGGCCTCAAAACGCCCGTCACTATGCTGCAAATAGGCTACCAGCCTGCCAAACGCACAGTGC
>NZ_JADGMP010000106.1:0-709 GCF_015549295.1 Cupriavidus sp. IK-TO18
GCGTTGGCCCGCTCATCCGAATGCTGACCCACACACTTCTAGTCAATGCGCGCATCCGCCAAAAGGATGCGTCGATATGCCGGCAAATCCGCATATGATGCGAACTGCATCTCGCCTCTTCATTGAAGTGCGCGAACTTGGGGCTCACATCCTGTCCGAAGGGCTATGCGGGGCGGCTAGGATATGCAGGTATTCAACTTCAGGATCTTGCCATGGAGCGGCGGCCAGGATGCACGACGCCTAGAGCGCTTGCAGCGTCTCCTCGATGAGATCGGCACCGAAATCAGCACCGAAAAGGACACGCTGGGCGACCAATACGAGAATGCTACCACAAACGCCGCGTTCGCTTTCGAGGCGATGGAAAACGGCGAGGGCCCGGAATGGACGTCGAGAAAAATCGATGCGCTGACAGCGTCGGTCACCCGCTATTCCCAGCGTCTTCGTTCATTGAAGCATGAGGCCGACTTCATCGAGGCAACCAAGCAGCGGGTCGCTTTGTTGCTGGGGGCAAGGGACCGGCTCTGACGCAGTGCGACCGGGCCGAAGGCGAACACGGCGAGCTGCCGCAGCGAAGTTGAGTCATCATTCCACCTGGACATCTTGGGTCACCGCGCGCATGCGATCGACACGCATTGCCTGCGGCCAGGGCCAAGGCGGGTTGGAGACATGGCAAGGGCGCAGGCGCCCGGCGCACTGGCCCGAACCGAAG
>NZ_JADGMP010000107.1:0-551 GCF_015549295.1 Cupriavidus sp. IK-TO18
CAGGATCAACAGCCAGTCCGACTACCTCTCTGGCAAGTACCGCCTGTCAAAGTCCCAGATTTTCGAGGTCATGAAAGAGGCGTCGCTGTCGATGCCATCGACTGACGCCGCTCTGGCGGTTTCGGAAAAGATGGCCCAGGCATTCCTCATCCTCTCGAACGCCATGGGGTCTGAAGGGGCGATCTCGGGCCTGCGTCAGTTCAACAAGGCAATGGACAACATCGAGAAGGTCACGCCGAAGGAATATACGAATTACCTCGAGAACTTCATGAAGGCCCAGCAGGTCGCCGGCATGGATATCGACCCCGGCGCCTACGCGCAGGCGATCAAATATGCCCGCTCCTCCGGTAAGGTCTACGGCGACGACTTCATGTCGAAGTGGCTGCCTTTCCTGATCGCCGAGACGGGCGGCTCCGACGCCGGTACGCAGATCCGCGCTGCCTTCGACCAGTTCATCGTCGGCCGCGCGTCGAAGAAGGCGATCAAGGCGCAGGAGGAGTACGGCATCCGCAGCTCTGACGGCCAGCTGATCGGAGGCGATAAGGCCTTCA
>NZ_JADGMP010000108.1:0-710 GCF_015549295.1 Cupriavidus sp. IK-TO18
CTCGGATGGCAAGCCCTGGCTGCCGATCCCGCCTGAACACCGGGCCCTCGCTGTAGACCGCCAGCAAAGGTATCACGACTCGGTCCTGGCCCGCTATCGCGCGGTGCTGGCCGCCCGCAGGGCCCATCCGTCCCTTGTCCATGGGGCGATTTCACTTCTGGATGCAGATGGTGACGTGCTGGCGTTCGTGCGGGAAGCGGAGGGTGAGCGGCTGCTGTGCGTGTTCAATTTTGCCGAACAGGCGGCGTGGTGGCCAATTCAGGATTGGGCGGGCCAACTGCTTTCGGTCGACTTTCCGGGAGCCGAGGGAGATGCCGATTCCGGCCGTATCGCCTTGCCGCCGCTTGGTTATTTCATCGGCCGCTTTGTTTGAACCTGCTCATGTTGACTTAAGGTTAGCAGGAGCCGTGTTGAAATAAAAAATTCTCATGGATAGTCTCAGCTACCGCCGGCAATGGGAACTGCCGGCTCGCTCAACGAAACCGGAAAAAATCCGGCATTCGGGCGCTAACCAGGCGAGGCCGTGTTTTACGGGGAACACGCCTATTTGGGAGATGGAAAACATGCTTAAAAACATGCTGAAAGCGACTGTGTTCGCGACGACGCTTACACTGACGGCGGGCGCGCTGTCGGTGCCTGCGTTTGCCGAGGTGGTCTATAATCGCGGCAGCGCCGCAGAGCCGGAGTCGCTCGATCCGCACAAGACGTCC
>NZ_JADGMP010000109.1:0-610 GCF_015549295.1 Cupriavidus sp. IK-TO18
CAGGCTGAGGTCATTCTGTTTCTCCTTGACCTTGCAATGTCGGGTGGCATCGCGTGCCGCAGGCACGGCACACCACCCCGCACAAGGCAGGTTGTCTGGACGGTAATCATTGAAGGATCGGCGAACGGTGGGCGGCTGCCCTCTGCCGATATCCCGAGCCTAGTCGGCGTCTTTCAGGCCGACCGCGCGCAATACGATCTGCGTATAGATCTCGAGTATTTCATTGCCACCAAGACGGCCGCGCGGCTTGTACCATGTGCAGACCCCGGTCAATGCAGCAATCAGAGCAAAGGTCGTGAGCTGCGGATCAGGCACGGACCAGATTCCCCGCGCATCTCCCTCGATCAGAATGTCGCGCAGCCGGTTCTCATATTTCCGTCGCAGGGCCACGACCTCGGCATAGTGCGGCTTTGTAAGACTGCGAAGCTCCATGTTCCCGATGAACACTTCTTCCTTCCGCGCCGTGTGCCAGCGAAGATGGAAGCGGGTGAAGCGCTTCAGCGCCTCAAGCGGATCATCGACGCCTTCAAGCTCCTGGTCGAGTTCTTCATGCAACTCCTCCATGATGGACTTGAGAAGGAGGTACAGGAACTCCTGCTTGTGGCGGATG
>NZ_JADGMP010000011.1:0-23077 GCF_015549295.1 Cupriavidus sp. IK-TO18
CCTCAGTCGACTAGCTGCAGCATGAACCAGACGTGTCCGCGCTGGACAGAACACCTCACCCACCTGCAGCCTGAGTACTTAACGTATGGCACATCAAGCAGCTAGCGGCGATCGCGCCGCACGAGGGAATATGCCGGACGACCACCCCGGTGCGGCGCTTGCCCGCTTTGCCGCAGGCCTGCGCTACGAGGCGATTCCACAGCCCGTGGTAGCGACCGTTAAGTCACTCTTCCTCGACTGGATCGGCTGTTCGCTCGCTGGAAAGGGACATCGTGCGATTCGTATGCTGGAGTCCTTTGCCGAGCGTATGGGACCCACCGATGGAACAAGCGAGCTTCTTATCTCGCGACGGCGGACATCGCCCTTCTTTGCAGCCCTGGTCAATGCCGCCGCCTCCAACGTGGTCGAGCAAACTGACGTTCACAACGGCGCCGTGCTCCACGCCGGTGCAGTGGTGTTCCCCGCAGTCCTGGCCGCTGCCCAGGATGCCGGCAGTCCCGGGTACGAAATCATTGCGGCAGCCGTGGCGGGATATGAAGTGGGAGTGCGCGTTGCGGAATACCTGGGACGGTCGCACTATCGCATCTTTCACACGACTGCCACGGTGGGAACGCTTGCCGCAGCGGTTGCCGTGGGCAGGCTTCTACGGCTCGATTCGCAACGTATGCTAGCCGCGCTGGGTTCGGCAGGAACGCAGGCGGCAGGACTGTGGGAATTTCTCGGTGATGGGGCTGATTCGCGCCAACTCCACATTGGCAAGGCCGCTGCCGACGGACTGTTATCCGCCTATCTTGCGCTCGACGGCTTTACCGCCGCCACGCGCATCCTTGATGGCAGGCAAGGATTGGCCGCGGCCATGTCCAACGATGCCGATGCCGCCCGGCTGCTTGACCGGCTGGGCACCCGATGGACAACGGCGGAGACGTCGCTAAAGTGGCATGCATCGTGCCGGCACGCCCATCCTGCCGCCGATGCCCTGCTAGCCTTGATGCGTGCCGAAGGACTGCAGGCCGGTCAGATACGCCACGTGACCGCTGGCGTGCACCAAGCCGCACTTGACGTGCTGCATGACGGCGTCGGCGAAGAAACGGTCGACCAGGCAATGTTCTCGATCACAACGGTGCTGGCATTGATCGCCATTCATGGCCGTGCTGGCACCGAGGAGCTCTACGGCGCCATGCGGACAGCACCGGAGGTCGAGGCATTCCGCACCCGTGTGTCGATGAAATTGGACAACGAGGTCGATGCCGCGTACCCGCAGCGATGGATCGGCAAGGTACGCGTGGTCACGGCCGACGGCCGCGAGCTCGAGTCCGTCGTCCGTATGCCCAAGGGCGACCCCGCCAACCCGCTTACTGACGAGGAGATCGAGCAAAAGCTGCTGCGGCTGGCCCGCTTTGCCGGAGGAGCAAGCCCCGACGAAATCGCCGTTCTCATCCAGCAGGTCCGGAACATGGAGAACTGGTCCCGGACACCGCGGATGCTGTCGTAGGCGCGACGTGACCGATCGGATTTGCCGAGCCGGATGCACACCGTCTGGGAACGCAAAATTGGTTGAAAGCACCACAACTGCGCGTTATCGTGCCCTATCGCCGCGTCCGGGCAACGCGACCTTTAACTACCTCGGCCTCGCGCGCCCCGTCTCACCTTGCAGGCCAAGGCTAGCAAAAGCGCGACGGCTGTACCCCGTTCCTACCGTTCGGCAGGCGCAACATCTCAATGGGACCAACCATTGGGGACGCCCGACGAGTTGGGGCATCGCTGCACCCTGCAGCTCCGCATCTCGACGCGCGACATGTCTGTCACCAGGGTTACGACCGGTCTCCACCCTCCTCCGCAAGCTTGGCAATCAGCTCCACCAGCCACCTCAGGCCGGCGTCGCTGTCACGAGCCGCGGTCCAAATCGCCGCCACGGTGAAGTCCGGCATTGGCACAGGCGACTGAAACTGGTGCAGCCCGTGGGCCGTGCACCATTGCTCGGCCAGTACCTCTGGCACCGTTGCCAGCGCGGCAATGCGCTGCAAGATCGCCGGCACGCTGGCAAAACGTGCGCTGCTGTAGCACACGTGGCGGGCGCGTCCCTCCGTGGCCAGCCAGGCGTCCGCGGCACTGTCGAAGGCGCCGCGATAGGACACCAGCACATGCGGGAGGCGCAGGTAGTTGGGCAGCGACAGGCATTTGTCGCCATCGAGCGGGGCAGCGCCATAGACACAGCGAAAGCCCATGGTGCGCAGCTCGCATTCACGGCGCCAGGCCGGGCCTTTGGCGAAAGGGCCCACGCCGAGATCCATCCCGTTGCGCTCCAGCATGTCGGTGCCGCGGAACGGGTCGGTTGGCACGATTGAAAGTCGCACCTGCGGCGCGAGTTCCCGGAGCTGCGTAAGCATGCGCGGCGCCAACCACAGTTCGACCCAGTCGGGCATGCCGACCACGAAGGTGCGGTCTGAAGTTCGCGGGTCGAACTCGCGGCGCTGAAGCAGCGCGGCCTCAATCTGCGCAAGCGCCGGCATCAGATGCCGTTCCAGTTCGAGCGCCCGCTCGGTCGGCGCCATGCCTTGCGCGGTGCGAACCAGCAGCGGGTCGTCGAACAATTCGCGCAGTCGCGCTAGTGCACCGCTGACCGCGGGCTGGCCAAGGTGCAGGCGCGCCGCGGCGCGCGACACGCTGCGTTCGCACAGCAGCACGGACAGCGTCACAAGCAGGTTCAGGTCGACACCACGAAAATGGCTTTCCTTGATACTCACGCTGGTTTCCTTGTCTGGTGGACGCTCGCACTGAAGCATCACCCGAAGCGGGCCGCATGGCAACTGATCGCTACAGCGCGGGCGTGGTGGGCGGTGCACGGCGGTGCCGGGTCAGCTGCTCGAACGCGGACGCCATGGCCAGCAGTGTGGCATCGCTGCCGGCCAGGCCGAGCCAGGACACGCCCGCAGGTACGCCAGCGGCGGTAATGCCCATCGGCACGCTGACCTCGGGCACGCCGGCGGCGCTGGCCAGATGCATCGCGGCCAGCGGCTGCCCGGCCCGGCAATGGTAACTGGCATCGGCCATGTCGAAGCGCGGCGAGGCGGGGCACGCGAGCGTCGGGAAGACCAGCGCATCGAGGCCGTGGGCCATCAAGTGTTCGCTGAGCAGGCCACGCCAGCGCCGCGCCGCGGCAACGCCGGCTCCGGGCGGCTGGTCTCGTGTCGCGATTGCGTGGCGCAGCGCAGCAAGGGTCGGCGGATTGACCGCGCGGGCGCCGGCGTCGCCCCCGGCTTCCATGCGCCTGAGAAGTTCGGCGGCGCTGTGCGGCGCAGCGGCCGCCGCCTGCGCCAAATACTGGTCGAGTCCGCGCACCGATTCAATGCGCGTGATCTCGCCAAGTACATCTGTGTACAGAGTCAGCGCGCCAGCGGGCAGGCGCACGGGAATGGCCTGGGCGCCTGCGGCCTGCATCGCTGCGGTCGCGACGCCGAACAACGCGTCAATTTCATCGTTGCCACCGGCGAAATCCGCCACGATGCCAAGCCTGCGGCCGGCTAGCGTTTCCGGTTGCGTGCCAAAGCCGTGCCCCGGCGCCAGCACGGCCATCACCAGCGCCACATCGGCCGCACTGCGGCCCAGTGGCCCGACGGTGTCGAACGACGCCGCCAGCGGCAGCACGCCGGCGCTGTCGAGCAGGCCATGGGTTGGTCGCAAACCTGCCAGAGCGTGCACACAGGCCGGCCCGCGCACTGAGCCGAACGAGTCGGTGCCGAGCCCGAACGCGGCGAAGCTGGCTGCTACCGCCGCACCGGTGCCGCTGCTGGAACCGCTGGCATTGCGCGACAGGCGATAGGGGTTCAGCGTGAGGCCGTTCGCCGAGCTATAGCCGAAGCGTCCGTTGGACGCCGCCAGCTCCGACATATTGGACTTGGCCAGCACGATGGCGCCGGCCGCACAAAGCCGCGTCACGCACGCGGCATCGGTGCGCGGGTAGGCCTCCCGCAGCGCCGTGCAACCGGCCGTGGTCGGCATGCCGGCAACATCGATGTTGTCCTTGACTACCATCGGTATGCCGTGCAACACCCCGCGGGGGCCGTGTGCGCGCAGTTCCTCGTCGAGCATGCGCGCATTGTCCATCGCGGCGGCGTTCACGCCGCTGATGGCGTTGATGCAGGGGCCGGCCTGGTCGAAGGCAGCGATGCGGGCGAGAAAAGATGCAACCAGCGCCTGCGCGGACGTTCGGCCGTTGCGCATGGCCTCGGCGATGTCGCTTAGTGAAGCCTCAAACGGATCAAGGTGAGCAAATTGAGCAGGGGAAACGGCGGGCATCGGTCTCACTGGCGACAATGGGATGCATTGCATATTGGCTACTCGGCGCCGCCTAGGCAATGGATGTTTCATCGCAGGTTCTTTCCATACCGGAATGAATAGATGACAATACTCAGCCCTCCACACTGCACCGCCCCATGAAAAGCACAACCGGACGCCACTTGCCCGCGCTGGCGAATCTGATCGCGCTCGAGACCACGGCACGCAATGGCAGCGTCACCGGCGCAGCCGAAGAGTTGTGCCTGACGCAGAGTGCGGTGAGCAAGCAGATTACCGAGCTGGAAGATTTTCTCGGCGCGCGCATGCTGAATCGCCGCAAAGGCGCGGTGGCGGCGACTCCCGCCGGCGAGGAATACCTCAGGAGCGTGCGCAAGGCGCTCGCCATGCTCGAGGAAGCGACGCTGGAAGTCCAGTCAGGCCGCGCCGCGGGCGGCCGGCTCAACCTGTCGGTGCCGGTGTCGCTGGGCAATATTTGGCTGCTTCCGCGCCTGCTCAGGTTTGCCAAGGAACAGCCACAGATCCAGCTAAACGTCACCACCAAAGTCGGCCCGGTCGACCTGGAAAGCACCGGGCTCGATGCCGCGATCATGTATTGTGGCGCGCCGCCGCCGCGCCATTTCGCACTGAAGGTCATGCCGCTGGAACTCTATCCGGTGTGCGCGCCCGAGCTGTTGCCCGGCGGCGGCACGCTGGCCAAGGCGCTCAAGCGCATGCCCTTGTTGCACCAGATCGCGGCGCTGGAGGCGTGGCCGGCCTACTTGCAGCAGATGGGGATACGGCTGGCGCATCCTGACGATGGCCCGCGCTACGGCCTACTCACCATGGGACTGCAGGCCGCAGTGAGCGGCATGGGCATAGCCCTGCTGCCCGACTACGTGACCACCGATGACATCAACGCGGGACGATTGCTGCGCGTGGCCACCGAGCCCTACGTTTCGCCCAAGGCTTACTACTTCATCTGCCTCGAAGAGAAACGCGACAGCCCGGCGATGCAGACTTTTATCGCGTGGCTGCAGCAGCAAACCGCAGGCGAGCGCCAGGCGCCGTAGGCTACTGCGTCCCCGCCGAGTCTGCCCGCACCAGCGTGGACGTGACGAAACGCCCCGGGCGGCTGCTGACAGGTATCCCGTCGCGCAGCGTGGCCTGTCCGGCGACGAACACATGGCGCACGCCTGTTGCGGGCCGCTGCGGGTCTTCGAACGTGGCACGGTCTTGGATCGTTGCCGGATCGAACACAGTGATATCCGCGACATGGCCGGTACGCAACTCGCCGCGCCGCTCCAGCCCGAAGCGCTGCGCGGCCATGCCGGTCATCTTGTGCACCGCGCGCTCCAACGGAAACAAGCCCAGGTCGCGCGAATACAACCCTAGCACGCGCGGAAATGTACCCCACAGCCGCGGGTGCGGCGTTTCGTCCGAAGGGATGCCATCCGAGCCGACCATGGTATCCGGATAGGACAGGATGTCGCGCACGTCGGCCTCATCCATGATGAAGTACACGGCGCCGCCCGGCACCAGTGCCTGCGCCACCTCGAGTCGAGTCCGGCCCCACTCCTGCGCCAGATCTTCCAGGTAGCGCCCGGCGGCTTCCGGATGCTGGGCCGACCAGGTGATCAGGATGCGGTCGCATTGCGTGACGCGCTCGGGGCGCAGCATGGTCGACGACGCCGCGTACGGATAGCAGTCGAGGCACAGCGGCATGGTCCGGGCCAGGCTGCGCACCTGCGCCAGCGTGTCGCGGCTGCGTCCGTGATTCTGCTTGCCCACCAGCTTGTGGTGCGAGATCACCGTCGATACGCCCAGCGCCTTGCCAATGCGCGCGGTCTCGTCAATCGCCTCGGCGATTTTGTCGCTCTCGTCGCGGATATGCGAAACCAGCACGCCGCCGAGCCGCTGCATCGGCTCGCACATGCGCACGATTTCTTCCTCGGGTGCCGCCGCCGAAGGCGGATAGAAGGTGCCGGTCGACACGCCGATCGCTCCTTGCAGCAATGCGTCTTCCACGTCCTGCCGCATGCGCTCGATTTCCGCGTCGCTGGCGGCTACGCCAAGCTGCGGCACGTGCCGTGCGCGCAGCGTCGACTGGCCGACCAGCACCGCCACATTGACCGCCGCGGGGCTGGCCGCGAACGACTCGCGGTACGCATGCACCGAATCGAAGCGGTACCCGCCACGCATGATGTCGAGCGGCGCCGGCGGAATGCTGTCGGTGACCAGGGGAAACAAGCTGATGCCACAGTTTCCGGCGATGATGGTGGTAACGCCCTGCGTCACCTTGGGCAGCATCTCGGGCGACTGGAACACCATCCAGTCGTCATGGGTGTGGGTGTCGATAAAGCCGGGCGCCACGATCAGTCCGGCGGCATCCACCTCGGTGCCGGCACGCGACGGGCCGAGGTCGCCGATTGAGACAATCTCGCCGTCGCGAACTCCCAGGTCGGCCGTGCGGCGCGGTGCGCCGGTGCCATCGATGAGGTCGCCGTTGCGGATTATCAGGTCATATTGCGAATGCATGGTGCTTGGATTTCCTCAGTTCAGTCGACCCTGGCGCCGCTCTTGCGCACCAGGTCGCCAAACTTGACGGTTTCAGATGTGATCAGCGCCCGGAAGTCGCGCGCGCTGCCGCCGAGCGGTTCGAACGACAGCTTGTCGAGTTGCGCGCGGAATGCCGGATCGCGGATCAGCGCGTTGACTTCGCGGTTCAGCCTTTCGATGACCTCGGCGGGCGTGCCCGGCGCCGCCACCAATCCGGCCCAAGCGGTCAGCTCGTAGCCCTTCAGGCCCGCCTCGCCCATGGTCGGCAGGTCGGGAAAGTGCGGCGAGCGCTGACTCGACGTGACCGCCAGTGCTCGCACGCGCTTTGACGTGACATAAGGCCCGATCGACGGCACGTTGTCGAACATCAGTTGCACGTTGTTGCCAACCAGATCCTGCAGCGCCGGCGTGCTGCCCTTGTATGGCACATGCGTGATATTCAGATTGGCCATCACTTTGAACAGCTCTCCGCCGAGGTGGCTGGTAGTGCCGTTGCCGGCCGAACCCATCGACAGCTTGCCGGGGTTGGCGCGCGCATAGGAGATCAGTTCCTGCGCCGACTTTACCGGTAGCGAATTATTGACGGCGAGGATATTGAAGGTCGTGACCAGTCCAACGATGGGGACTAGCTTGTCGGGGTCGTAGGGCAGCTTGCTGTACAGAAAGCGGTTTGTAGCCAGCGTGGCATTGTTGCCATAACCGATGGTGTAGCCGTCCGCAGGTGCCGCCAGCAGCGCCTGCATGCCTATATTGCCGCCGGCACCGGGCCGGTTCTCGACTACCACCGCCTGGCCTAGGCGCCGTGACAGCCCCTCGCCGAACAAACGCGCGACGATATCGGGCGCGCCGCCCGGTGCGGTCGGCACGATCAGGCGCACCGGCTTGTCCGGCCACGCCGCCCCTGCCATGCCTGGCGTCCCGGCCATGATGCCTAGAACGCCGATCGCCCCGGCGGCCAGGCCCTTTACCGCTAGTTTTTTCATCTGCTGTCCCCTTCTGTGGTGTCTTGGTGTGATTCAGTATCAGCGACGCACCGGGGACGTCCTAGTGAAGTTTTGTGGGTGATTATTTCCGTGGCGGAATGCACGGCGGTGTGCCGGACGACATCACCTGTGGCGATAGTCCCGATCAGTCCAATCGATTTGCGCGATGCTGGACCGACTACCACAATGGCGCCCATGTTCGCGAGTCACTACGAGGCCATGCCATGAAGTTGTCCCATTCCGCATTTATGCAACGTCTGTGGCGCGGCGCGCTGCTGGTCGGTGTGATGTTGTGTTCATCATTTGCCCTGCCCGGCTACGCCGCCGCGCCGCAGGTCGGTGTCCAAGCGCCTGGCTACTACCGGATGATGCTCGGCAAGTTCGAGATCACGGCCCTGTCTGATGGCACCGTCGACGTGCCGCTGAACAAGCTGCTCAAGGGCGCCCCGCACGAGCGAATTACCGCGCTGCAGGCGCGCGCCCATCAATCCGCGGAGGCCGCAGAGACATCGATCAACGCCTTCCTGATCAACACCGGCAATCAGCTGATCTTGGTGGACACCGGCGCCGGCCAGTTGTTCGGGCCCACTGCAGGCGGACTGCTGCCGCAGAATATCCGCGCAGCGGGCTACCAGCCCGAACAGATCGATGCCGTACTGCTGACCCACATTCACGTCGACCACTCCGGCGGCCTGTCGGTCGACGGCAAGGCGGTGTTCCCGAACGCAGTGGTCTATGTTGACCGCCACGACGCCGACTACTGGCTGAATGCGGCCAATGCCGCCAGGGCGGCACCGGGCCAGCGCCACAACTTTGCACAATCCGAAGCGGTGTTCGCGCCCTACCTGCGCGCCGGCAAGGTCAAGAGGTTTGATGGCGAGCAGGAGCTGTTTCCCGGCATCCGGCCGTTGCGCATGCCCGGCCACACGCCTGGTCATGCGTTCTTCGAAATCAGCAGCGAAGGCCAGCGCCTGCAGCTATGGGGCGACACCATCCATGCGCAGCACGTACAGTTCCCCGAGCCCGGGGTCGCCATCGATTTCGATGTCGATTCCGTCGCCGCCGTAACAATGCGCAAGCGTGCGATGGCCGATGCTGCCGCTAAGGGGTATTGGGTCGGCGCGGCACATATCGCGTTTCCCGGCATCGGCCATGTCCGGCGCGAGGGCGAGGGATTCGCGTGGGTTCCAGTGGAATACAGTCTGAACCGCGCCGCGGCGCAGGCAGACATCAATCACTGAGAAAGCGGTCGCCGTCGTGCTCGGGAGAGCGGCTATAGTATGGTTTGCCCCGCGTCGCCGGCTTCTCTCCGGCTGACCGCCACTAGCAGGTTGCTGAAGTACTCCCCGTACAAGAGGCGAGGCTTCCCCCTGCAAGGCAGTAGGCTTGCGATTTTTCACAATCTGGAAGCGGGACGTCCCTACATCGATTTTTTCGGCGGTTTGGCGCCCGATTCCGGCCTCATTACCGCGATTACTGCAACTGCGGACGGATTTGTCCCAGTGAGCGCATGCGCACGAGGTTGTAGGCGGCCATGCTCAGCACGAACATCTGGTCGACTCGCTTCAGTCCACGCACCATCACCTGGCGCATGCGCCCGACAGTCTTGACCCATCCGAAGCCTTGTTCGATCAGCTTGCGCTTTTGCTGCGAAACGGCATACCCGGCGCTGCAAGCAATGGCATCAGGAACGGCCGAGCGGCGCCCCGAGGTGTTCTGTGCCACGTGGGGCGTCACCTTCATTTCCAGGCAGGCTTGAATGAACTCGTGCGCGTCGTAGCCCTTGTCTGCACCCACCGTGATTTCGGTGTTCGGGTCGTCCGTCACCTGTCGGGCATCGTTGAGCATGACCTTCGCGGCCTCGCGCTCAGCAGGTCCGTCCGCATTGGTCACCATGGCGCTCACCACCAGGCCGTGACGGTTGTCGCTCAGGGTATGACCCATATAGCGAAGTTCACTCGCAGTTTTGCCCTTGCGGTACAGCTTGGCATCGGGATCGGTCTTGGACTCGTGCGTCTCGTTGCTGCGCTTGCGACCTTTGAAGTTGGCGCCGTCGTTGTCGTCCTTGTCGTCGCCGCCGTCCTTGCGCACGAAGCTCTTGTGGCCTGCCCACGCCTGAATCAGCGTGCCGTCCACGCTGAAGTGCTCGCCCGACAGCCAGTTCTTCTTCTGCGCGATGGCCAGCACCTCGTTGAAAAACTGGATCACCGCATCATGCTTGATCAGCCGCTCGCGGTTCTTGGTGAAGACCGTGGGCACCCAAACGGTGTCGTCCATCGACAGCCCGATGAACCAGCGAAACAGCAGGTTGTACTGCGTCTGCTCCATGAGTTGGCGTTCGGAGCGAACGCTGTAGAGCACCTGCAGCAGCATGGCCCGCAGCAACTTCTCCGGCGCGATGCTGGGCTGGCCACCCTTGATATCGGCCTCGTACATCTGTGCGAACAACCGGTCCATCTTTACCAGCGCCTGGTTGGCCATGGCGCGGATCGAGCGCAGCGGGTGGGACTTCGGCACGAAATCATCCAGCCTCCGCATAGTGAACAAACTTTCTGTGAAGGTATCTGCGCCGCGCATGAAAGTGGAGTTGGATGGGGTCCTCAAATCAACGCTTCAGCCAGTTGTCGCGCTGACGTCCACCGGAGGTATTTCAGCGGCCTGCTAGGGCGCTCCCCCGGTTCAGGACAAGAAGCTCTCTTTCCCCGGCATCTCGCAATCGCGTTTCTCCGCCGTGGTCCCACGCGTCAGTGAACGTGTGCGAGCGCACCGTCAAGGTTTCGTCGCTCCGACACCTATCATCAGGCAACAACAAGGGCCGCCACACAGCAAGGCGTTCCGCCGATCCACTTCCCCTCGCTGCGGGAGCGATGTTTGCCTGCCTGGCCTATGCGGTCATCTTTCGCGTGAAGGACGAAGTACCTGCCGGCGGGCCGAACGATGCGACTCGGTGAGAGCAGGAAGCTCGCTATACGCAGATGTACTGTACTCTCGGCGGCGACGACCCATCCTCGCAGATAACGGCGCGTTATCGAACCTTAACGCCGCACCAAGGCAACGCCGTGTCACGAGCATTCTGACCGCTCAAGCGCTCGCGCATGGTTGCTCCCGCAACGTGTTGGTGATGCAGATAGAGACCCGAGTGCATGAGCGCCAAGATCAGGTCGTCCTTGGATGCTGATCGCGCACAGGATTGAACTAGACCCTACCCGAGACCAAGAGACGAACCGGGCTGCCGCAGTCCATGTGGCTAACTTTGGCGAGATATGGACGTAAATTGTCATTCCTGCCACTAGTTCGTTCAAGCCGCGCTCCCTATCCTTTGCTCGGTGGAGCGTGGCCCGACAGGGGCATAGTCCGCCAGACTTCAACTTACTGTGAGATAGAAATTGAAAGACAAGCTACTGATGCTCCGCCCCGATTTTACTCAAGCCTCGGACACAGCCAGCTAATGGACATGGACCGTTACGACAAACAAATCCTTGACATCCTGCAGGAAGACGCCACTGTCTCCGTAACGGAAATTGGGGACCGCGTCGGCCTGACCTCGACGCCGTGCTGGCGCCGCATCCAAAAGCTGGAAGAGGCCGGCATCATTCGCAAACGGGTTGCATTGCTGGACGCAGACGCGTTAAACGCCGGTGTCACGGTCTTTGTCTCAGTGCGTACCAGCCAGCACAACCTGAAATGGATCAAGCTGTTCCATGGATTGGTGACATCGATCCCGGAGGTGACCGAGTTTTACCGGATGGCTGGCGACACCGATTACCTGCTGCGCGTGGTAGTACCGGATATCGCGGCCTATGATCGCGTTTATAAGAAGCTGATCCAAGGGGCGGAGCTTGCCGATGTTAGCTCCAGCTTTGCGATGGAACAGATCAAGTACACCACCGCGCTACCATTGGACTACGCGTAAGCGAGCACCGGTCACCCTGGACTGGCGAAGAAACCTGCTATCTCACGCGTATAGGTGGCCCGGTTGGATGGACACCCCGTGCCACCATAAAAGAGCGCAATGGCAACTGGGATCCGC
Organism: Cupriavidus sp. IK-TO18; assembly: GCF_015549295.1. Taxonomy (NCBI): domain Bacteria; kingdom Pseudomonadati; phylum Pseudomonadota; class Betaproteobacteria; order Burkholderiales; family Burkholderiaceae; genus Cupriavidus; species Cupriavidus sp. IK-TO18. The sequence continues at coordinate 11,845 of NZ_JADGMP010000011.1, forward strand.
CATTGGCCGGAATCAATGCAGCGCAGATGTACTGAAATGTCGTCTGTAGTGTCCGGGACTTGTTCCGAGCCGGATCCGGAAGTGATTGCGCAACGTGGCTGCGGCGCCGAACCCCACTTGCACCGCGATGTCATCCACGGATGCATCGGTCTCTTCGAGCAACACCCTCGCTCGGCTTAAACGCTCTATCAGCAACCACTCGCCAGGCGGCATACCCATCATACTGACAAAGTGCCGCTGGAACGTGCGGGCACTCATTGCGGCTTGCCTTGCCATCCTGGCAATCGGCCAGTCTTCGTCCAATGTTGCGCGCACCGCGTCCACCAAGGGGGCCAACGAAGCATTGCTGCGCTTCGAGACCGGCTCGGCAATGTACTGGGCTTGGCCGCCTTCACGGTGTGGCGGCATGACAAGTCGGCGTGCGACCTGATTGGCCGCGCGAGGGCCAAAGTCCCGGCGGATCAGATGCAGGCACAGATCGATTCCTGCTGCACTTCCGGCCGACGTCAGGACATCGCCGGCATCGACGTAGAGGACATCTGCCTCCACCCGAATTTCCGGATATCGCTCCGCTAGTGTTGCCGCGTGACGCCAGTGCGTCGTCGCGCGCTTACCGTCGAGCAATCCTGCGGCGGCCAATACAAAGGCACCCGTGCAGATCGACATGATTCTCGCCCCTCGCTTGTTCGCCTTTCGCAAAGCGCGGCAGAGCTCCGGTGGCACAACCGCTTCAATATCCCGCCAGCCCGGGATGATGATCGTCTTCGCCTTCGACAGAAGTTCAAGGCCACCGTCAGCCTGTACTTGGATGCCACCCGGCCCGCGCAACGTCCCGAACTCGGCCGAACACGTCGCAAACCGATACCACGTGCTTCCCATTTCCGGTCTGGGCAAACCGAACACTTCAACGGCGCAGCCGTATTCAAAGAGGCTCAGGCCGTCGTAGACGACGACTGCGACAAGTCCCCCATTGGCGCCCGATTTCGATTCGTTTCTTGGCACGATGCAGATAGAAATAGGCATTGATGCCATCTCGCCAGATTTTGCGCTCTCTGCATCGCGTCTCGCAAGCGTCGAAACGGGTCAGTTTGACATGCCAGCCTGCTCACAGGCGATGTGGACATCATGCGGCGCACTTTGGCATGATCGAGACGAAAAGTGTCGTACGTGCCACTATTGCGTTAAACGCTCGCTCCCTATCCATTGCTTGGAGGATCGGCGGTCCGACCTTTTTCGCGAGACTCCATGTACTTCGAGAAATGGTCTTCACCCCGGCTTGTGCCGGTCAACGGCGACATCGGCGGCGCATCGAAGGCACGAACCTCCGGCGGTTCTCCATTGGACCACGGCGCGACCTCGACCAGTGCGGAATGCGCGCTGCACCCTTGGGCCAGGCGGGACGTGCCGCGGTCCATTGTCAGGACGTTGGGATTGCCGTGGCGCTCAAGCGAACTGTTGCTCGCATCGAACCAGGCACCGGTTGACATTACTACGACTCCTCGTATCAGCGTATCATCCAGACGAGCGCCGGCCAGACATGCCCCGCGCTCGTTGAACACGCATACGATCTCGTTCTGCACAATGCCGCGCTCCGCCGCGTCCAGCGGGTGTATATGGACTGCCTGCCGGCCTCTGACCTTCAGTGACATGGAGTGGCTACCCGCGTCCAGCTGGGAGTGCAGCTTGTCCGCCGGCTGGGACGTGATGAGGTGCAAAGGCCAACGCTGGGCTGCGGCATCTCCAAGCCATTCGGCAGGTGGCAGCCAGGACGGATGAGGGGGACAATCCTGATAGCCGAATTCTCCAATGCGCCGGGAGTAGAGCTCGATCTTGCCGCTGGGTGTGCTCAGGGGACTGCCCTGTGGATCGGCACGGAAGTCCGAGAACAGCACGAACGGCGTGCCTGGCTCCGGCAAGCCGGTGTACCCCTCCGCCCAGAACTGTTCAAACGGCGGCGCTTCGAAGCCTGCCTCGGCCCAGCGTTTTACCATACTGTCGTAGATATGGCGAATCCACGCGAATTCGTCGCGGCCTTCCGTAAATGCGAATTCGCAGCCGGCGCGCAATGCCAGGTCTCGATAGATGTCGAAGTCGTTGCGGCTGCTGTACTGAGGCGGTAGCGCCTGATGCATCGCCAGCACGTACCGGTCTCTTGAGGAGCCCCCGATGTCGTTGCGCTCCAGCGTCGTCGTGGCCGGCAGAACGATGTCCGCGCGCCGCGCGGTCGGTGTCCACCAGCTGTCATGGACCACGATCGTCTCCGGCGCTTGCCAGGCGCGTGCCAGCCGGTTTAGGTCCTGATGGTGGTGAAACGGGTTGCCGCCGGCCCAGTACACCATGCGGATATCCGGATAGATGCCTTCGCGGCCGTTGAAGTCATAGCGCTGCCCTGGATGGAGGAGCATGTCCGAAATACGCGCGACGGGGATGCTGCTGCGCGCGGGATTGGCACCCGCGCCCATCTCCGGCGCCGCAACGTCGGGCCTGGGCGTTCCGGCGCCGTTGATGGAGCCATGCCCGAACGCAAAGCCACCGCCCGGCAGCCCGATCTGCCCCAACATCGACGCCAGCGCGATGCTGGCCCAGTAGGGCTGTTCGCCATGATGCGCGCGCTGCAACGACCACGTGCAATTCAGCATCGTGCGCTGCCGGGCGGCTTCCGTGGCCAGTTCGATGATGGTTCCGGCCGGCACCGCGCAGATCGATTCCGCCCAGCGGGCGTCCTTGGCCTGGCCATCGTCGCGGCCCAGCAGATAGGCCGCGAATGCGTCAAAGCCTTCGCAATGGCTCGAAAGAAAATCCGCGGCGTGCAGGCCGCGCGTCAGCAGGGTGTGCGCGATGCCCAGCATCAGCGCGGTGTCGGTGTTGGGCCGGATCGGTACCCATCGGGCCTGCAGGCCGTCGGGTATGTCAGCGCGTGTCGGGCTGACTACAACGAATTTCACTCCCGAGCGCATTGCACGTTCTATCCACTCTTGCGAGCTGTGCGCACCCGCGCCGCCGGAAGTGATCTGGGTGTTGCGCAAAGGCAGGCCGCCAAAGGCGATGAACAGCTCCGTATGTTCAAGAACGCTGCGCCAGTCGGTTACTCTTCCCGTGACTGGCTTGTAGGTGCCGATCACATGAGGCAGCAGGAACTGCGCAGCGCCCCAACTGTAGTTGCCCGCCTGAGTGGTGCAACCCCCGCCTGCGAACAAGAAACGGTGCGTCAGCGTCCGGGCATGATGCAGGCGCCCGGCGGAGGACCATCCGTAAGAACCGCCAAAGACGGATGCATCGCCATGGTCGGCACGCACCCGTGCAAGCTCGCTGGCCACCAGGTCCAGCGCGGTGTCCCAATCCACCTCGACGAACTCATCGTTGCCCCGCTCGCTTCGCTCCGCGTGCTCGCGCTTGCGCAGCCAGCCGCGCCGCACCGCAGGCCGGCGGATGCGCAGGGGGGAATGCACCATGCCCGGCATGGATTGCAGGATCGGTGAAGGTGCGCTGTCGCAGGGAAACGGCTCGCACGCGACGAGTTTTCCGCCCTCTACGACCGCCGTATATGCACCCCAGTGCGAAAGCGTGGGAAAGCGGCTGCGAGTATCGGCTGCAGCAAGCTTCGTTGTCATGTTGGTCTCCTCCACCAGAATACAGACGCCCCGCTACGGGCGGCGCAAGCACCCAATGTTGGGCGGGCCGCGCGAGCATTTTCTTCTCTTTTGCACGGGATACTCCAGTGGAATGAGATGAATTTTCTCCGCATGCATCCCTAAGCTGATCGACATTCCAGCGGCGATCACCACACGAAAGCCGCACCGCTCAGCAACGGAGATTCGATGAAAGAAAGCACTCAGTTAGTATGCACCGGCCGCCACCCGGAGCGTTTCGGCGGGGTCGTCAACACGCCGATCTTCAGGGCATCGACTATTCTTGCCGGGTCGATGGCCGAATGGGAGGAAATGAAGCGCGCCCGCGCCGCGGAAGAGCCTGGCGCGACGACCTACGGCCGCTACGGCACGCCCACCACCCACGCGCTGGAAGAAGCCGTTGCCGCGCTGGAAGGCGGATACCGGTCGCTGGTGTTTCCGTCCGGCCTCGCGGCGATCAGCACTGCGCTGACGGCGCTGCTGTCGGCCGGTGACCACGTGCTGATCACCGACAGCGCCTATTCGCCAACCCGCGCTTTCCTGGAGCGCGTCCTGACGCGGTTCGGCGTTGAAGTCGAGACCTACGATCCCGTCGGCAGCACGTCGATCGAGTCATTGCTGCGGCTCAACACGCGTGTCGTATACGTTGAATCACCGGGGTCGGAGACGTTGGAGATCCAGGACATAGCAGCCATCTCGGCCGCCGCGCATCGACATGGCGCCGTCGTGGTCATGGACAACACGTGGGGAACGCCGCTCTTCTTCAAGCCCTTCGCCCACGGCGTCGACGTTTCGATCCAGGCCGCCACCAAGTACATCGTCGGCCATTCCGATGCCATGCTCGGCGTGGTCACGTGCAATCGGGATACCTGGCCGCTGATCAAGCAGACCACGCAGGACATGGGACAGACCGCGGGGCCGGACGACGTCTACCTGGCACTGCGCGGCCTGCGCACGATGGCGGTGCGGCTGCAGCGCCACTGGGAATCCGGGCTGCGCGTCGCCCAATGGCTGGAGCGCCAGCCGCAGGTCGAGGCAGTGCTGCATCCCGCACTGCCATCCCATCCCGGACACGTGCTGTGGAAGCGCGACTTCACCGGTGCCTGCGGCCTGTTTTCCGTAGTGCTGCGCACGAACTTGAAAGCATCGCTCGCCGCCTTCATCGACGCACTGGAGCACTTTGGCCTGGGGGTTTCCTGGGGCGGCTATGAAAGCCTCGCCATCCCGTTCACGCCGGGAAAGAACTGCACCGGCGCGCGCTGGCCGTATCAAGGGCAGGCCGTGCGCCTGCATGTGGGTCTCGAAGACCCGCAAGACCTCATCGACGACCTGCAGCGCGGCCTGATGGCGCTGTCCGCGCAAGAAGCCAGTCTGGCGGCATTGCAGGACGCCCACGCTGACCAGGCTTGCCCGACCTGAACGACAACGCAGCTAAAGCCGGGGGTTCCCGGCACTTACCAGAACACCAATCCACGACGGAGACAGACATGAGCAAGATGAAGATTGAAGGGTCTTTTGTTGCCCTGATCACCCCCTTTGCCAAGGACGGCAGCCCGGACTTCGGCGCCTTTCGCGAACTGCTGGATTTCCAGGAACGCCACGGCACCTCGGCGGTGCTGATCATGGGATCCACAGGCGAGGTCTCGATGCTGTCGCAAAAAGAGCGCGAGGCCATCATCGTGGAAACCGCGAAGATGAAGACCGGCAAGATGAAGCTGTTCTATGGCTGCACCGGCAACAACACCCGGACCACCAAGGACTACCTGCGCTTTGCCAGAGCCAACGGCGCGGATGGCGCCATCATCGCCGCGCCCGCCTACATCTGCGCGCCGGAGGCCGATATCGAAAGCTACTTCCTGGAAGTGGCCGACGAGACCGACCTGCCCCTCGGCATCTACAACAACCCGCCGCGCGTGAAGACCGACCTGCATTGGGACAGCCTGCTGCGCATCTTCAGGCATCCCAACTACGTCGTCCACAAGGAGTCGACGACGCGCGTGGGACAGGTAGCGCAAGTGCTGCGCGGCGCGCCGGATGTCTCGGTGATGTGCTGCGACTCGCCCAACCTTGGCCTGGTCGTTCCAACGATGAGCCTGGGCGGCCATGGCACCGCGAACATGACCGGCAATATCGCCCCGGCGGAGCTGACGCAGATCTCCCGTCCGTGGACATCCCCCGACACCGCGGCCGGCTTCCACAAGGGCTACCTGCAGAACCTGCAGTTGCTGCACTACGCCTACTCGGCCATCAACCCGGTGGCGATCAAGTCGCTGATGAAGGCGGTGGGCTTGCCTTCTGGCGAACTGCGCAAGCCGCTAACCGGCCTGGAAGGCGAGCCACTGCTGCGCGGCCTGCGCGTCATCAAGGAGCTCGAACTCGACAGGAAGTACGGCTGGTCGTCGCCAATGCTCAAGGCCGTTTGAACCGAACCGGGAGCGATCAATGGACCTCGGCATTGCAGGGCGCCATGCACTCGTCTTCGGCGGGAGCAAGGGCATGGGGCGCGCTTGCGCGCACCAACTGGCGGCGGAAGGCGTGAAGGTATTCATCGCCGCCCGCACGGAGAGCACGCTGGCCGCGGCGGCAGCGGAAATCGGCGCCGCGACGGGCGGTGATGTCCGCTACGTGGTAGCGGACATCACCACGGACGAGGGGCGCGCCGCCGCGCTGGCGGCATGCCCCGCCCCCGACATCCTGGTCAACAACGCGGATGGTGCCCCGCCCGGTGATTTTCGCCAGTGGACACCGGAGGACTGGCACGCCGCGATCGATGCCATGATGATCGGGCCGATCGACTTGATCCGGCGCACCGTGGACGGCATGATCGAACGCCGCTTCGGCCGCATCGTGAATATCGTCTCGCGCAGCGTGAAGACGCCGCAGCTGGAACTGGGCCTGTCCAATGGCGCGCGCTCTGGCCTCGTCGGCTTCGTCGCAGGGCTTGCGCGCCAGACGGTTCGCCACAATGTGACGATCAACAACCTGCTCCCGGGCGTGTTCGCGACCGATGCCCAGCGCCACCACATCGAAGGCATGCTGGAATCAAGCGGCAAGAGCTTCGAGCAACTGTGGAACGAACGCGGCGCCAACAACCCGGCTGGCCGCTATGGCCGGCCGGAAGAGCTCGGCGCACTCTGCGCCTTCATCTGCTCCGGGCACGCGAGCTATATCTGCGCTCAGAGCATCCTGATCGACGGCGCAGCTTACCCCGGCACCTTCTGAGCCACCAGCTTCACCGAAGCCATTCCAAGGCAGCGCCGCCCGCCGCGCCCAACGCCATCGCGCGCGATGGTGCTGCCTTCCCTTGTCCAGCAAATTACGTTGACCCGGCCATGCAACCACGCCCCCTCACCCAGATCCGTTCCCGCCACATGCCCGTCGTACGCATGGGCATCTTCCTACTGTCCGTCTTGACGTCGGCGGGCGTCGCAAAAGCGGAGTCCAGGTCTGACATCGCCTACCCCGATCGTACGATCACCATCGTCGTGCCGCATGCGCCTGGCGGCTCGGTGGACGGCCTTGCGCGCGTATTCGCGATGAAGCTCGGCCAGGAGCTGAAGCAGACCGTCATTGTCGACAACCGGCCGGGTGCATCGGGCCTTGTCGGGGCAGGCATCGTCGCCCGCGCGGCGGCTGACGGCTACACCCTCTACATCAACGCATCGATCCACAACATCAATCCGATGCTCTATCGGAAGACCATCAAGTTCGATGCGGTCAAGGATTTCACGGCGGTCAGCATGCTCGCGCAAGGCGCGCTGATCTTTAGCGTGAATCCACAGGTGCCGGCGAACTCGCCGCAGGCACTGGCGCGCGCCGTGAGAGCCAACCCCAAGCAGTACAACTTCGCGACCAGCGGCAACGGCTCCGCCGGCCACCTAGCCCTGTCCCAGTTCATGTATGACAGCGGCATCGCGGACCTGCAGGTGCCCATTGCCCTGTACAAGGGTGGCGGTCCGGCGCTGACCGACCTTATGAGCGGCCAGGCTCAGGGGATGATGGATCCCATGCTCTCGTCGCTGCCTGGGGTCAAGGCCGGCAAGCTGCGCGCGATCGCGGTGACCGGGCGCACGCGCAGCCCGTTGTTGCCGGATGTCCCGACCATGCAGGAAGCGGGATTCAAGAACTTCGAGTTCTATTCCTGGTATGGCCTTTGGGCGCCGGCCAAGCTGCCCGATGGGATTAGGAAGAAGCTCGACAATGCGTCGGCGAGGATCATGTCTTCGCCGGACATCAAGGATCGCCTGAACGGACTGGGATTCGAGAGCGCCTACAAGAATGGCGGCGAGTTCGAGCAGTATATCGACAGCGAAACCAGGCGCTATCGCGCGATCATCGATCGTGCGCACATCACAGCCGACTGAATCATTTGGAACAGGGCAGCAGACATGCGCGTAATAGTGCTTGGCGCCGGCGTCGCCGGGATATCCGCCGCCTACCACCTGTGGCGCGACGGCCATGAGGTGTCCGTGCTGGAGCGGCAAGCGGGCCCGGGGATGGGGTCGAGCTTCGGCAACGCAGGGGGTCTTTGCCCCGGCTTTGCCGGACCGTGGGCGTCGCCAGGCATGCCGTACAAGGTGCTGCGCATGGCCCTGCAAAAGCATGCGCCGGTGCGCTTTTCGATAATGCCGGATGTCGAGCGTCTGCGCTGGCTCGCCAAATGGCTCAAGGAATGCAATGCAAAGCGCTTTGGCATCAACAAGTCCCGCATGCAGCGCATGGCGCACTACAGCATGCGCTGCATGCAGGCCTTGCGTGACGAAGTGCCCGAGCTCAGCTTCGGCTTTCACCGCGACGGCACCCTGCAATTGCTCGAGACCGACCAGGAAGTCGAACTGGCACAGTTGGCCACGCGCACACTCAGTCAGTTTCAGGTGCCATGGCGAATGATGGGGCGCGCCGAAGCCATGGCACTCGAACCATCGCTGCGGGCATCTGCCGCCGCATGGCAAGGCGCACTGCATCTGCCGGACGATGCATCTGGCGACAGCGCGAAGTTCTGCGCCGGCCTTGCCAGCTATCTTTCCCGTCGCGGCGTGTCGTTTCAGTACGGCGCTTCGGCAACCCGCCTCGTCCATGAGCACGGTCGCCTTCGCAGCGTCGAGATCGCGCATGACGGGCGGACGGATCAGCGCCAGGCCGATGCCTGCGTGGTGGCGCTCGGCTGCCAGGCGCCCGCGTTACTCGCTACTGCAGGCCTGCGAATCCCGATCTATCCGCTCAAGGGCTATTCGATCACGATCCCCATTGCCGACACCGGGGCTGCGCCGCGCATGGCGATCATGGACGAGCACAACAAGATCATGCTGACCCGCCTGGGCGACAAGTTGCGCGTCGCGGGAATGGCCGAGTTCGTCGGATACGACCTGTCAGTGCGCCGGGTCCGCACGGAACTGCTGTCGACACTGACGCGACGGCTCTTTCCACGCGGATTCGACTATGCCGCAGCCACGTCGTGGGCCGGCCTTCGTCCGATGACGCCTGACGGACCGCCCATTCTCGGCGCGACACCGCTGCAGGGCCTCTACCTGAATGCCGGCCACGGCTCCAATGGCTGGACACAGGCGTGCGGCACCGGCCGGCTTGTTGCCGACGCGATCTCCGGCAGGCCGCCGGAGATCGACATGGACGGACTGACCGTCGAGCGCTTCGGCATGCACCGCGCCGGACGCGCGCCGGCTCGCGTGGCCTGATCCATTCGCTTGCCCGGGCGCCGCTGCCGGCGGCCCCGTTCGCGCCGAGTGCCATCGGCGTGGATGGCAGCGCCTGCGTGACAAGCACGGCCGCCCGCTGAATAGCCATCGCCGCAGCACCAGCTATCGCCACATCGCCCGTGTCCGGGCTGTGGCGAGCGCTGCCCTGCGCGGGCATCAACTCAAACATATATATGGAGGAGAACGATGAAAACATCAGGAAAGTGCGCCATCGCCGCGTCAATGGGGTGCCTGCTTGGCGCGACGGCACAGGCGCAGTCGAACGTCACGCTGTATGGCGTCATGGATGCCGGCGTGGAGTATGTCAGCCATGCCGGTACTAATGGCTCGGGGTCTGCATACCGGGTCACCTCCGGAAACACTGCGGCATCGCGGTGGGGCATGCGGGGCAAGGAGGCACTGGGCGCGGACATGAGCGCGATGTTTGTGCTCGAGAGCGGCTTCCTGACGGACACCGGCATGGCCGGATTTGGCGGCCGCCTGTTCGGCCGGCAGGCATTCGCCGGTATCGCGGGGCCTTGGGGCCAGGTCACGCTCGGGCGCCAGAACAATATCCTGTTCGATTTTTTCATCCCCTTTGACGCAAACCGCTATGCGCCGTACTCCGTGCTTGCCCACGATGCGCAGTTCGCGGGTCGGGCCGACAATGCCATCAAGTACACGGGCAACTTCGGCGAACTGACCATCAGCGGGCTGTACAGCGCCGGCTACGACTCGACCATCGCCAACGGCGGCGAAGTCCCCGGCGCGCCGCGCGTCGGCCAGGAGATCGGTGCCGGCGCCTCATACACCGTCGGCAAGTTCGGACTGGCCATTGCCTATGACCAGCGCCGCGGCACATCCACGGCCACGGCAGGCAACATTGAACGCCGCTACGCGGCGGGACTGCTCTATATCAGCGGCCCCTTCACGGCCGAGGCCGGATACCGGTTCCTGCAGAACGGACTGGGCGCGCCCGCCAGCCGCTCCCATCTCTACTGGCTGGGCGGTGCTTACGCGGCAAGACCAGCACTGACGCTGCGCGCCGGTATCTACCGGACGGATAACCGTGACTCGGCTGACGACGCCACCAGCTACGTGCTGCAGGCGGCGTACAACCTGTCGAAGCGCACGGAGCTTTATGTCAACGCGTCCTACATGGACAACGCGGGCCGCTCGACGCTGGGCGTGGCGAGTGCGACCAAGGTCGCACCAGGCGTCGGACAGACCGGCTTGGCATCGGGCATGAAGCATATTTTCTAGTCCCACACGTGGGGCGCAGTAGGTATCCCCGGCCGCCCGCGACCCACATCAATCATCATCCAAGGAGGCAGAGATGTACATAGGTATCCCGCGCGAGACGCGGGCCGGCGAGACTCGCGTCGCCGCCACCCCCGAGACTGTCAGGAAGTACGTCGCGCAGGGCCACAAGGTTTTGGTGCAGGCGGGTGCAGGCGTACGCGCCAGTCAGCCCGACGGCGCATATGAGGCGGTCGGCGCCACCATCGGCACGGCCGCCGAGGCGCTTGGCGCCGACCTGGTGCTGAAGGTGCGCGCGCTCGAGATCACCGAGCTGGCGCACATGAAGCCGGGCGCGGTGCTGGTGGGCATGCTCAATCCGTTCGATGACAAGAACAAGGCACGCATGGCGGCTGCCGGCATCACCGCCTTCGCGCTCGAAGCCGCGCCGCGCACCACGCGCGCCCAGAGCATGGACGTGCTGTCGTCGCAGGCCAACATCGCCGGCTACAAGGCCGTGCTGGTGGCCGCGCACCATTACCAGCGCTTCATGCCGATGCTGATGACCGCCGCCGGCACCGTCAAGGCCGCGCGCGTGCTGATCCTGGGCGCTGGCGTCGCCGGCCTGCAGGCGATCGCGACCGCCAAGCGCCTGGGCGCGGTGATCGAAGC
>NZ_JADGMP010000012.1:0-325073 GCF_015549295.1 Cupriavidus sp. IK-TO18
CGCTTCGCCGCGCCGCTGGCCGACCGCTTCTACGTGATGGAGCACGGCAGCATCGTCGAACGCTTCGATGCCGGCGATCTGCAGGCAAAGATGCCGGTGCTGCATGAACTGCTGGGCGTATGAGTCTGACGAGGAGCACCCATGAACCTGTTTGAAATCCCCCTGCCGGCCCTGCTGTCGCAACTGCTGCTGGGGCTCGTCAATGGCGCCTTCTACGCCATGCTGAGCCTGGGCCTGGCCGTGATCTTCGGCCTGCTCAATGTCATCAACTTTGCCCACGGCGCGCTGTTCATGCTGGGCGCGGTGCTGGCCTGGGCCGGCATGTCGTATGCCGGCCTGAGCTACTGGGCGATGCTGGCACTGGCGCCGCTTGCGGTGGCCGGCGTCGGCGTGTTGATCGAGAAAACCATGCTGCGCTGGATCTACAGGCTCGACCATATCTACGGCCTGCTGCTGACGCTGGGCATCACGCTGGTGATCGAAGGCGTGCTCCGTTCGGCCTATGGCGTTTCAGGCCTGCCCTATGCCCCGCCTGAAGCGCTGCTGGGCGCAACGGACCTGGGCTTCATGCGGCTGCCGAACTACCGCGTGTGGGTGGTGGTCGCATCGCTGGCGTCGTGCCTGTCGACGTGGTACGTGATCGAGAAGACCAGGCTCGGCGCGTATCTGCGCGCCGGCACCGAGAACCCGAAGGTGGTCGAGGCATTCGGCGTCAACGTGCCGAGGATGGTGACGCTGACCTACGGCTTCGGCGTCGCACTGGCCGGCTTCGCCGGCGTGCTGGCGGCGCCGGTGATGCAGGTGTCGCCGCTGATGGGGCAGAACCTGATCATCGTCGTGTTCGCGGTGGTGGTGATCGGCGGCATGGGTTCGATCCTCGGCGCGATCCTGACCGGCCTGGGGCTGGGCGTGATCGAGGGGCTGGCCAAGGTGGTCTACCCCGAGGCGTCGTCGACGGTGGTGTTCGTGGTCATGGTGGTCGTGCTGCTGCTGCGCCCGGCCGGACTGTTTGGAAAGGAGAAGTGATGAACGGATCGACTATCGCTACCCTCGGCATGCAGCCGGCACAGGCCGCGCGCCGCCTGCCGAAGCGGGCGCTCTACGGCGCGCTGCTGGCTTGCCTGCTGGCCGCGCCGCTGGCTGGCGCGTATCCGGTGTTTGTGCTCAAGGTGCTCTGCTTCGCGCTGTTCGCGTGCGCGTTCAACCTGCTGATCGGCTATGCCGGCCTGCTGTCGTTCGGCCATGCGGCGTTCTTCGGCGGTGCGGGCTATGCGGCCGGCCACGCCATAAAGGTGTGGGGCGTGACGCCCGAGATCGGGCTGCTGCTGGGCACCGGAACCGGCGCGCTGGTCGGCCTGGTGATGGGGGCGCTGGCGATCCGGCGCCAGGGCATCTACTTCTCGATGATCACGCTGGCGTTGGCGCAGATGCTGTTTTTCCTCTGCCTGCAGGCGCCGTTCACCGGCGGCGAGGACGGGCTGCAGGGCATCCCGCGCGGCAAGCTGTTCGGCGTGCTGCCGCTGTCCAATGACCTGACGCTGTACTACGTGGCGCTGGCGATCGTCGTGGCGGCGTTCGCGCTGATCGTGCGCACGGTGCATTCGCCGTTCGGCCAGATCCTGAAGGCGATCAAGGAGAACGAGCCGCGCGCGATCTCGCTGGGCTATGACGTCGACCGCTTCAAGCTGGCTGCCTTCGTGCTGTCGGCGGCGCTCGCGGGTCTGGCGGGTTCGGTCAAGGCGCTGGTGCTGGGCTTCGAGACCCTCAGCGACGTGCACTGGTCGATGTCGGGGCTGGTGATCCTGATGACGCTGGTCGGCGGGCTGGGCACTTTGGCCGGCCCCATCGTCGGCGCCTTCGTGATCGTGGCGCTGGAGAACAAGCTGGGCGACATCGGCAACCTGCTGGCCTCGGCCACCGGGCTCCAGTGGTTCAACGGGCTTGGCGAATCGGTGTCGATGGTGACCGGCTTCATCTTTGTCATCTGCGTGCTGGCGTTCCGCAAAGGCATTGTCGGCAGCTTCGGGCGGCAACCGGACTAGCTGCATTCGCTACGCGTTAACCCTTGGTTGACCCGCTACCCCACTCGCGCATAGACTTTTTATGAACATATAGTTCATTTATGAACATAAAAGTCAGCGCGTGCCCGACCGATTCCGGAACGCCCCGCTGGCGTTACCGGAACGGCAACATGACTTTGAAGATCGGCATCAACGGCGCCGGCATCGGCGGACTGGCCGCGGCCATCGCGCTGCGCAGGCTCGGCCTGGACGCGGTGGTGTATGAACAGGCGCCCCGCTTTGCCCGGGTCGGCGCGGACATCAACCTGACGCCCAACGCGGTGCGCGCGCTGGACGGCCTTGGCGTCGGCGACGCGCTGCGCGAGACCGCCGCGCGGCCTTCGCACCGGATCAGCCGCATGTGGGATACCGGTGAAGAAACGTCGCGCCTGCCGATGCAGGAAGACGCCGAGCGCCGCTACGGCGCTCCGCAGCTCACCATGCACCGCGCCGACCTGATGACCGCGCTGGAAGCCGCGGTGCCCGCCGCGACCGTACGCCTGGATCACAAGGCCGTGGCGATCGTGTCGGACGCCGACGGCGCCACGCTGCGCTTTGCCAGCGGCACGGAAGAGCGTGTCGACGTGCTGGTCGGCGCCGACGGCATCCATTCCACGGTGCGCACCGCGCTGCTGGGCCAGGAAAGCCCGATCTTCACCGGTGTGGTCGCGTACCGTGCCGTGGTGCCCGCCGATAAGCTGGCCGGCGTGCCCAACCTGGGCGCCTTCACCAAATGGTGGGGTCCGGATGCCGCCACGCAGATCGTCACCTTCCCGCTCAACCGTGGCCGCGACATCTTTGTCTTTGCCACCGTGGCACAGGAAGCGTGGCGGCACGAGTCGTGGACCACGCCGGGCCGCGTGGAAGACTTGCGCAGCGCCTATGCCGGCTTCCATCCGGAAGCGCGCGCGCTGCTCGATGCCTGCGACGACGTGCTGATTTCTGCGCTGTACGTGCGCGATCCGCTGCCGCGATGGTCGTCCGGCCCGGTCACGCTGCTGGGCGATGCCTGCCATCCGATGATGCCGTTCATGGCGCAGGGCGCCGGCATGGCGATCGAGGATGGGGTGGTGCTGGCGCGCTGCCTGGCCGATGCGGCGAAAGATGGCGCTGCCGCCGTGCCCGCGGCGCTGGACCGTTACCAGGCTGCGCGCCATGAGCGCACCAGTCGCATCCAGATCGGCTCGCGCAGCAATGCGTGGCTCAAGGAAGGCGGCAATGCCGACTGGGTGTACGATTACGACGCCTGGAACGTGGCGCTGGGGTGAACGTATCCTTTGGGGGGTTGCTCCCCCACTCCCGCTTGCGGGGAGCGCCTGCCAGGGGTGGTAGTGAACCATAGCGCGCTCACATACCAACGGGCCCGCAATAGAGATCACCAGCCTGACGGCCGCGCGCGCGGCCGTCTTCCGTTAACACCAAAACCTCAGATGCCCAAGTCCCGTCCGCCGACCGAACCCGACCTCGACGACAGCGCCGAAGCCGAAGACGCCCGCGAAGCCCAGCTGGTTTCGCCGGTGATCCGCGGCCTGCGTCTGCTGCGCTATATCGCCGAAGGCGGTCCCACCGCCAACCTGAGCGAGGTCGGCCGCCGCATCGACGTGAACCGCGTCACCGTGATGCGGCTGCTGGACACGCTGGAGCACGAAGGCATGGTCGAACGCCTGCCTCATGGCGGCCACCAGGTCGGCTTCAATTTCCTGAAGCTCGCGTCGCGCGTGCTGGCATCGAACGACCTGACCAGCCTGGCCGCGCGCGTGCTGGCCACGCTGAGCGGTTCGCTGCAGCTGTCCGCGTACCTGGTGGTGCGCGACGGCGGCGACGCGCTCTACCTGCTGCGCCACATGCCGGCAGCGACGCTGGTCAGCAATATCCAGGTGGGCAGCCGCGTGCCGGCGCACCTGACCACGCCCGGCCGGATGCTGATCGCCGGCCTGCCGCCGGAAACACGGAAGGAATTGCTGGGCCCGGACCCGCTGCCGACCGTCACCGGCCAGAGCCCGGCCACCCATGCGCGGCTGGCCGATATCCTGGCCGCCGACCGCGAGCGCGACTGCGCGTGGAGTTTTTCGGCCTACGAACCGGGGATCGATTCGTGCGCGGCGCCGGTGCGCGGCGCCGATGGCGAAGTCGTCGCGGCCCTCAGCGTGGCGGGACCGCAGCAGCGCTTCGAGTCGGACGGCACGCTGCGCGCACGCGTGGAAAAGGAAGTCAAGGCAGCGGCGCGCGACCTGTCGGCGCTGCTCGGCCATCGCCCCGAGCGCCAGCGCTGACGCCAGCGGCAGCTATTTCGCCGTCATTCCGCGGTAATCCCGTACTCGCGGATCAGCTTTGCCCACGACGCGGTCTCCTGGCGAATGCGCGCGTCCAGCGCCTGCGGCGTGCTGCCGGCGGGCTCCATGCCCTGGCGCTGCAGTTCCTCTCGCACTGCCGGCGTAGCCAGCAACGCGCGCACGTCAGCGCTGAGCGCATCCGCCGCCGGCTGCGGCGTCGCCCTGGGCACCAGCAGCGCATACCAGGAACTGACATCGATGCCGGCCACGCCCTGCTCCGCCAGCGACGGCACGCCCGGTGCCGCAGGCGAGCGTCTGGCCTGCGTCACGGCCAGCGCGCGCAGCTGGCCCGACTGGATGAACGGCGCCAGCGTAGGCCAGGTGCCGAACAAGATCGGCACCTGCCCGCCCACCACGTCATTGAGCGCCTGCGTGGTGCCCTTGTACGGCACGTGCAGCAGCGCAATGCCGGCCTTGTGCCGGAACAGCTCGCCCGCCAGGTGCAGCCCGCTGCCGACGCCTGGGCTGGCGTAGCCCAGCGGCTTGCCGCTCTTGTCCGCCTGCTGCGCCAGCTTCACCAGCTCCTGCACGCTGTTGGCCTTGACCGACGGATGCACCGCCAGCACGTTGGGCGACCCTGCCAGCAGCGACACCGCGCGGAAATCGCGTTCGACGCTGTAGGTCAGCGCCGGCATCAGCGTGGGATTGATGGTGAGGTTGCCGGCCGGCGCCACCAGCAGCGTGCAGCCGTCGCCAGGGGCGCGCCGCACGGTGTCGATGCCGATATTGCCGTTGGCGCCCGGCTTGTTGTCGACCACGAACGGCGTGCCGCGCTTCTGCTGCAGGCCGTGCGCGAGCGTGCGCGCCAGCTGGTCGGCCGGGCCGCCGGCGGGAAACGGCACCACGATACGCACATTGGCGCAACTGGCCGCCTGCGCCACGGTCCACGGCATCGCCGCCAGGGCGATTGCCGCACCCAGCCATCGGCGTCGTCGCGGCGAATGCTTCGATTGCCTGGATTGCTGCATGTCGCTGCCTGTACAAACGCCTATACAAACGGTTTCGGCATGACCGGACGGTAGTCGAGCAGGCGCGACAGCTCTGCCGCCGCCTGCCGGACTTTCTCGACCATGCCGTCCAGCTGGTCGGGTTCGATGCGCGCGGCGGGGATGGTGGCACCGAGCGCCGCCACAACCTTGCCGGTGCGGTCGCGCACCGGCGCCGCGATGGTGGAAATGCTGGCCTCGAAGAAGCCTTCATGCAGCACGTAGCCGCGCTCGCGGTCGCGCTGGACCATCTCGTACAGCTCCTGGACCGTGCGCGGGGTGCTCTCGGAATACACTTCAAGGCGGTCTTCGGGATACAGCGCGCGCAGTTCTTCCAGCGTCAGGTCTTCCAGCAGCACCCGGCCCAGCACGGTGGCGTGCGCCGGCAGCCGCGTGCCGACGTTGACCGTGCTGGCGAACGGCCGCGCCGCGACCGACTTGGCCACGTAGACGATCGAGCGCCCGTCGCGCACCACCAGGTTGCACGGATAGTGGATCTCGTCGCGCAGCCGGTCGAGCAGCGGCCGGCCCAGTTCGGTCAGTTCCAGCGAAGCCAGGTAGTCAAAGCCCAGCCGCAGCACCGCCATGCCCAGGCGGAATTCGCGCCCGCCATCGGTGCGCTCGACAAATCCCATCATTTCAAGCGTGGCCAGCAGCCGGAACACGGTCGAGCGCGGCACCTTGAGGCGGCGCGCCAGGTCGGCGGCGGACAGCGTGCGCTCGCGGCTGCTGAACTCGCCCAGCAGCCGCAGGCCGCGCTCCAGGCCGGGCACGATGTACTTGTCCTGGCCGCTGTCCTTGTCGTCCTCTGGCGGCGTTTCGGTGGTCATGGTCTGTCTCTGCAGGTTTCGGTCTTGGCGTAACGCTTTCATATACCACGCCTGAAACCGATAGGGTACCTGTTCCGGGGATGAGACCCGCGATTCGGCCAGGTTTGGGGCTTGACGACCAGCACTTTGTTGATGCTCCGGCCCTCTCCCCCGGCCCCTCTCCCGCGAGCGGGAGAGGGGAGCAAACAAGCGGGATAGAAAGGATTGCGGGCAGCGCCGCGACGGCGCCAAGCGGGCGGAACCGGGCATCCCAAGCGCCACCAGATATCAGCCGCAGCGCCTAGCCCCCAAGAGCCTCACCGCAAATACTCCCGCAACCAAGCCACACACTGCTCCCCCTGCGCCGCCGGCCACCGCACCACAATGGTCTCGTCGCGACGCCGCAACTCAACGCAAATATCGCTCAACGGCCTAGCATCGCCACGCCCAAGCAGCCGCGCAAACAGTCCCGGCGCAGCAATTGGCGCCCGAACCGCATGACCATTGGCCGCAGGCACGGCAGCGGGTTGCAAGCGCACCGCCGAAGACAGCTGCGGTTGTGCCTGCCCTTGCGGCGGAGCCTGCAATTGCCCCTGCGGCGACAACCGCACCAGCAGGTTGGCGCCAAACTCATCCCACATCCGGTCTGCCTTGGTCTTCATCACACTCAGCCCGAACGTGCCGAGCCGCCCCAATACATCCACCTGCACCCTGATGCGCAGCTGCGTCGAGCCATCTTCCTGTGGGGTCAGGAAGATCTCGCTCGACTGGCGCAGCGAACTTGCCACCGACGCATCCTCGCCGGTGCCCTCGGTGCGCAGGTAATGCGGGGCGCGGGTTTCGACGATCTTCGTATGCAGCCGGAAGCGCGCGTTGATAAAGGCAATCTTCACCGCCATGTGCGCGATGTACTCGACATCGCTCAGCACCTCGATCGATTCCATGCCGGGGACGCACGCGCCCATTACGTTGGGGTCGAGCAGCAGTTCCCATACGCGCGCCGGCGGCGCCGCGGTCACAAGGGTCTTTTCAATTTCCACGCATTTTCTCCGCGGCGGACAGCACGGATTCGACGATGCCCACATAGCCGGTGCAGCGGCACAGATTGCCGTTCAGGCCGTGGCGGACTTCGTCCTCCGTCGGGTTGGGATTGTTGGCAAGCAGCGCGCACGACGCCATCAGGAAGCCCGGCGTGCAATAGCCGCACTGCAGCCCGCCGTTGTCCATGAAGCACTGCTGCAGCGGATGCAGCTGGCCGTCGGCGGCCAGCCCTTCCACCGTCATCACATGACGCCCGCGCGCCTGCACGGCAAGCATCAGGCAGGACTTGACCACCTCGCCGTCGACCAGCACGGAGCAGGCGCCGCAGATGCCGGTCTCGCAGCCGCGCTTGGTGCCGGTCAGGCTGAGGCCGTCGCGCAGCAGGTCGGAGAGCAGGCGCCGGGCCGGCACTTCCACCTGGTGTTCTTCACCATTGACGGTGAGTTCGATGCTGACTTTGTTCATGGCGATTCCTTACTCCGAGGCCACGCCGAACAACTCGGCGATAGTGCGGCGCGCGACCACGCGCACCATCTCGCGGCGGTACGTGTCCGAGCCGCGCATGTCCGAGACCGCATTGATGTCGGTGGCGACGATGGCGGCCGTCTCGGCAGCCAGTTCGGCGGTCACGATCTTGCCGGCGAGCAGCGCTTCGGCGCGGCCCAGCCGCGCCGGGATCGGCGTCGACGCGCCCACTGCGAGCCTTGCTTCCACGCAGAAAGCGCCTTCACGGCGCACCGCCAGCGCCACGCTGGCAAGTGGCCGGTGCTCGGCGGCGGTGCGCAGGAAGCGCGCGTAGCGGCCGTCGGCGCCCGCGCCCGGTGCGGGCACGCGGATCTGCGTGAGCACCTCGTCGGGCGCCAGCGCGGTCACGTAGTAGTCGACCAGGAAATCTTCGATCGGGATCGCGCGCTCGCCGCCGCTGCCGCTGACCACGACCTGCGCCCCCAGCGCCAGCAGGCAGCCCGGCGGATCGGTGGCCGGGTCGGCGTAGCAGAGGTTGCCGCCGATGGTGCCCTGGTTGCGCACCTGCGGGTTGGCCACGCGCGCGGCCATGCTGGCCAGCATCGGGTAATGCGCCTGCACCAGCGTCGAACGCGCCACCTCGGCATGCCGCGTCAGCGCGCCGATGCGCAGGCCCTCGCGCGCATCGAAGCTGATGCCGCGCAGCGCTTCCAGCCTGCCCAGCGACACCAGGTGGCCGGGCGTCAGCATGCGCTGCCGCATGCCGAGCATCAGTGCGGTGCCGCCGGCAAAGACGCGGCAGCTGTCGCCAAGGTCGGCCAGCATGCGGCTGGCCTCGGCCACCGACGCCGGCTCCAGGAACTCGAAATCACGCATGGGCGGCCTCCCCGTCCTGCTGCTGCAAGGCGCGCAAACCCGCCAGCACCTTCTCCGGCGTGATCGGCAGCGACTGGATGCGCACGCCCACGGCGTCGAATACGGCATTGGCGATCGCCGCCGCACCAGGCAGGATCGCGGTTTCGCTGGCACCCTTGGCGCCATACGGCCCGTTGGGATCGTTCGATTCAACCACGTCGGTGCGCAGCATCGGCACCGCGTCGGCGGTGGGCATGGTGTAGTCGGCAAGGTTGCCGTTCATCAGGCGGCCTTCCTCGTAGTGCAGGTTTTCGTACAGCGTCCAGCCGATCGCCTGCACCGTGGCGCCATGGGTCTGGCCATGCACCGCAAGCGGGTTGATGGCCTTGCCGCAGTCGTCGGCGACAAAGCTGTCGACCACGGTGACCTGGCCCGTGCAGGTATCGACTTCCACCTCGACCGCATGCGCCGCGAACGAGTGCGACGGCGCGACGTTGCCGTAGTAGTTGTCGTCATGCATCACGGTGGGCGCGTCATAGGTGGCCCGCACATGGATGCCTTCGCCGCCGTGGCGGAAGATGTGCAGCCGCGCGATCTCGGCCAGCGTGGCGGACTTGTCCGGCTGTCCGGATGCAACGATGCGGCCATCGGCAATCGTCAGGAGCTCGGCCGCGACGCCCAGCTTCTCCGCCGCCAGCGCCAGCAGCTTCTGCCGCGCCTCGCGCGCGGCGCGCAATGCCGCGTTGCCGGCGATGATGGTCACGCGCGACGCCAGCGATCCCAGGCAGAACGGTGCGGTGTCGGTGTCGGGCACCATCACCGTCACGTGCGACAGCGGGATGCCCAGCTCCTGCGCGCAGATCTGGCTGAGCATGGTGTTGGCGCCCTGCCCCATGTCGCATTCGCTGGTCTGCAGCATCACGCGGCCGTCTTCGTTGAGCTTGAGCAGGATAGTCGAGCCGTCCCAGTTGCCCAGCGTACGGTTGCCGCTGACATGCATCGCCGCCGCGATGCCGACGCCGCGCCGGCGCGTGCCGGTGCCGCGCGCGGCGAAGTTCAGGGTGGCGCGCTTCTGATCCCATCCGATCGCCTTGCGCGTCATCTCCAGGCACTCGGCCATGCCGGTGCTGCTGATCTTCCAGCCATGCACGCTGGTCGCGCCGGCGGGAATCGCATTGCGCTTGTGCACTTCAATCGGGTCGATGCCGAGCATGCCGGCCAGCACCGTCAGGTGGCAGTTCAGCGGAAACTGCATCTGCTGGCCGCCGAAGCCGCGGAACGCGCCGCGCGGCGGGTTGTTGGTATAGGCCATCACCGCGTGCGAGCGCACGTTGCGCACCTGGTGCATGTTGTCGCTGCGCATGGCGGTGACATGCATCACGTCGCCGGCCAGGCCGGCATACGCGCCGCACTCGGCGGTGATGCGCACGTCCTTGGCCACGATCATGCCGTCCGCGGACAGGCCCATGCGCAACCAGACCGTCATCGGCACGCTGGCGCGCGCGCCCTGGAAGTCCTCCAGCCGGCTGTTGACCAGCCGCACCGGCCGGTCCAGCTTGCTGGCCAGGAACGCACAGATCAGGCTGTTGTTCTCCTCGACGATCTTGGCGCCAAAGCCGCCGCCGGTGGTGGCCTGCACCACGCGGATGGTCGACACCGGCCGGTCCAGCGCCTCGGCCAGCCGCATGCGAGCCAGGAACACCGACTGGGTCGAGGCCCACAGCGTCAGCCGGCCGTTGCCGTCCTGCGCCGCGACCGACGCCATCGGCTCCAGGTAGCCCGGGTACTGCGAATGCATGTCGTAGGTGGCCTCATACACAACGGCGGCGCCGGCGAAGCCCGCTTCCACGTCACCGCGTTCGATCCGCATCTGGTGGCCGATATTGCGCGTGCCGGGGTGCAGCTCAGGCGCGCCTTCGGCCAGCGCCGCTGCCGGCGTCAGCAATGCCGGCAGCGGTTCATACTCGACGCGGATCAGGTCCAGCGCATCGCGCGCCACCTCGTCGCTGACTGCCGCCACGGCCGCCACTTCCTCGCCCACGTGGCGCACCACGCCGCAGGCCAGGATGCGCTGTTCCTTGCGGTGCGGGCCCCAGCTGCGGGTGGGCACGTCGTGTCCCGTTACCACCAGCTTCACGCCGGGCAATGCGCGCGCCGCCGACGTGTCGATGCCGACGATGCGCGCATGCGGGTGCGGGCTGCGCAGCACCTTGGCGTGCAGCATGCCGGGCAGCTTGATGTCGCCGGCATACTGCGCGCGCCCCATGACCTTTTCCCGCGCGGTCACCTGCGGCGTGGACGTTCCCACGATGGCCTTGCTCATGCCGGCCTCCTGCGTGTCGTGCTGCAAATAGCGTGTTGCATGAATCGATGCGCTGGATGCTCTCACTCCGCGGTGATGCCGAGGTCGCGGATCACCTTGCCCAGGCGCTCGTAGTCGCCCGCATTGACCTTGTCGAGCGCGGCCGGCGCGCCGCCCACCGGGATGGCACCGAACGTGGCCATCTTCTCGGCCACGTCGGGCAGGCGGATCACGTCATTGAGCTGCTGGTTCAGCACCTTGACCACTTCCGGCGGCGTGCCCTTTGGCGCCATCACGCCATGCCAGGCACCGACTACCACGTCCTTGTAGCCAAGCTCGGCCAGCGTCGGCACGTTGGGCAGCAGCGGCGAGCGCTTCGCGTCCGTGATCGCCAGCGGGATCAGCCGGCCAGTGTTGATGTACTGGGCCACCGGACCCAGCGTGACGTAGGCGAAGTTCACATGCCCCGCCACCACGTCGTTGACCGCCGGCGCCACGCCCTTGTACGGCACGTGCTGGATCTTCACGCCGGCGGCGCGGTTCAGCATTTCACCGGCGATGTGCATCGGCGACCCGGCACCCGGGCTGCCGTAGGTGAAGGTCTTGCCCGCCCTGGCCGCCGCGATCATTTCCGGCAGGGTCTTGACACCAGCGGCCGGGTTGGCCACCAGCAGCACCGCCTGCACCGCTGTCTGGATCACCGGCGTGAAACCGTGCAGCGGGTCGTAGCTGGCGGCCGGCGCCAGCTTGAGCACCATCGGCGCGAGCGTGAACGGGTTCGGCGTGTAGAGCAGCGTGTAGCCGTCGGCGGGCGCCCGGCTGACAAAGCTGGCGCCGACCACCCCGCCGGCGCCGGGACGGTTCTCGACGATCACCGGCTGCTTCAGGCGCGCGGACAGCTTGTCGGCATACAGCCGCGCCATGGCGTCGGTATCGCCGCCGGGCGGATAGGCGACGACCATGGTCACGGTCTTTGCCGGATAGGGCGCGGCCACCGCGCTGCCCGCGGCAAGTGCAAGCGCGGCCATGGCAGTGGCGGCGAGAAAATGGCGGCGGGGGCGATCATGTCTCATCAACAGCTCCTGTGGGGGCGCAGTCGCGGCGTTGGAGGTGGGCTGTTGTGCACACCGCGAAAACAGGGTTGGCTTATGGATCACAACACTGCGGTTGTTTTATTGGTAAAACATATGTTCACATCAGGAACGTGACTACTGTAGGTGGCAAATATTGACAACTCAACTTACTGAAAACACCAATTGACTTTTTATATTCGCTCATTGATTTTTTCTGGTGGTAATGACGAGACATTGGCACCGGACTCGCTGCGGCCTGTGAGACAATCTGGCCCGCCCACCGGCCCCGACCAACCTGCCGGCAGACCCCAGACAAGAGGACCGCATGCCCCGTGACGCCGCGCCCGCCCAGGGCCAGCCCGCGCCAGAACTGACCGCCAGCCCCTGGACCGATCTCGACGAGGCCGGCAACGGCCTGACTGTCGACAATTTCCTGACCACCATGCTGAGCCAGCTGGTGACCGCGCTGCGCAGCACCGTCACCAAGCCCTACGCCGAGCAGTTCGGCCTGACCGTGCCGGAGTGGCGCATCCTGGCGCTGCTGGCGCATGCGAAAGAACTGCCCTTCTCCGAGCTGGTCACGCAATCGACCTCGGACAAGGCGCTGGTCAGCCGCACGCTGCGGCTGCTGGAAGACCGCGGGCTGGTACGCCTGACTTCGGCCGGCAACACGCCGCGCAAGAAGCTGATCTGCGCCATCACCGAGGCCGGCTCGACGCTGCACGACCAGGTGATGCCGCTGGCACGCAAGGGCCAGGCAGAAGTGATCCGGATGCTGTCGCCGCAGGAAAGGGAGGCGGTTTATCAGGGGCTGCGCAAGCTGCTGCGGGCGCAGGGATAGCGCAGCGCCAGGTCGCACAGCAAAAGAAAAAGGCCGCCCCGGATCCCGGCGCGGCCTTCAAAGATAAACGGGACAAGCACGCGCCCGTTCAGACCTCCAGTTCCTCCAGCACCTGCCCCTTGGTCTCGATGCCGAAGAAGTGAACGGTGACGGCTGCCAGCGCGGGCACCACGGCCAGCGCGAAGAACGCCACGTTGAGGGTGCCGTTGCCGATGGTGCCGGCGATCAGCGTCGGCGCGAAGATCGCGGCCAGTTTCAGCCAGGCGCCGCCCAGGCCGCAGCCCATCGCGCGCACGCTGGTCGGGTACAGCTCGGGCGTATAGACATAGGCGGTGATAAAGCCGCTGGCCAAAAAGCCCATCGCCAGCGCGCAGAAGGTCGCCACCACATACACCGACGCGGCGTGGAACACGCCGGCCAGCACCAGCGACAGCGCGCACAGCAGGAACGACACGTTGATCACCGGCTTGCGGCCGACCTTGTCGACGATCATCGCGCACACCAGCGAGCCGACCACGCCCAGCACCGAGGCGCCCGCGGCCAGGTTCAGCGCCAGCTGCAGCGGCGCGTGGTAGACGGTCTTGTAGACCGTGGGCAGCCAGGTCGACAGGCCGTACTGGATAAAGCCGCAGGTTGCCCACAGCATCCACACCGCGATCGTGCGGCCCAGGTAGGCCTTGCTGACCAGGTCGCGCACGCGCCGGCGCGGATGCTGGGTCATGCGGTCATAGGCGCTGGCATTCTGCGGCGGCGGCAGCGGTCCCCTGGCGCGTGCCTCGAACGCACGCAGCGCCGCGTCGGCTTCTTCCAGGCGGCCCTTCTCGGCCAGCCAGCGCGGCGATTCCGGGATCACGCGCTTCAGGATGAAGAACAGCACCAGCGGCACGCCGCCGATGAAGTACATCACCTCCCAGCCGTAGTGCGGCACCAGCCAGGCGCCGACGCCGTTGGACACCATCAGGCCGATCGGGAACACCACCTCGTACAGCAGCACGAAGCGGCCGCGGCCATGCGCGCGTGTGACTTCATTGATATAGGTGGCGGCCACCGGCAGCTCGCCGCCCAGGCCCAGGCCCTGCACGATGCGCAGCAGCAGGAAGATCTCGAACGACGGCGCGAAGCCGCAGGCAATGCTCATCAGGCCGATGATGCCCGCGCTCCAGCCGATCGAGCGCAGCCGGCCGAAGCGCTCGGCCAGCCCCGGGAACAGCAGCGCGCCGACCAGCTGGCCGACCGACGGCGCGGCGATCAGGACCCCGATCTGCGCCGGCGTCAGCGACCATTGCGCGATCAGCAGCGGCAGCGTGGCGGCAATGGCGATGACATCGAAGCCGTCGAAGAAGGTGGCCAGGCCGATCAGCAGCCGGGCGCGGATATGCATGGCGTTGCCCGGCATGCGTTCGATGCGGGCGACGATGTTGCCGCGCGTGACCGGGCCGCTGCGGGCAGCCGCAGCGCTTTGGCCGGCGCTGTCGGCCGTGGTCACGATACCTGCGGTGGCGGCCACCGGTGCGCCGGGGGACGCTGCGTCTTGTCTCTGTGTGAACACGGTACTTCTCGGTTTGATTCTTCGGGGGTTGCTCCCCTCTCCCGCTTGCGGGAGAGGGGTTTGGGGAGAGGGCAGGCGCTGCAGGCGGCATACGCCCGGCTTGCCCGGCGGCCTTGGATGAGGAAATCGGGACCTGGCAACGCGCTGGCTGCGGCCAGCGCTGGCCCTCTCCCCCGCCCCTCTCCCGCGCGCGGGAGAGGGGCGAAAACACTCTCGGAACGAGCAATCGCGAATTACAAGTCCAGCACCAGCTTGCTGCCCTTGCACCCGGACACGCATACCATCATGGTCTTGTTGCTGGCGCGCTCGCTGTTGCTCAGCACGCTGTCGCGGTGGTCCGGGCAGCCTTCCAGCACGGCGGTTTCGCACGAGCCGCACACGCCTTCGCGGCAGCTGTACTCGACCTCCACGCCGGAATCGAGCAGCGCATCGAGCAGCGACTTGCCCGACGGCACCTTGACCAGCGAGCCGGTGCGCGACAGCTGCACCACGTATTCGCCCTCCTGCACCGCCTCGGTCGACGGGTCGGCGGCAAAGCGCTCGATATGGACATTGGGGTAGGCATGCGCCTCGCATGCGGCCTCGAACGCATTCAGCATCGGGCCCGGGCCGCAGCAATAGAAATGCGTCTGCGCGTCCTGTCCGCCCAGCATCGCCTTCAGGTCCGGCGGCGCGCCCGCTTCGTCGTCGAAGTGGAAGCGCACCGCATCGCCATAGGCCGACAGCGGTTCGACGAATGCCGCCTCGGCGCGCGAACGGGCGCAGTAGATCAGCGTGAACGACTTGCCCAGCTCCGCCAGCCGGCGCGCCATGCAGACGATCGGCGTGACGCCGATGCCGCCGGCCACCAGCACGGTATGCGCGGCGCTCTCGTCCAGCTCGAAGTTGTTGCGCGGCGCACCCACCGTCAGCGTGGCACCCACGCGCAGCTGCTCATGCACGTAGCGCGAGCCACCGCGGCTGCCGCGGTCCAGCAGCACGCCCACGGTGTAGCGGTTGCGCGCTTCCGGCGCGCCGCACAGCGAGTAGCTGCGCACCAGGCCATTGCCCAGGTGCAGGTCGATATGGGCGCCCGGGCTGTACTCGGGCAGGGTCTTGCCTTCGGGATCTTGGAGTTCGATGCTGACCACGCCGCGCGCTTCAAAACGCATGGCCTGGACGCGCAGGGTCAGGGACTGGTGGGCACTCATTGCTGCTTCCTTCTGTCGCGCTTCTCTCTCTTACCGCTTCTCGGTCAGGAACTTGCCTGCCGGGCCGCCCGCGTTCTTCTGGCGGCGGGTGTTGCCGTCGATGCCGCCCTCGATCGCCCATTCGGCGAACATGGTCGGGCCCGGCTCGAAGGCGCGCGGCTCCCAGTGCTCGTCGAGCTGGTCTTCATCGGCGTAGTATTCGATCAGGCCGCCGGCCGGGTTCTTGAAGTACCAGAAGTAGGCCGAGGAAATCGGATGCCGGCCCGGGCCGAGCTGCGTGTCCCAGCCCTTGCGCGAGACATGCATGCCGCCGCCGAAGACTTCATGGATGTCGCGCACGGTGAAGGCGACGTGGTTCAGGCCGCTCTTCGGTTCCGGCAGCTGTAGCAGGAACAGGTCGTGGTGGCCGCCATCCGCGGTGCAGCGCAGGAACGCGCCGCGGTCCGGGTAGCGGTCCGACGGCACGAAGCCGAACTTCTCCACATAGAACTGCTCGGTGGCCTTGACGTCCTTCACGAAGAACACCACGTGGCCGACTTCGATCGGCGTGGCGTGGTCGTAGATCGGGCTGCGCTGGTTCAGGCGCGGCTTGTCGTTCCACGTATTCATCAGCGCGCATTCGACCTGCACGTCATGCTTGCGCGTGACCTGGAAGCGCACCGCCAGGCCGTTCGGGTCGGTGCAGCCGATGCGCAGCGTGGCGCCTTCGCCTTGCTTCACGAAGCCCGGCGCATCGGCGATCGCGTCAGCCAGATGGTCGAGCGATGCCTGCGACTCGACGCCCCACACCACTTCGCGCAGCGTCGGGCCGGCCTCGATCGCGGGCGGCAGCGAAGCATCGTCGATGCGGCGCACCAGCACGCGGCAGCCGTTCAGCGTTTCGAAGTCCAGGCCCTGCGCGTCATCGCGCTTGATGGCCAGGCCCCAGTCCGAGAAAAAGCCACGGCAGGCGTCAAAGTCATCCGCGCCGTAGACGATCTCGTCGATTCCCAATACCTTGATCATTGCTTCTCTCCTGCCTGCCGGGCTCAGTGGCTGGCCCACGGCAGCGGTTGTTCGTTCAGGCCCCAGTACACGCTTTTCTGCTCCATGTACTGCAGGATGCCCAGCCGTCCCTTCTCGCGGCCCAGGCCGCTGTCGCGCCAGCCGCCGAACGGCGTCGAGATCGAGAACTGCTTGTAGGTGTTGATCCACACATTGCCCGCCTGCACCGCACGGGCCACGCGCCAGGCGCGCTTGTAGTCGCGCGTCCAGATGCCGGCGGCCAGCGCGTAGACGCTGTCGTTGGCCTGTCCGATCAGGTCGTCCTCGTCGTCGAACGGGATCGCCACCAGCACCGGCCCGAAAATCTCTTCCTGGCAGATGCGGGCGTTGTTATCCAGGCCTTCGATGATGGTGGGCGTGTAGAAGTAGCCGTTGGGCAGGCCGGCCACGTCGGGACGCACGCCGCCGGTGCGCAGCTGGCCGCCTTCGTGCACGCCGGTCGCGACGTACGATTCGATGCTGTCGCGGTGGCGGTCGGTGATCAGGGGGCCCATCTGGGTACGTTCATCGGCGGGGTCGCCAACGCGCAGGTGCGAAGCGGCGGCCGCCAGGCGGTCGATGAACGGCTCATACTGCGAACGCGCGACGAACAGGCGCGAGCCGGCGATGCACGACTCGCCCGACGAGCTGAAAATGCCGTACAGCACGCCGTTGACCGCGTGGTCGAGGTCCGCGTCGTCGAACACCATGGTCGGCGACTTGCCGCCCAGCTCCAGCGACACCGGCATCATCTTGTCGGCGGCGATATGCGCGATGTGCTTGCCGGTGGTAGTGCCGCCGGTGAACGACACGCGCCGCACCAGCGGATGCTTGGTGATGGCATCACCGATCACCGAGCCCTTGCCCGGCAGCACGCTGATCAGGCCCTTGGGCACGCCGGCTTCTTCGCAAATGCGCGCCAGTTCCAGTGCCATCAGCGGCGTGACTTCGGCCGGCTTGACCACCACGGCATTGCCGGCGGCGAGCGCGGGGGCCATCTTCTGCGCCTCGCTGGCGATCGGCGAGTTCCACGGCGTGATCGCCGCGACCACGCCCATCGGCTCGTAGACGCTCATGGTCAGGCAGTCGCCGCGCTGCGGCGTGATGGTTTCTTCCAGCGTTTCGCAGGCGGCGGCAAAGAACTGGAAGGTGCCGGCTGCGCTGGCGACCAGGGCGCGCGTTTCGCTGATGGGCTTGCCGTTGTCCAGGCGCTGCCGTTGTGCCAGCGGCTCGGCTTGTGCGCGGATCAGTTCGGCCACGCGGTACAGCACAGCGGCACGCTCGTGCGGCTTGCGCTGGGCCCAGCCGCTGGTAAGGAAGGCATGGTGCGCGCCCTGCACGGCTTCTTCCACGTCAGCCGGGCTGGCGGCATTCAGTTCTGCGACGACCTCGCCGGTCGCTGGATAGCGCGTGCCGTAGCGGTCGCCCGTGCCGAGGCGCCATTCGCCGGCGATGCAGATGGGGAGGACTTCTTGTGGGTTCATGTCGTTGCCTGCTAAGTCTGTGGGGCGTGGCTGCCGGAACTAGATCGATACCGCATGCGCGCGGTTGCCCAGCGCCCGCACCACGCTGAACACCGTCAGCGCCGACGTCTTCGGATTCGCCGCCAGCGGCTTGCCCCGCATCGTCAGCTCGAACCCGCCAAACGCCCCGCGCGCTTCCACGTGATGCACGTTCTCCACCGCATGCGGATCGGCCAGCAGCTTCACCGCAGTGCGATCCAGCCCGAGGCCGGCCAGCGACACCGTGGCGGCGACGTTGGCGTTCTTCGGGTACAGGCGCGCGGCGTCGCGCGCCGTGCCTTCGAAGATCACCGTCGCCTCGGTCAGCGCATCCAGGTCGAACAGCTTCTCGGCCGGGGTGCCAGCCCAGGCGCGCGCCGGCTTGCGGCCGGTGTAGATCACTTCATCCAGCCCGCCGACGCGCGCCGCGGCCAGCGCGTCGATGGCGCCGATGGCACCGGACAGCAGCTGCACCTGCGTGCCGCCACGGCGTGCCGCCGCTTCCAGCCGCTCGGCCATGCCGGGCTCGGACAGCGCGCCCACCGACACCACCATGCACGGGATGCCGCGCTCCAGCGCCGGCACGATGTGCTCTTCCAGCGCATGGTGGCCGGCGCACTCGACCAGCAGGTCGGGGCGCTGGTCGTCAAGGTGCGTGGCCACGCGGGCGCTGGGCGCCAGCGCGGACAGCGCGCCGCGGGCCTCGTCCATCGCGCTCTCGGGCACGATCACCACGTCGAAGGCGACGTCGGGATCGCTCTTGAGCAGCTCAAGCACGCCCCGGCCGATCGCACCGCACCCAATCATGGACACATGCAGCATTTTTCTGCTCTCCTCAGGCGCTGACGGTGGCCTGTTCCGAAGCCGGGGTTTCCTTGTTCACCGGCGGGCCGGCAAACACGGTCTTGAAGCTGCCGATCGACAGCATGTCGATTTCCAGCAGGAACGGGCCGGGCTCCACCGTGGCCTGCTCCAGCGCGGCGCCGACTTCGGCCAGGCTGCTGACGCGCGCATGGCGCAGCGACAGCGACCTGGCCAGCGCGGCGTAGTCGGGCGTATGCAGGTCGACGTAGTGGCGGCGGCCGCCGTACTGCGCGTCCTGGATGTTCTTGATCACGCCGTAGCCCTTGTCGTTCATCAGCACGATGACCATGTCGGCACGTTCCTGCACGGCAGTCGCCAGCTCACCCAGGTTCAGGATGAAGCCGCCGTCGCCGGCCAGCGTGAAGGTCTTCTTGCCCGACGCGGTGGCCGCCGCGCCGATCGCGGCGCCGATGCCCATGGCCAGGCCCTGGCCAATGCCGCCGCCCAGCGCATGCACGCCGGCGCGCGAGTCGAAGATGCGCAGTTCGCGATTGCCCCAGGTGCTGTTCGACACGGTCACGTCGCGCACCCAGTTGAAGTTGCGGCCGACTGCGCCTTGCAGCGCCTGCACCAGTGCCGAGTACGGGCCCAGGCCATCGACCAGGCCGTTGACGGCGACGTCATGCGCGCGGCGCAGGTCGGCGGCGAAGGCCGGATCGACCTTCATGCGCTTTTCGAGCCGATCCGCGAGCGCGTCCAGCGCCAGCGCGGCATCGCCGCTGACAAAGTAATCGCTCTGGTAGCAGCGGCCTTCGGCGGCGGGATCGGCGTCGATGCGCAGCAGCGGGCGCGGCAGCTTCAGTTCGTACTTCAGCGTTTCATTGCCGCGCAGGCGCGAGCCCACCACCAGCATCGCGTCGCAGGTCTGGTAAAAGGCCTCGACCGGCTTGTGCAGGTTGTAGGCGCCCAGCGAGCGCGGATCGTCTTCCGCCACGATGCCGCGGCCTTGCGTGCTGGTGACCACGCCGAAGCCCAGGTCCAGCAGGCGCTGCACCTGCTTGCTGGCGTGGCGGGCACCGCCGCCCAGCCACAGCAGCGGGCGTTTGGCATTCACCAGGCGCTCGGCCAGCGCGTCCAGCGCGTGCGCCGACGGCACATGCTTAGGCACCGGCAGCGGCTGCAGGTCGGCCGGCAGGTCGATCAGCGCGGCCTGTATGTCGATGGGGATCTCCACGCTGACCGGGCCGGTCGGCGCCGTCAGCGCGGTCTGCACCGCCAGCTTGATGGTGCTGATCGCGGTGTCGGCGCTGCGGATGCGGAAGGCGGCCTTCGACACGGCCTTCAGCATGGTGAGCTGGTCCGGCGCTTCGTGGATGTAGGCCAGGCTCTGGTCCAGGTACGGCGTCTCGATCTGGCCGGTGATATGCAGCATCGGCGTGCCGGCGGTCAGCGCTTCGACCATGGCGCCGGCGGCATTGCCCGCGGCGGTGCCGGTGCTGGTCAGGCACACGCCCAGGCCGCCGGTGGTGCGGGCGTAGGCGTCGGCCATGTTGGTGCCGCCCGCTTCGCCGCGTGCCGGCACGAAGCGGATGTGGCCGCGCTCGCCCATGGCGTCGAGGATCGGCATGTTGTGGATCGAGATCACGCCGAACGCGGCCTTGACCCCGCACTGCTCGAGAAACGCCGTGATGGCGCAGCCGACGGTGACCTGCTGTTGTTCGTACTGGTGTTGATTAGGCATGACGGGAGTGTCCTCCGGAGATATCGATATGGCTGCCCGTGGTGTACGAAGACAACGGCGAGGCAAGGAACAGGATGGCGCGGGCTGCCTCGACGGGCAGGCCCAGGCGGCCAAGGGGAATATGTTTCTGCTGGGCCAGGCGCGCGGTCCACGCGGCCCAGTCCAGGTGGCGGTCTGCTTCAGGACGCGCCTCGAAGCGGCGGCGCCACTGGCCCGATTCGACCAGCCCGATCAGGATGCCGTTGACGCGGACACCCTTGGGCGCGAATTCGGTGGCCATCGAGCGCACCAGGTTCAGCACGCCGGCGCGCGCGGCGGAGGTCGCCACCATGTGCGGCTCGGGCTGTTGCGCCAGCAGCGAGTTGACGCAGACGATCGCGCCCTGGCCCGACTTCTCCAGCTGCGGCAGGAAGGCGCGCGTCGGGTGGATCACCGAGAAGAACTTGAGCTGCAGTTCGTCCATCCAGGCCGCGTCTTCGGTATTGGCGAAGGTGGACACGCGGCCCTGGCCGGCGTTGTTGACCAGCATGTCGACATTGCCGAGCTTCTGCTGCACGTCGGCCGCGAAGGCGGCGACCTGTTCCGGCTTGAGCACGTCGCAGGTGGCGGCATGGAGCCGGCACCCGGGGAATTTCTCGCGCAACTGCGCTTCGGCGCTGCGCAGGCGGGCTTCGTCGCGGCCGCACATGGCGACGGCGGCGCCCGCTTCGAGCAGCAGTTCGACGGTCGCCAGCCCGATGCCGGAGGACCCGCCGGTAACGACGGCAACCTTGCCGCCGAGTTCAATCATGGACATTGTCCTCACTCCCGATACAGATTCACGACCTTGCCGGCGCTGTGCAGCGACAGCCGGTAGTCAAGCAGGCGCGACAGCTCGCCCGCTGTGCTCCTCACCTTCTCCACCATCGCGTCCAGCTGTTCCGGATCGATATGCGCAGCGGGGATGGTGGCGCCCAGCGCCGCCACCACCTTGCCGGTGCGGTCGCGCACCGGCGCGGCAATGGTCGAGATGCTCGATTCGAAAAAGCCTTCCTGCAGCACGTAGCCACGCTCGCGGTCGCGCTGGACGATGGCAAAGAGCGCATCGACCGTGCGCGGCGTGCTGTCGGAGAACACTTCCAGCTGCGCCTCCGGATACAGCGCGTGCAGTTCCGCCAGCGGCAGGTCTTCCAGCAGCACCCGGCCCAGCACCGTGGCATGCGCGGGCAGCCGCGTGCCGACGTTGACCGAGCTGGCGAAGGGCCGCGGCGACACCGCCTTGGCCACGTAGACGATCGAACGCCCGTCGCGCACCACCAGGTTGGTCGGATAGCCGATCTCGTCGCGCAGCCGCTCCAGCAGCGGGCGGCCCAGTTCGGTCAGCTCCAGCGACGCCAGGTACTCGAACCCCAGCCGCAGCACCGCCATGCCCAGCCGGAAATCGCGGCCGCCATCGGCGCGCTCGACAAAACCCAGCATTTCCAGCGTGGCCAGCAGGCGGAACACGGTGGAGCGCGGCACCTTCAGGCGACGCGCCAGTTCGGCGGCCGACATGGTGCGGTCCTTGCTGCTGAACTCGCCGAGCAGGCGCAGCCCGCGCTCCAGGCCCGGGACGATGTACTTGTCCGGGGTTTCGTTGGCGGCTGGCGTCGTCGGGATGGCGTTGGTGCTCATGGTCAGTGCGTGCGGACAGGCCGATGGCGCATCAGCGCTTGATCTTCGCGAGCGGGTGCTCGGGCGGGTAGGTCGGCGTGACCGGCTTCTTGGCGCCGAGCATCACGCACATCAGCGCGTCTTCCTCGCCGATATTGATTTCCTCGCGATACACGCCCGGCGGCACCGAGACCAGGTCGCGGTCGGTCAGGACGGTCTCGAAGCGCTCGCCATCCTTTTCCAGGATCAGCTTGATCTTGCCGCGCAGGACGAAGAACACCTCTTCCACGTCGGTGTGGATATGCGACGGGCCTTCATGGCCGGCCGGGATGATCATGGTGGAGAAGGTGAAGTGCTCCGACGGCACGGTGTTGGTGTCCGCGGCCACGCCGGTGCCGCCGGTGCCCAGGTAGCGCATCTGCGCGCGGCGGTACTTGGGGTCGTAGTCGGCCTGGAACTTCAGCGCGTCCCAGTCGTACTTGCGCGTGGAGAAGCGCGCCACGCGGCTTTCCATCCACTGGTCGAACGAGGCGCCGTCCGGCTGGTCCCAGGAACGCTTGATGTTTTGCTGTTGGGAAAGATCGCTCATTTGGATTCCTTCGGTTTTCTTCAGTGGATTTCGGATCAATGCATGACAAAGCCGCCGTTGACCGCCAGCGTCTGGCCGGTCACGAAACGGGCAAGGTCGGACAGTGCGAACAGCACCGCGCCGCAGACATCGTCGGGCAGCTGCTCGCGCGAGATCGCGCGTTGCTCGCGGTACAGGTCGTGCCGGTGCTGGGGCACGTACTCGGTGGCTTCCACCAGCGTCAGGCCCGGGGCCACCGCGTTGACAGTGATCTGGTCGCGGCCCAGCTCGCGCGCCAGCGAACGGGTCATGCCGATGATGGCGCTCTTGCTGGCCACATAGGCGAGCAGGTTGGGCGCGCCCCACAGCGGCGTGTCCGAGGCCAGGTTGACCACCGCGCCACGGCCGCTGGCGCGCAGCGCCGGCAGGCAGGCAGCGGTCATCAGCCAGGTGCCGCGCACGTTGACATTCATCACGCGGTCCCAGGTGGCGATGTCGATGGCGCTGGCATCGCGGCCGCCCGAGTCGGTCACGGCGGCGTTGTTGACCAGCCCGTCGAGGCCGCCCAGTGCCTTCACCGCGGCATCGGCGCAAGCCTGCACCGAGGCGGGGTCCGACAGGTCCAGCAGGACCGGCACCACCTTCAGGCCGCGGGCGCGCAGCGCGTCGGCTTCCTGCTGCAGGCGTTCGGCCAGGATGTCGGCCATGGCCACGCTGGCGCCGGCTTCCGCCAGCGACTTCGCGAAGGCCAGCCCGAGGCCGCGTGCGGCGCCGGTGACCAGCACCTTGCGGCCGGCCAGCAGAGCGTTGTTGGTGATGGCCTCAGGCATGGCTGGCGGCTCCGGCGGCTTGCGTGGGCTTGAGCATCGCCACCGGCTCGTCGGCGATTTCCTGGTCGGCGCGGCGCTTCAGCAGACGGCGCACGCGCGTGATGCCGGCGTCGTGCTGGTACAGCATCTCGTGGTCGCGTGCGTTGGGGGCCATCATTTCCAGCACCACGCGGTCCTGCTCCAGCACGTCCCAGTGCAGCTGCTCCAGGCGGTTGCGATAAAGGAAGCGCCACACGTCGCGCTCCCAGCCCTGCACGTGGCGGGTGCGCCAGAAGAACACCATGCAGTGGTCTTCATCCACCGGCGTGGCCATGCCGACGATGCCGAACGGGCCGCCGGGGCCGACCTTGGCGCGGTACGGGATCGCCAGGCGCAGCCACAGCGTGCCGGTCTCGCCGAACTCCACCCAGTCGAAGTTGACGCCGCGCTGGCCGGTCTTCTCGAACACCAGGCCGTGCTCGGTCTCGCGGATCTGCATCACGGCGGACTTCTCGCCGGATGCCATCGAGTGCGACACCGCGTGCAGGTAGGCGCCGTGCATCGGGTCCATCACGTTGTCGATGGCGTAGCGGTAATTGCAGTCCCAGTGCGCCACGCACAGGAAGTTGCTGTGTTCTTCGCTGACCAGTTCTTCCGGCAGGCGCAGCTCGTCGGGGCTGCCTTCGCCCTGCGGGGCCTGGTCGCCGAACCACAGGAAGATCGCGCCGGCCTTTTCCTGCACCGGGTAGCTGCGCACGCAGGTGCGGCCTTCCAGCGGGCAGCTTTCCACCGCCGGCACGCTCTTGACCTGGCCGTCGCCGCCGACTTCCACGCCGTGGTACCAGCAGGCGACGCGGTCGCCCAGGTTCCAGCCCATCGACAGGCGCGCGCCGCGATGCGGGCAGCGGTCTTCCAGCGCGTGGACCTGGCCGGCGCCGTCGCGCCACAGCACGATGTTCTGGCTCAGGCGGGTGATGCCGATCGGGGCATGGCTCACCGCCCACGAGGCGGCGACCGGGTACCAGTAGTTGCGCAGGCCGGTGTTCAGGCGGGCTTCGGCGCGGGCTTGCTTGTTCGATTCCATCTTGTTCTCGCTAGGGACGCGGTTCTGGCGTGGTTCAGGCGCCCAGGCGGCGCATTTCGGAGAGGAAGCGCTCTTCGGTCCATGGCTGGCCGTCGACGCCCAGGAAGCCGGCGGCGTTGAACGCGCGCACGATGTCCTGCGGGTTCTGCGCGCCGCCTTCGAAGGCGGCCTCAAGCGCGTCGCCCAGCGCGTTCTCGTAGGCGCTCGGCGCGGTGGCGCGGGTCTGCCAGACAATGTTGGCAACCTTGCCGGGTTGTTCGATATGGCCCTTGCCTGCGACGTTGTTCGGCGCCGGACGCTCCCAGGGCACCAGGTTCGGGTTGTACGAGAGGCTTTCCATTGCGCTTTGCTCCATGTCTTGCAGCTTGGGGGACCGTGTTCCGACGCCGCCCGGGCGCGACCTGCTTTTGCGCCCGTCGTGTTTTACTAATGAAACACTGGTTTAGATATTGAACACAGGTACGACTATAGACAACACAACCGTAAAAATTGACTGGGGTAAACCCGCGAAGCCGGGGCCAGGCGGCGCAGTCGGCGCATGACAGGCGCGCCAGCTGAGTGGTGCCGCGCAGTTGGCGGCGCCGGAAAGGGTAAGGCGTTGCCTTGGGGCAGTTAGGGCAGCGCCGAGCGGATCAGGCGCGCCGTAGCGGCGGCCTGCTCGATATAGCAGGCATGGCCGGCGTCGGGGATCAGCGCAATCGGCAGGTCAAAGCGTTCGGCCAGCGTGCCGCAGGCCAGCGGCGTGGTCACCACGTCGTGGCTGCCGCAGGCGATGCGCGTGGGCAGTGACGCCGGCCGGCGCGACAGGTAACGGTCGATATCGTCGCCGCACAGCATCGCCACGGCCTGGCGGTAGCCGTCCGGGTTGAGCCGCTGCATGTTCCACTGCACCCATGCCTGCGCGCCGGCATCGGCCAGTTCGCTCAGCAGCCGCGCCGGTCCGCGTTGCGCCAGCCCTTCCACGCCGAGTGTGTCCAGTGCCGCCAGCCGCTGCTGTGCCACCTGCCGGGCCTGCGCCTCCTTGCCCGCCCCGCCGTAGCCCTGGGCCACGCTCAGCAGCAGCAGCCGCGCCGGCAGGTTCCTCGCGTTGGCGACATAGGCCGCGGCCATCAGCGCGCCCAGCGAATGGCCGACGATCAGCGCCGGCGCAATTCCCAGCCCCTGCAGCAAGCCGTCGAGCCGCTCCGCGTAGTCCGATGCCAGCGGGCGCTCCGGCGCCAGCGGCGTCGAATTGCCGTAGCCCGGCGCGTCCCAGGCGATCACGCGCGCCTGCGCCGACAGCAGGCTGGCGCACGGCAGCCACGAGGCCGCGCCGGAGCTGATGCCATGCAGCAGCACGACGGCCGGCCCGCCGGTCCCGCCGCTGCGGTAGGCCACCTGCGCGCCGCCGTCGACCGTCACCACGCGTTCCGCAAACCCGCTGTTCAGGGCCTCCAGTAGCTGCCGGTCCGGCTGCGTACGAAGGGGGGGGTTATTTTGTTCCATATATGAAACTCAGGTTTGTAAATAAAACTTCTGCAGCATAGGCGTGCGTATTGGGAAACGGGATGAGGGTAAACGATAGGCACATCCGACCCGAAACGTAATCGCGCCGAGCTGGTGCATGCAACGGCTTGCCAGTCCCTGCCCATGGCATCGGGCGCGGCGCCTTTGCCGGTGCGGCAAAACGCGTAGACGGCAAGTCCTCCGGCAGCGCGCGCCGCGCCGTGCCGATGCACCCCCGCGCTCACGCCGGGCCCTGCTCGGGTGCAGCCGGCGGCTGTCCGGCGCGTCGCCGCCCTGCCGCACTAGGGGATAACCCTCCTCGCAGGTTTTGGAAACTCGCGGCTATATTTTGCTCAACGTTTCTTATGTTGTTTGATGTTCCATATATAAAACACAAAAGCGGCTATGGCAGCATTTTTGCTAGACACTGCGGCTTTTGACAGCCTGCGGGATCCACAAGAGGAGAACACCCTGCCAATAACAAGCCTGCCCTGAAACCCGGGCGCCATCGCAGCGCCCGGACCACAAAGACGATTACAAGACGGAAAAACGGAAGGAAACTGGTAGATGAAACTTGCACGAACCGCCGCGGCGCTGCTCGCGGCTTCCCCCCTGCTGGCCTCGGCCCAATCGTCGGTGACGCTGTACGGCGTCATCGATAGCGGTGTCGAGTACGTGAGCAATGTCGGCGCCAACGGCGACAGCCTGGTGCGCATGCCCAACAACACCGCCACGGTGCCGTCGCGCTGGGGCATCCGCGGCACGGAAGACCTCGGCGGCGGGCTGAAGGGCCTGTTCGTGCTGGAATCGGGCTTTTCGCCGGACACGGGCAACGCCAACCAGGGCGGCCGCCTGTTCGGGCGCCAGGCGCTGGTCGGCCTGAGCAACCAGTATGGCCAGCTGTCGTTCGGCCGCCAGTACACGATGCTGTTCTGGGCCATCCTCGACAGCGATATCCTCGGGCCGAACGTGTACGGCTCGGGCTCGCTCGACAACTACCTGCCCAACACGCGCGCCGACAACGCGGTCGCATACAAGGCCAACTTCAACGGCTTCGTGGTCGGTGCCACCTACAGCTTCGGCCGCGACGCGGTCAACGCCGGCCCCAGCCCGGCCGGCACCAACTGCGCCGGCGAGAACCCGGCCGACAAGAAGGCCTGCCGCGAGTGGTCGGCCATGATCGGCTATGACAGCAAGACCTGGGGCCTGATCGCAGCCTACGATTCGCAGCGCGGCGGCCCCGGCGCCTTCGGCGGCCTGACCAACAGCAACCTGACCGACGACCGCCTGTCGCTGGGCGGCTACATGCTGCTGAAGAACACCAAGCTTGGCGCCGGC
The DNA here is from genome assembly GCF_015549295.1 of Cupriavidus sp. IK-TO18. Lineage (NCBI taxonomy): Bacteria > Pseudomonadati > Pseudomonadota > Betaproteobacteria > Burkholderiales > Burkholderiaceae > Cupriavidus > Cupriavidus sp. IK-TO18. Next base: position 27,491 of record NZ_JADGMP010000012.1, read on the forward strand.
TGGATCCGCCGCGACAACGAAGGCAGCCCGACGCCGATCAGCGACCTGTACTACGCCGGCGTCTCCTACGACATCACTCCGGCGGTCAACCTGGCCGGCCAGGTCTACTTCCTGAACTACCACGGCAGCGACAACGAGGCCATGCTCTACGCGCTGCGTGCGACATACAGTTTCAGCAAGCGCACCTCGGTCTACGCCACCGCGGGCTATATCAATAACGACGGCCAGCTCGCCATGTCGGTGAGCGGTGGTTCGCCCGGCTCCAACCCCCGCCCCGGCGCGAACCAGTGGGGCTCGATGCTGGGCATCAAGCACATCTTCTGAGTCGGCCGAGTTGGCCACCATGCCCCGGCGCCGCGCGCCGGGCTTCACCAGCCGCTTCACCAGCCATGTTGGCCCCCGGCCCCCGCCGGGCGCCAAGTCTTACCGAGGTCTGAACATCATGAAGTCTGCACGCCGCAAAGTCCTGGCCACGCTGGCCGCCGCCACCACCGTGCTTTGCACCGGCGCCGCCCTGGCCCAGGGCGCGTACCCGAACAAACCCATCACCATCGTCGTTGCGTATCCGGCCGGCGGCGATGTCGACGTACTGGCCCGCATGTTCGCGGAAAAGCTGGCACCGCGTCTGAAGCAGTCGGTGGTGGTGGAAAACCGCACCGGCGCCGCCGGCACCATCGGCAGCGCCTATGTCGCGCGCGCCAACCCCGACGGCTACACGCTGCTGCTGGCGCCCAACACGGTCGCCATCGCTCCGCTGGTGCTGAAGGCCGGCACCGGCGCCAGCTACGACGTGCAGCATGACTTCACGCCGATCTCGCAGATCGGCACGCAGTCCCTGTTCGTGGTGGTCAACAAGGGCACCGGCATCACCAAGGTCAGCGACCTAGTGGCACGCGCCAAGTCGGGCAAGGTGGAAACCTATGCCACGCCGGGCAACGGCTCGCCGATGCACATCATGGGCGAACTGTTCAACAAGTCCGCCGGCATCAAGATCAGCCAGGTGCCGTATCGCGGCCTGGCGCCCGCCATTGTCGACGTGATCGGCGGGCAGGTGCCGGTGACCTACGTCACCTACGGCGCGGTGGCGCAGTACGTGGGCAACGGCAGCCTGGTGCCGCTGGCGGTGGCGGACCTGAAGCGCTCGCCGTTCGCGCCCAACGTGCCGACGCTGGCGGAGCTGGGCTACAAGGATGTCGAGATCGGCGCCTGGCAGGCGCTGCTGGGTCCGAAGAACATGCCCGCCGACGTGGTGCGAACGCTCAATACGCACGTCAACGACATCCTGAAGATGCCCGACGTGGTTTCGCGCATGGCCACCATCGCGGTCACGCCGGCGGGCGGCGAGCCGGCCGCGCTGTCGAAGCTGATCGCCGCGGATACCACGCGCTATACGAAGATCGTGAAGGAGTTCGGCATCCAGGCCGACTGATCCTCGCACCGGCGGCTTCCTGCGGAAGCAGGAGCCCGCCCGGCTGCGCGACGGCAATCCGTACGCAGCCGCTGCAAGAATTACCGTCAGCGCGGCGGCGTGGCGTGCACAAGCGCCATCGCTGCAATGTGGTCCGGAAGTTGCTGTGTTTCGGGCATGGACTTCTCGTTCGACTGGCGCGAAGCGCTCTTCTTCACCGTCTCGCCACTCGAGATCGTCGTTCGCGGCACGGTGATGTACTGGGCGCTGTTCCTGCTGTTCCGTTTCGTCGTGCGGCGCGACATCGGCTCGATGGGCATTGCCGACCTGCTTCTGGTCGTGATCGTTGCCGACGCGGCGCAGAACGGCATGGCCGGCAAGGGTGAAGGCGTTGCCGACGCCATGCTGCTGGTCGTCACGCTGATTGCGTGGAACCGGTTGATCGACCTGTTGGCCTACCACTTCCCCACGTTCCAGCGCTTTGCCGAAGCGAAGAAAATCCTGCTCGTGCGCGACGGCACCAGGCTGCAAGAAAACATGCGGCGCGAATCGATCACCGACGACGAGCTGGAAGCCAAATATCGCGAGCAGGGGGTAGAAAAGCTCGAGGAGATCAAGGCGCTGTACCTGGAGGCGGATGGCAAGGTCAGCGTGATCAAGAAGAAGTAGATGCTCCCCGCCCCGCTCGCGGGACAGGGAGCCAGGCTCAGTTCACCTGCCGGTTCATCCCCTCCCAGAACGGCTCGCGCAGCTTGCGCCGCAGCAGCTTGCCGGACGGATTGCGCGGCAGCGCGTCGACGAACTCGATGCTCTTCGGCACCTTGAAGCCGGCCAGCCGCTGGCGCGTCCACGCGATGATGCCGTCGCGATCGGGCGATTGTCCCGGCTTCAGCACGACGATGGCCTTCACCGCTTCGCCCCACTTCTCGTCCGGCACGCCGATCACCGCCACGTCAGCCACCTGCGGGTGGCCGTAGATCGCGCTTTCGACCTCGGCCGGATAGACGTTCTCGCCGCCGCTGATGATCATGTCCTTGACGCGGTCGTGGATGTACAGGTAACCCTGCGCATCCATGTAGCCCGCGTCGCCGGTGCGCAGCCAGCCATCGGCGTCGATGGTGCGCGCGGTCTCCTCGGGCTGCTTCCAGTAGCCGGCCATGTTGTGCTGCGAGCGCACCACGATCTCGCCGACTTCATCGGGACCCAGCCCGCGCCCCTCATAGTCGACCACCTTGATTTCCACGCCTGGCAGCGGCTTGCCCGCGGCACGCATGCGCGGCACCTCTTCGGTGGTGTGGTCCTCGGGCGGCAGCGCGACGATGGTGCCGGTGGTCTCGGTCATGCCGTACTGCTGCACGAAGCCGCAGCCGAACACCTCGATGCCCTCGCGCAGCAGCGCCGCCGGAATCGGCGCGGCGCCATACAGCAGGTACTTCAGCCGCGAGTAATCCACCTGGCGCGCGCGCGGATCGCGCAGCACGATCTGCATGGCCGCCGGCACCATGAACAGCTTGCTGACGCGCTCGTGCTCGATGAAATCCAGCACCGCGCGCGGGTCGAATTCGCGCGCGACCACGCCCTTGGCGCCAGACAGCAGATTGCGCAGTCCCCAGCCCGAGCCGCCGATATGCGCGACGGGCATCGCCACCAGCGAGATATCGTCGGCCGTCCAGTGCGACCAGGCAATGCCTTCGCGCTCGCTGACCTCGGTGCCGATGGTCAGGTTGCGGTGCGTCAGCATCGCGCCCTTGGGCCGCCCGGTGGTGCCAGAGGTGTACAGCTGCAGCACCACGTCGTGCGGCGCCGGCCGGTGTGCCGGCGGCGTGGCCGGCTGCGCGTCGCGCCAGTCGGTGTAGCAAGGGGCATCGCCGCCGTCGGCGCACGGCTCCATCAGCACCACCGTGCGCACCATCGGCAGCGCCGGCAGCAGCGACTTTGCCATCGCCGCCGATTCCGGCCCGACGAACAGCACCACCGCGTCGCAATGGCCGACGATAAACTCGATCTCCGGCGGCGCCAGGCGCCAGCTGGCCGGAGTGGTGACGACGCCAGCCTTGGCCGCGCCGAGCAGCAGTTCGAAGTAGTGGTCGCTGTTCTTGCCGATATAGGCAATGCGGTCGCCGGCGTGGATACCCTCGGCCAGCAGCGCCTGCGCGACCCGGTCGGTATTGCGCTCGAAGTCGGCGTAGGTAGTCTGGCGGCCCTCGAACGCATATGCCACCGCGTCGGGCCGCAGTCCGGCGAAATGGCGCACGGCATCGGGCAGCGTGCTCAGGTAGCTGAAATCCATCCGCGTCTCCGTGTTGATTCCATCCAGGCCGCTTCGCTCAGCGCGGCGCCATCCGGATGGCGCCGTCCAGCCGCACGGATTCGCCGTTGAAATAGCCGTTGCGGCACATCTCGACCGCCAGCGAGGCGAACTCTTCCGGCTGGCCCAGGCGCTTGGGAAACGGCACCGAAGCGGCCAGCGCGGCCTTGACGTTCTCGGCCGCGCCCTGCAGCAGCGGCGTATTGAAGATGCCCGGCAGGATGGTATTGACGCGGATGCCCTCGCCCGCGAGGTCGCGCGCGATCGGCAGCGTCATGCCGACCACGGCGGCCTTGGACGCCGAGTACGCGGCCTGCCCCATCTGGCCATCCTGCGCCGCCACCGATGCGGTGCTGATGATCACGCCGCGCTCGCCGCCCGCGGTGTCCAGCGTCAGCATGCCGGCCGCCGAGCGCGCGATGCAGCGGAAGGTGCCGATCAGGTTGATCTGGATGATGCGTTCGAAGGCATCGGAGGGAAAGTGCTTGATCTGGTCCGGCGCTTCCTTGGAACGCGACGCGGTCTTGATGGCATTGCCGGTGCCGGCGCAGTTGACCAGGATGCGCTCCTGGCCGATGGCGGCACGTGCCCTGGCGAAGCCGGCCTCGACTTCAGCTTCCGAGGTCACGTTCACCTGGCAGAACACGCCGCCCAGTTCGCGCGCCAGCGCTTCGCCCTTCTCGGCGTTGAGGTCGAACAGCGCCACGCGCACGCCGTGCGCCGCCAGCGCGCGCGCCGTTGCCGCGCCCAGGCCCGAGGCGCCGCCCGTGATCACTGCCGATACCGATGCATTGAGTTCCATGCCGTCTTTCCCTTGTGTCTTGTTGCTGGCCGGACGGGCCACCGGTTCTGGTGCGCGCGCCCGCGATCTGAGAGTGGCCGGCGGGCGCCGAAATGCCCACGCCGGAGTGGGTTCGAGATTCGTGGATCGGCGCAAGCGACGCATCGTCCGAAGCGACGAATGGTTCCGACGTGGACCCAGACGTGGACCCGGGGTGGCCCGACGTGCCGGATGCGGCGGTGCGTCACCCGGCACCGCCGATGCGCTACAGTGGCGCGATCGACGTTCATTCCCGCGCCTCCGCCGGCAGCGTCACGCCGGGCCGGGTGCGGACATCCAGCCATGCGCAAACCCGATCGCAACGCCCCCTCCCGATCGATGTGGCCACGCCGGCTCACGCCAGGTGCGAGCCTGGCCATGCATGCCGCGCTGCTGGCGCTCGCACTGCTGTGTTGTACGGTTCCAGCGCCCGCTATGGCGGCAGGCCCGCTTGCCACCCTGCTGGCACCGGCCAAGCCCGCTCCGGCGCCGGCCAGCGCGCCGGCGGCCCCGGCCAGCGTGCCGCTGGCGCAGTCGCTCGACCAGGTCATCGCAACACTGCAGGACGATCGCGAACGGCGCGCGCTGGTCGGCCAATTGCAGGCCTTGCGGCGCGGCCTGGACGCTTCCGCGGTGGCGCCGGCGCCGGCGTCCGCCGCTGCGGCCGGCGCTTCGGCACCCGGGCTGATCGGAGCCGTGGCCGAGGTGCTCGACGAAGTCGACACGCACCTGCGCAAGGACCGCGGCCCGTGGCAATACTGGGGCTGGCGCTCGCGCTTCGCAGGCGAGGAATGGCGCGCCGCGCTGACCCACCGGGGCACCCGCTCGGGGCTGGAATCGCTGCGCGAATTCGCGCTGGTGCTGGCGGTATGGGCGGCGAGCGGCTGGGGCCTGTGGGAGATCGGCCATCGCATCCGGCGCCGGCGCGCGCCGCCGCGCCCGCGTACCGAGCGCGCCAGGCTGCCCGAGGTGCCGTCCTGGGTGGATGTCGGCGTCTTCATGCTGCGGCATATCGGGCCCTGGGTGATCGCATTCGGCATCACGCTGCTGATGGCGACGCGCACCTTCGCGCAGTCGCCAGCAGCCGTGGCCGCGGTGCTGGTCGCATACGCCATCGTGGCGGGTGCCGTCGCCGCCGCGATGTGCCAGGTCATCTTCGTCCTGTTCCGCACCGCGCACCGCCAGCTTGCGGTCCGGCAGCTGCTGGCGCGCTCGCCGTGGCTGCTGTTCTGCACCGGCGCACTGGCGGCCCTGGGCGACAGCGCCACCGACAGCCGCGTCGTCGCGGTGCTCGGCACCAACCTCGCCGCGCTGGTGTCGACCACGGCCAATATCGCCGCAGCACTGGGCATCGGCGTGTTCGCGCTCGTTTTCAGTCGCCAGATCGGCCAGCTGATCAGCCACCGGCCGCTGGCCTTCCGCCAGTCCCACCCGGGCCTGACCGACCTGCTGCGGCTGATCGGCCAGGCCTGGCACTTGCCGGTGCTCGCGGTGGTGGTCGCGTCGGTGATCGGCACGCTGCTCGCCGCCGGCCACGCCGATGTATTCCTGCGCCGCACCGTGGCTTCGGTCGCGCTGTTCGTGGCGGCACTGCTGCTGACGATGGTCGCCAGGCGCTCGCCCAAGGCAACGGCACGGCCGCCCCGCTTCCGCGACCGCCGGCGCTCGGCCTATGTGCAGCGCTTTGGCCGCTTCGCCATGGCGCTGCTGCGGGTGGCGATCTGGGTGGTATTTCTTGCCATGGTGATGCGCGTCTGGGACACGTCGCTGATGCAGCTGGCGGAATCTTCCGCAGCGGGCCGCCATATCACCGAGACCGTGTTCAGCGTGACCAGCACCGTGCTGCTGGCCTGGCTGGTCTGGCTGCTGATCGACACCGCCATCACGCAGACGCTGTTGCCCGCGCATGGACGCGGCGCGCAGCCCAGCCTGCGCGCCAAGACCATCCTGCCGCTGGTGCGCAATGCCTCGTTCATCGGGCTGCTGCTGATCGCGGTGATTGCCGTGCTGGCCAACCTGGGCGTCAACGTGACACCGTTGCTGGCCGGCGCGGGGGTGGTCGGGCTGGCGATCGGCTTCGGGGCGCAGAGCCTGGTGCAGGACCTGATCACCGGATTGTTTATCGTGGTCGAGGACTCTATCGCCATCGGCGACTCGATCGAGCTGCCTGACCATGCCGGCGTGGTCGAAGGTATGACCATCCGCACGGTCAAGCTGCGCGACGGACGCGGCGCGCTGCATACGCTGCCGTACAGCCAGATCAAGGCGGTCAAGAACCTGTCGCGCGGCTATGGCTATGCCGTGTTCAGCATCGGCATCAGCTACCACAGCGACCTCGACCGCGCCCTCGAGCTGATCCGCACCACCGGCACGGAAATCGCGCGAGATTTCCGCTACTCGCGCAACCTGATGTCGGGGCTGGACATCCTCGGCCTGGACCGCTTCGACCCGAGCGGGCCGGTGGTGATGGCACAGTTCAAGACCCGGCCGCTGACGCAGGCGGAAATCACGCGCGCGTTCAATGCACGCCTGAAGCGCAACTTCGACGCCCACGGCATCCGCATGGCATCGCCCAGCCTGACCATTCAGGTCGATGGCAAAGGGCTGCAGGTGGGGGGCGACGAGCAAGCGAACCCGGCGGCGCCATAGCAGCCGGTTCGAATGCCGGTTCGAATGCCGGTTCGAACCGGCCCGTTCGCAGAAACACGGGTATGGCAACCTATTCTCGGCCCGGCAACGGGGGCTTTTTGCCGCCAACATTCTGGACACGTGTGGCGTGTGTGAAACGCCCGGCACTATTTCCGTGCTGAAAATTTCGGCGTTCTCGTCACCCGCATTACCATCACGCCTCACAAGTCGGTAGTGCGCCCGACCTCCCATACGCTGCAAAGCAGCAATTTGGTATGGCCCCAGCTAAGTGTTATGCCTGCAATCCGTGTTTTCCCTCCCGACACGGGGGACAAAAGAAACAACATTGTTTGGCATGATTGCCTTATCGCAGCGCGCCGGATGAGCCTGACGGGACCGCTGCGAGCCGTATCGGCGCAGGTACAGAACGCCAGAGCGGCACCGATAACACAAAAGAAAGTGGCCACTTGCCGTGGCACAAGCAGGAGGCGTTTGCCGCCGGGGGGAATGTGAACATGGGCGAACACCCGACTACGGACGAGGACTTCCATCGTCTGGTCGACTCGATCTACGAGTCCGCGCTGGACGTTGCGGCAATGCCGGCGGCACTCGACCTTTTCTCCCGGTACACCTCCACCGGCAGCCCGCGTTACCTGATCTGGGACAAGCTCGCCGGCCATGCACGCCTGGGCGTCACGCCCCACGGCTGCTTCACCAACGGCGCAAGCGTTGGCGGCTGGCTGCCCAATCCGCTCGAGCTGCCCTACGCCGGCGCCTGCTGTATGCCGGCCGACACGCCTGACAGCCCCGCCTGCGCGCCGCTGCACACGGCCTCTCACGATGGCGCCGTGGCCGAGCGTCCAGTCTCCACGCTGGCATGCAGCGGACTCGAACATGGCATCCGCCTGGTCGAGAACGCCGAGGTCTGCGTACTGATGAGCGGCACCAGCGCGGGCAGCATCAGCGCCGGCCAGCGCGAGCGGCGCCTGGCCCACGTCATGCCGCATTGGGTGCGTGCCGCGCGCATGCAGCAGCGCAACTTTGAACTGAGCGGGCTGGCCAGCCTTGGCCTGGCCGGGCTCGATACCCTGGATTTTGGCGTGATGGTGCTGCAGGCCAACCTGCGCGTGCGCTACGCCAACAGCTGGGCCGAGGCGCTGGTGCAGGCCGACAGCCACCTGTCGCTGCAGGACGGCGTGCTGCGCGCCCACAGCGACACGCTGCAGGCGGTGCTGCGCAAGCTGCTCGACGGCGCCATGCGCGGCCGCGGCGCCGAAGCCGCGTCGGGCTCCTGGATGCACATCACCTCCGGCGGGCAGCCGGTGCCGATCATCGTCACGCCGCTGGTCTCGCGCCAGCCGGTGGAAGGCCCGTGGCAATTGCCGGCCGCGATGATGCTGTTCGGCAATTCGGAATCGCGCGCGGTGCTCGATGCGGGCGTGCTGGCCTCGCTGTTCGGGCTGTCGCGCAAGGAAAGCATCATCGCCGTCCGTCTCGCCGCCGGCGAGACGCTGAATGAAATCGCCGAGCGCGAGTTCCTGTCGCCGCATACGGTGCGCGTGCATATCCGCGATACGCTGCGCAAGACCGGCACGCACCGCCAGTCCGAGCTGGTGCGCCTGCTGCACCTGCTGCCGGGCGTCAATCTCGAACGCGCCGGGGTGACCTCGGCGGTCCGGCCGCGTACGCCGCGAGCGGGGACGGCCTGAAGCACTGGCACCGGCCCCCAAGGGTGACCCGGCCGGGGGGCACCTCCATATCGAATCGGTATCGCTTCCCAATAAATCAATATTGGACTGGCGCTCGACGCGTGAACTACGCTGTGGCCCACCCTGAGCCATCCGGAATGCAAGGCAGCCGCCGCCGCGTTCCGCAGGGCTCGCGTGCCACAGCTACCGGACTTCACCGTGACCGCCTTGCTATCCACCTTCGACCTGACGCCCCTGCCGCCGCACGCGCTCGCGTTCCGCGCCGAGGTCCGCGCCTTTCTTGACGAGCACCTGCCCGCCCTGCCGCCGGAAACCCGCGCGCGCTCGTGGATGGGGTTCGATGCGGCGTTCAGCCGCGCACTTGCGGCGCGCGGCTGGGTCGGCATTACGCTGCCGGCGCAATACGGCGGCGCCGGCCTCGATCCTTACTCGCGCTTCGTGCTGGTGGAGGAGTTGCTGGCCTGCGGCGCGCCGGTGTCGGCGCACTGGATCGCCGACCGCCAGAGCGGCCCGCTGATCCTGCGTTACGGCAGCGACGCGCAGAAGGCCCGCTACCTGCCCGCGATCTGCCGCGGCGAGGCGTTCTTCTGCATCGGCATGAGCGAGCCGAACTCCGGCTCCGACCTCGCCAGCGTGACGACCCGCGCCGTGCGCCAGCCCGATGGCTCGTGGCGCCTGACCGGCCGCAAGATCTGGACGACCAACGCCGACCGCTGCCACTTCATGATCGCGCTGGTGCGCACCTCGGGCACGCCGCAGGACCGGCAGGCGGGCCTGTCGCAGTTCATCGTCGACCTGCACGCGCCCGGCGTCTCGGTACGGCCGATCCACGACCTGGCCGGCGATGCGCACTTCTCCGAGGTCACCTTCGACGACGTCGCGCTGGCCCCGGATGCGCTGGTCGGCCAGGACGGCAGCGGCTGGGAGCAGGTCAACGCCGAACTCGCGTTCGAGCGCAGCGGCCCCGAGCGGCTGTACTCCAGCGTGGTGCTGCTCGACACCTGGCTCGACGCCATGCGCCGCCTGCCGCCGGCACGGCGCGACACCGTGACCGCGGGCCGCCTTGCCGGGCACCTGGCGGTGCTGCGCGCGATGTCGCTGGCGGTGACCGCGCGCCTGGCGGCCGGTGAAAGCCCCGTGGTCGAGGCCGCACTGGTCAAGGACCTGGGCACGACCTTCGAGCAATCGGTCCCCGCGCTGGTGGAAGCGGCGCTCGGCGACGAAGCGGCACTGGCCGCCGACGGCGCGCTCTATCGCACGCTGGCCTACGTCACGCAGATCGCCCCGTCGTATTCGCTGCGCGGCGGCACGCGCGAGATCCTGCGCGGCATGATCGCGCGCGGCCTCGGCCTGCGCTGAAGACCCGCCGCACCGTCCCGACGTCCCGCCCCCCCGACGAGACCCATCATGCATAACGCTTACTCCGACGCCCTCGACGCGCTGCTGCGCGATTGCTGCACGCCCGCCACGGTCCGCGCGCTGGAACGGCAGGCCGATCCCTCTCCCTTGTGGCAAACCCTGCGCGACAGCGGCTTTGCCGACTGCCTGCTGCCCGAGGCCGCCGGCGGCGCCGCGCTGCCGCTGCCTGAACTGGCCCCCGTGCTGTTCGTCACCGGCCGCCATGTCCTGCCGCTGCCGCTGGCGCAAACCATCTTCGCCCGCGCCCTGCTGCACGCGCAGGGCATCGCCCTGCCCGACGGACCCATCGCCCTGGCGGGCTTCGACGACGGCGCGCCCGCTACGCTCGTCGCCGATGCGCGCCATGCCCGGTGGTTCCTGGTGCAGGACGGCGAGCGTTGCCTCTTGCTGCCGGCGGCCGACGCGCGCGCCGAGCCCACCGGGGCGCACGCCGACCTGACCCTGCGGCTGCCGCGCCCGGACGCGGCCATGCCGGCTGCGTTCCGGCTGGCGCCCGGCACGCTGCGCACACTCGGCGCCTGCCTGCACGCGGTCCAGCTGGCCGGGGCGCTGTCGCGGGTGCTCGACCTGACGCTGCAGTACGCCAACGACCGCCAGCAGTTCGGCCGCGCCATCGGCAAGTTCCAGGCGATCCAGCATCAGGTCAGCGAGATGGCCGAGCATGTGGCGGCAGCGCGCGTGGCGGCGCAGCTGGCCTGCGCCAGCACCACCGGCCAGCCCGAGCGCCTGCGCGCCGCGCTCGGCAAGCTGCGCGCCAGCGATGCCGTCACGCCAGTGGCGGCCATCGCCCATGCGGTGCACGGCGCGATCGGGATCACGGAGGAATACGACCTGCAGCTCTGCACGCGCCGGCTGCATGCGTGGCGCGTGGCGGACGGGTCGGAGCGCTGGTGGAGCCGCGTGCTGGGCGAGGCGGTGCTCGACGGCACGGACAGCCGGGCGGTCGAACTGGTGCGTGGATGGTGCGAGTAAAAATGAAAACGCGCATTGCCTGAGGTTTCAGGCAACGCGCGTGGCAAGCACTGCGAAGGATCAGGCGATCACGCGGCCAGGCTCAGCCCGCTGTGCGACTTGCGGTGCCGGCGCTCCGGCTTGCATTCGTACTTGAGTTCGGTGCGCCCGTCTTCATAGGCCACTTCCAGGCGCACGGTAAAGCCCCACAGCCGCGTCACGTGCCGCACCACTTCGTCGAAATTGTGCGCCAGCGGCCGGCGGTCATTCTGCAGGTGGCGCAGCGTCAGCGAACGGTCGCCGCCGATATCGACATTGGTGACCTGGATATTGGGCTCCATGGTCGACAGGTCATACTGCGCCGCCATCAGCTGGCGGATCGCGCGATAGCCCTCGTCGTCGTGGATGGCGGTGACGCGCAGCTTGCCCTCGCGGTCGTCGTCCAGCACCGAGAACAGCTTCAGTTCGCGGATCACGCGCGGCGACAGGAACTGCAGCAGGAAGCTCTCGTCCTTGAAATTGCGCATCGCAAAGTCCAGCGTCGTGCGCCAGTCGCTGCCGGCGATCTCCGGCGCCCAGCGGTAGTCCTCGTCGGTCGGGTTCTCGCACATGCGGCGCAGGTCCTGGAAGATCAGGAAGCCCACCGTGTACGGGTTCAACCCGCTGTAATACGGGCTGTGGTACGGCGGCTGGTAAATCACGTTGGTGTGCGCCTGCAGCAGCTCCATCATGAAGGCATCGTTGACCAGCTTTTCTTCGTAGAGCTGGTGGATGATGGTGTAGTGCCAGAACGTTGCCCACCCTTCGTTCATCACCTTGGTCTGGCGCTGCGGGTAGAAGTACTGCGCGATCTTGCGCACGATGCGCACGATCTCGCGCTGCCACGGCGCCAGCTTGGGCGCGTTCTTCTCGATGAAGTACAGCAGGTTCTCCTGCGGCTCGGGCGGGAACGTCATTTCCGGCGCCTCTTCGTCGGCCGTCAGCGCGTGCGGGCGATGCTTGGGCAGCGTGCGCCACAGATCGTTGACCTGCATCTGCAGGTAGTTCTCGCGATCGGCCTGGCGCGCCTTCTCTTCGGTGATGGAGAGCTTCTTGGGCCGCTTGTAGCGGTCCACCCCGTAGTTCTGCAAGGCATGGCAGGAGTCGAGCAGCAGTTCCACTTCCTGTTCGCCGTAGCGCTGTTCGCACTCGGCCACGTAGTTCTTGGCGAACAGCAGGTAATCGACAATGGCGTCCGCGTTGGTCCAGGTGCGGAACAGGTAGTTGCCCTTGAAGAAGGAGTTGTGGCCGTAGCAGGCATGCGCGATCGTCAGCGCCTGCATCGGCATGGTGTTCTCCTCCATCAGGTAGGCGATGCAGGGGTTGGAGTTGATGACGATCTCGTAAGCCAGGCCCATGTGGCCGCGCTGGTAGCTGCGCTCCGACGCCAGGAAGTGCTTGCCATAGGACCAGTGGTTGTAGCCCACCGGCAGCCCTGCCGACGCGTAGGCGTCCAGCATCTGCTCGGCCGTGATGATCTCGATCTGGTTGGGATAGGTATCCAGCCCGAACTCGCCGGCGATGCGGGCGATCTCGCGGTCATACCGGTTGACCAGCTCGAAGGTCCATTCCGAACCCGTGGACAGATAAGCCATCTTCGCCCCTTGTTGCGGGCAAGGCGCCAACCGCGCAGGCGCGCGCGCTGGCGCGCCGCGTGGTCCGCGTTGCCTTGCCACCAGACTTCACTGCGGCCTTCGCTGCCGGTTGCCCCGGCAGCAGGCCCCAACTAAGCCGCCCGCTTCTGGAACAGGTCGTGCAGCACCGGGTAGATTTCGTCCGCGCCGATGATGCGCTGCATCGCAAAGTGCTCGAACTGGCCCTTGACCGTCAGATACTCTTCCCAGAGGTTCTGTGGTTCCTCGGACGCCACTTCCACGTATGCGTAGTACTGCACCAGCGGCAGGATCGACTCGCGCAGCAGGCGTCCGCACAGTTCGGAATCGCCAGCCCAGTTGTCGCCGTCGGAGGCCTGCGCGCAGTAAATGTTCCACTGGCTTGGCGGATAACGGTCATGGACCACCTCCACCATCAGCTTCAGCGCACTGGACACCACGGTACCACCGGACTCGCGCGAGTGGAAGAAGTCTTCCTCTTCGACTTCCTTGGCCACCGTGTGATGCCGGATGAACACCACGTCGATACGCTCGTAGTTGCGCTTCAGGAACAGGTACAGCAGCATGAAGAAGCGCTTGGCCAGGTCCTTGCGGCTCTCGTCCATCGAGCCGGACACGTCCATCAGGCAGAACATCACCGCCTGGGCCTGCGGGCGCTTCTTGAGCACGCGGTTGTTGTAGCGCAGGTCGAGCTTCTCGATAAAGGGCACGCGATCGATGCAGGCGCGCAGGTGCCGCATCTTCTCCATCAGTTCGAGCGTGCCTTCGGCGTAGGGGCCGTCCTTGTCCAGCGCCTCGGCGTACTCCAGCTCCAGGTCGCGCAGGCGCTTCTGGTAAGGGCTGGACAAGGCGATGCGCCGCCCGATCGAGCTGCGCATGGTGCGCAGGATCGACAGGTTGGACGGGGTGCCGTCGATGGAATAGCCGGCGCGCACCTTGCGCACTTCGGCGATCTTGGCAAGGTGGCGCTTGGCCAGGTCCGGCAGCGCCATGTCCTCGAAGAAGAAATTGAGGAAATCCTCGCGCGACAGCGTGAAGACGAAATCGTCCTCGCCTTCGCCGCTGTCGCTGGCCCGCGAACCGCTCCCGCCACCGCCCTGCTGCTGCCGGTCGAAGGAATCGCCCTTGACGAACTTCTTGTTGCCAGGGTGGATCCACTCGCGCCGGCCGCCCGGGCCGTGGTGGAAGATCGGTTCGGTGATGTCCTTGACCGGAATGGACACCTGGCCGCTCTGCTCGATGTCCATGATCTTCCGGCCGGACACCGCCTTTGCCACCGCCTGCCGAATCTGTTCGCGGTAGCGCTTGATGAAGCGTTGCTGGTTGACGGCACTCTTGTTGCCGCCGTTCTCGCGCCGATCGATGACCGTAGCCATATGTTGCCCTCGTTGAGAGACTGCTTCCGCGGCGCCGTTACGATGATTTTCTTACGCGCAGATACCACTCCACCAGAAGTCTCACTTGCTTGGGCGTGTACCCCTTCTCGACCATGCGGTTGACGAAGTTCTCGTGCTTGTCCTGGTCTTCGCGAGAAGACTTGGCGTTGAACGAGATCACCGGCAGCAGGTCCTCCGTGGTGGAGAACATGCGCTTCTCGATCACCATCCGCAGCTTTTCATAGCTGGTCCAGACCGGGTTCTTGCCACTGTTGTTGGCCCGCGCCCGCAGCACGAAGTTGACGATCTCGTTGCGGAAGTCCTTCGGGTTCGAGATACCCGCCGGTTTTTCCACTTTCTCCAGCTCGTCGTTCAGCGCGTTGCGGTCGAGGATTTCGCCGGTGTTGGGATCACGGTACTCCTGGTCCTGGATCCACAGGTCGGCGAACACCACATAGCGGTCGAAGATGTTCTGGCCATATTCGGAGTACGACTCCAGGTAAGCGGTCTGGATCTCCTTGCCGATGAACTCCACGAACGGCGTGGTCAGGTACTCCTTGATGTACGACAGCAGCTTGGCTTCCTGCTCCGGCGGGAACTGCTCGCGCTCGATCTGCTGCTCGAGCACATACAGCAGGTGCACCGGGTTGGCCGCAACTTCGGTATTGTCGAAGTTGAAGACCTTGGACAGGACCTTGAACGCAAAGCGCGTCGACAGCCCGTTCATGCCCTCGTCGATGCCGGCGTAGTCGCGGTACTCCTGGTACGACTTCGCCTTCGGGTCCACGTCCTTCAGGCTTTCGCCGTCATAGACGCGCATCTTCGAGAAGACGTTGGAGTTCTCGGGCTCCTTGATCCGGGTCAGCACCGCGAACTGCGCCATCATCTTCAGCGTGTTCGGCGCGCACGGCGCGGCCGACAGCGAACTGCAGCGCAGCAGCTTGTCGTAGATCTTCACCTCGTCGGACACGCGCAGCACGTACGGCACCTTGACGATATAGATACGGTCCAGGAATGCCTCGTTGTTCTTGTCCGACTTGAAGGTGGTCCACTCCGCCTCGTTCGAGTGCGCCAGGATGATGCCGTCGAACGGAATCGCGCCGAAGCCTTCCGTGCCCTTGTAGTTGCCTTCCTGGGTCGCGGTCAGCAGCGGGTGCAGCACCTTGATCGGCGCCTTGAACATTTCGACGAACTCGAGCAGGCCGCGGTTGGCCAGGCACAGGCCGCCGGAATACGAGTACGCATCCGGATCGTCCTGCGGGAAGTCCTCGAGCTTGCGGATGTCCACCTTGCCCACCAGCGACGAGATGTCCTGGTTGTTCTCGTCGCCCGGCTCGGTCTTCGAGATCGCGATCTGCGACAGCACCGACGGGCGCAGCTTCACCACCTTGAACTTGGTGATGTCGCCGTTGAACTCGTGCAGGCGCTTGACTGCCCATGGCGAGGCAATCGTGTTCAGGTAGCGGATCGGGATGCCGTAGTCCTCTTCCAGGATCTTGCCGTCTTCTTCCGGCGAGAACAGGCCCAGTGGCGACTCGTGGATCGGCGAACCCTTCAGCGCGTAGATGGGGATCTGTTCCATCAACGCCTTGAGCTTCTCCGCGAGCGAGGACTTGCCGCCGCCGGGAGGCCCGAGCAGATACAGGATCTGCTTGCGCTCTTCCAGGCCCTGCGCGGCGTGCTTGAAGAATGAGACGATCTGCTCGATCGTGTCCTCCATGCCATAGAAGTCGCGGAAGGCCGGATAGATGCGGATGACCTTGTTGAAGAAGAGCCGGGACAGCCTCGGATCGTGGTGGGTGTCCACCAGTTCAGGCTGGCCGATCGCGGCGAGCATGCGTTCGGCAGCGGTCGCGTAGGCAGTCGGATCCTTCTTGCAGATCTCCAGGTACTCCTGGATGCTGTATTCCTCTTCCTTGCGGGCTTCGAAGCGCGTAGCGTAATGGCCGAAAATGTCCATACCTCACTCCCGTCAGAGTTCACATCCGAGGCGAAGGTAGTTCTACCCTTCAAGACTTCGCAAGTTCCGCGGTTCGCCACCCCGGCTTGACGACCGGTGAATGTTGCGAAGACTTTACTTCATCATAGTCAAATAACGGCGATGGTGGAGTCCGAGTTGACGAATCTTGCATCGACGCAACGCTTGTTTCCACGCTGCGTTTATCGCCTGATTCCGCTGGTGGCGCTGTCAGCTTTTGGCTGATATTTCCACTCGGTGCCGCACCCCGCGCGCGACGGGCCATTGACTATGCTTGTGACACACCTTACACCTTTCCGCCGATCCGTGCACAGCCGGTTTTGTAACCGGAAACACAAAAGCCGGCATCCTGTGCCGGCTTTTGTGTTGCTTTCAGAATTAGCTTAGACGCGCATCAGCAAACGCAGAGTGCTGATAGCAGTTGGCACTGCGCGCGGCCATCAGAGCGTGCGTGCCACCAGCTCTTTCATGATTTCGTTGGAGCCGCCGTAGATCTTGCCGACGCGTGCGTTGGCGTACATGCGCGCGATCGGATATTCCAGCATGTAGCCGTAGCCGCCGTGGAACTGCAGGCACTCGTCGATGATCTCGCAATTCTTTTGCGTGCACCACCACTTGGCCATCGCGGCGGTCGCGGCATCCAGCGTACCCGCCATCAGGCGCATCATGCAGTCGTCGACGAAGGTGGAGGCGATGGTGGCCTCGGTCTTGCACTCGGCCAGGCGGAAGCGGGTGTTCTGCAGGTCGGCCAGCGCCTGCCCGAAGACCTTGCGCTCGCGCACGTATTCGGTGGTGAGCTCGATCGCGCGATGCATCGAAGCGGTCGCGCCCAGCGCGATGATCATCCGCTCCTGCGGCAGCTGCTGCATCAGTTGGTAAAAACCCTGCCCTTCCTGCTCGCCGAGCAGGTTCTCGCACGGCACCAGCACGTCGTCGAAGAACAGCTCGGCGGTGTCCTGGCCCTTCTGTCCGATCTTCTCGAGGATGCGGCCGCGGCGGAAGCCTTCGAGGTCGCGCGCCTCGATCATGATCAGCGAGACGCCACGCGAGCCGGCTTCCGGATCGGTCTTGGCGACCAGGCACACGAGGTCGGCGTGGTAACCGTTCGTAATAAACGTCTTTGCACCGTTTATGCGATAGCAGTCTCCGTTTGCGGTCTGTTCGCGCACCGCGCGGGTGCGTACCGATTTGAGGTCCGAGCCGGCGCCAGGTTCCGACATGGCGATGGCCGCGACCATCTCGCCGCTGGCCATCTGCGGCAGCCACTTCTTCTTCTGCGCTTCGGTGCCGTAGTTGAGCAGGTAATGTGCCACGATGCCACTGTGCACGTTGTTGCCCAGGCTGGTGAAGATGGCGCGCGCCATCTCGCGCGTGATCACGGCTTCATGCGCGAAGTTGCCGCCGCCGCCGCCGTACTCTTCGGGGATGCTGGCGCACAGCAGGCCGGCCTGGCCGGCGCGGCGCCACACGTCGCGGTCGATATAGCCCTGCTCGGCCCAGCGCGCTTCATTCGGTGCCAGTTCGCGCTCGATAAAGCGGCGTACGGTGTCCTGGAACATTTCCAGGTCTTCGGTCATCCAGGGAGTCTGGCGTGCGGCGGGCGCCGCATGGTGGTGTTGGGTTGCCATAAGTATTCGGATACGGGGATAGACGGATGATCGACAGGGGCAAGCGGCGTCTCGCGCGGCCTGCCTGTATACGTAAACAACTGTGAGTCGCCATGCTGCGGAGCAACATGGCAGCGGCGCTCAGTCGGGCCAGCGGTAGCGCAGCGGCTGCCTGGCCATGAAGCGGTCTGCGGCCTCGCGGCGATAGCCGGTGGAAAAGGCGATGCCCTGTCCGTCCGCTTCCATCGCCAGCATGGTGTGCAGGTCCTGGTTGAGCGACGCGTTCAGCGCCTGCTTGGTCAGGCCCACCGCGACCGGCGAGGCCTCGGTGAAGGCGCGTGCCAGCGCTTGCGCGCGCCCGGCCAGGCTTTCTTCCGGCACGATTTCCATGACGATGCCAAGGTCTTGCGCGGCCTCGGCATTGAGCTCGCGCATCGAGAACATCAGCGCCTTGGCGCGCTGCAGCCCGATCATCCGCGGCAAGGTGTAGAAGACGCCACAGTCGGGAATCAGGCCCATGCGCAGGAACGGCAGCCCGAAGCGCGCCCGCGGCGTGGCCAGGATGATGTCGGCGGTCAGCGCCAGGCTGAAGCCGGCACCGTAGGCCGCGCCGTTGACGGCGGCAATGACCGGCACGTCCAGCTGGATCAGGTCTTCCAGCCAGCCGTGCGCCTGCTGCAGCCGGCGGCGGCCCCGCGGCGCGTCGATCTCGACCTGCATCGAGCTGATGTCGCCGCCCGAGCAGAAGTCGGTGCCGGCGCCGGTCAGGATCAGCGCGCGCACGCTCTCGTCGGCACGCACCTGGCGGATGGCTTCGCCGATTTCGCCGCGCATCGGGATCGACAGCGCGTTCTTGCGCTCGGGGTAGTTCAGGGTCAGGGTGGCGATGCCGTCTTCGATGGCAAAGCGGATGGTTTCCATGGATAGACTCCGGTATGCGGTGCCGTGGGCGCTCAGTCCAGCTGGATGTTGGCGTCGCGCACGATCTTGGCCCACTTGGGCATGTCGCCGCTGACCACCTCGGCCAGTTCCTGCGGGCTCGAGCCGACCGGCTGCAGGCCCATGCCGGCCAGCTTCTGCGAGACCTCGGGCAGCTTCACGATGCGCGCGGTCTCGGCCGCCAGCCTGGCGGTCACGTCCTTGGGCGCGCCGGACGGCAGGAACAGCGCGAACCAGCCGTTCGGCTCGAAGCCCTTCAAACCCAGCTCGGCAAAGGTCGGCACATTGGGCAGCGCCTTGTAGCGCTGGCTGCCGGTGATGCCGAGGATCCTGAACTTGTTGCTGCCCAGGTAGGGATTGGCCGACGTCACGTCGACAAAGGCCGAATCCACCTGCCCGCCAAGCACGTCGCTCATCAGCGGCGCGGCGCCCTTGTACGGGATATGGGCCATGTCGATGCCGGCCTGCTGGCGCAGCAGCTCGCCATGCAGGTGCGACGAGGTGCCGTTGCCGTAGGAGCCGTAGCTGAGCTTGCCTGCCTTGGCCAGCGCCAGGAACTCGCGCATGTTGCTGGCCGGCACGCGGTTGGGCACGACGAACAGGTCCGAGGACTTGGCGATCAGCGACACCGGCGTGAAGTCCCTGGCCACGTCGTACGGCATGCGCTTGTATAGGCTGGGCGACTGGATCATCGCGGTGATGGCCAGCAGCAGCGTGTAGCCGTCGGCCGGCGCCTTGGCGACGGTGTCGTTGCCGAGCATGCCGCTGGCACCGGGCTTGTTCTCCACCACCACCGGCTGGCCCAGGATCTCGGCCAGGCGCTGGCCGACCAGGCGGCCGACGGTATCGGTGCCGCCACCGGCGGGATACGGCACGATCAGGCGGATCGGCTTGCTCGGATACGGTTGCTGGGCGAAGGCCTGGCCGGTGCTGCCGAGGATGGCCGCGCCGGCCAGGGTGCCGGCCTGCGCCAGCCAGTTGCGTCTGCTTTGCTGCATGCTGTGTCTCTCTTTGTTCCGGGTTTCGCCGCCCTCAGGCGCGCGGGGCTTCGGCCTGCATCTCGCGTTCCTGCAGGGCGCGCCACTGGATCTTGCCGGTGCCCGACTTGGGCAGCGCCTCGACGAACTCGACGATGCGCGGCACCTTGTAGGCAGCCAGCCGCTCACGGCACCAGGCCATGATGCGTTCGGGATCGGCCTCGGCGGTGCCGCGCGCCTCGGGGCGCAGCGCGATCACCGCCTTGACGGTCTCGCCGCGGCGCTTGTCGCGCGCGGCGATCACGCAGGCCTCGTGGATGGCCGGGTGGCCATACAGCAGGTTTTCCACCTCCGCCGGCCAGACCTTGAAGCCCGAGGCGTTGATCATGCGCTTGAGGCGGTCGCGCATGAAGAAGTAGCCCTCTTCGTCCATGAAGCCCAGGTCGCCGGTGCGCAGGAAACGCTTGCCGTCGAGCTCGACGAACGAGGCCTCGTTGGCTTCGGGGTTGCGCCAGTAGCCCTGCATCACCTGGCCGCCGTGGGCGACGATCTCGCCGGTCTGGCCTTGCGGCAGTTCCTGCAGCGTCTGCGGGTCGATCACGCGCGCGTCGACGCCGAAGGTGGCGATGCCCAGGCATTCGCGCTTGGGCTTGTTGCGCGGGTTGGACAAGAGGAACGAGGCGGTCTCGGTCATGCCGTAGGCTTCCACGTAAGGCAGGCCGAAGCGTTCCTGCAGCATGTTCGCGACCGCGTCGGGCATGGCCGCACCGCCGCCGCCGAGGAAGGCCAGGCTCGACAGGTCGCGCTGCGCGATGCCGGGCTGGGAGAAGAAGTCCACCATCATCGCCGGCGGCGCGCCCCACACCGAGACGCGGTAGCGCTCGATCAGGTCGGCGGCGAGCGCACGGTCCCAGCGCGGCATCAGCACCACGGTGGCGCCGAGGTAGATCGGCGAATTCATGCAGTTCTGCATGCCCAGCAGGTGGAACATCGGCGCCACCGCCAGCACCACCGATTCGGGCGTGCTGCTGCGCCAGATCTGCGAGCCGACTGCGGCGGTCATCATGGTGCCGTGCGTATGCATGCAGCCCTTGGGATTGCCGGTGGTGCCCGAGGTGTAGGCCAGCATGCACAGCGTGTCGAAGCCGGCCTGGTGCGGCAGCGGGCGATGCCCGGCCGCGCTGGCGGTCTCCCATGCCACCGGCATTGCGCCGGACGGCGCCGCCCGCAGCGCCGGCGCGGGCTCGCGCAGCCATGCCGGCACCGGCAGGCCGCCGTCGTCGCGCAGCATGCCGGCGTAGTCGTGCACGATCACGTGGCGCAAAGCCTGGCCATGCAGCGGCGACAGGCACTGGTACAGCTCGCTGCCGGCAAAGGCGGCAACCGCGCCGCTGTCGGAGACCACGTGCGCCAGCTCGGCCTCCAGCCACATCGGGTTGGCGGGCACCACCACGCCTTCGGCGCGCAGGATCGCGTAGTAGGCAATGATGAACTGCGGGCAGTTCTGGCTGAACAGCAGCACGCGGTCGCCGGGCTGGATGCCGCAGGCCTGCTGCAGGTAGCCGGCCATGCGCTCGATCTCGTCCTGCAGCTGCGCGTACGAGATCGCGGTGCCGAAGTACCGGATCGCGGCCTTGTCCGGATAGCGGCGCGCGGCGGCCTCGACGTTGTAGTACAGGCTGGTGCGCGGCGTGTGCAGCGTGGCGGGCAGGCCCGGCGGCCAGGCCGGAGAGCGGAACGGCAGGTTGGTACTTGTAGCAGGCTTCATTTGCAGCAGGGGTGAGCGGTTCAAGCGGTTCAATTCAAAATGGAAAATCAGTCCAGCCGGATGTTGTTGATACGGATCACCTTGCCCCAGCGGGAGTAGTCGGCCTGCACGGTCTGCGCGAAGGCGTCTGGCGTGCTGCCGGTCAGCACGATCCCCATTTCGCCCATGCGCTTGCGCAGCTCGGGCTGGGCCAGGATGCGGTTGACCTCGGCGGCGTACTTGTCGACCACCGCGCGCGGCGTCGCCGCCGGCAGGAACAGGCCGAACCAGCCCTGGCCGTCCATGCCGGCCACGCCGGCTTCGCGGAAGGTCGGCACATCCGGGAGTTGCGGCGAGCGCGCCGCGCCGGTCACGGCGAGCGCGCGCAAGCGGCCCGAGGCGTTGTGCGGCTTGGCGCCCATCACGGAAATGACGGCGGCCGGCACCTGGCCGCCAAGCAGGTCGTTCAGCTCCGGCGCCTCGCCCTTGTATGAGACGTGCACCATGTCGAGCCTGGCCGACTCCTTGAAGATCTCGCCGTACAGGTGGCCGCTCGAGCCGGTGCCGTACGAGCCGTAGGAGAACTGCTTCGGCTTGGCGCGGACCAGTTCGATGAATTCCTTCAGGTTGTTGGCCGGCACCGAGCTGTGCACGGCAAAGACGAGGTTGGTGGTGGCAAGCTCCGACACCGGCACGAAATCCTTGACCGGGTCGAACGGCGGCTTGGCGTAGAGGCTGGGCGCCTGCACCAGCGTGGTAATCGTCAGCAGCGCGGTATGGCCGTCGGCCTCGGCACGGGCCACCGCTTCGGAGCCGATCATGCTGCTGGCACCGGGGCGGTTCTCCACCACCACCGGGCGCTTCCAGGCCTTGCCCAGGCCATCCGCCACCGCGCGCCCCAGCACGTCGGTGGCGCCGCCGGCCGGATATGGCACCACCAGGCGCACGGCCTTGCTCGGGAAGGCTGCCTCGGCCCAGGCGGTGCCCGAAGTCAGCAGGCCCACGCCCACCGCCGCCAGCAGCCCTGCACCGAAGCGCCTCGATGCATGACGAAGATCCGCACCACGACGATTTGCCTGCATGTGTTGTCTCCTTTGGTTTTTTCCGGGGCGGTTGGGGCGCCTGGCCCCGGTTCACCCGGTACTGGCCGCGCTGGCGGGCCGGTTCTCTTGTATTAGCCGGAGAGTGCGCGATGCTGCGGTGCGTGGACAATGACCAGACGGGCCAAAATGATTGGCCGAATCGTTCAGGCAAAAGGCAGGCTTTGGCAAATCCCGATTGTGCGGTGCTGCAGGCGCTTGATAAGGTGGCGCAAAGACCGGAAATGTCCGCGCCGGCGCGTCACGTGACGAGGAGACCCATGCACACCGCTGTCCTGCCATCGCTGCGCCCGCCAGTACCGGGCAAGCTGCACTTCGCCGGCGCCCTGACGCAGGGTCCGCTGCCCGGCAGCGCCGCGCGCCTGACCGGCGCGGCACAAGCCCAGGGCGCCAAGGGAGCCGTGGCAGCCACGACTGCCCAGGCCCCGGCACGCCACACTGTCGCGATCCAGCACGTGCACCGCATCCTGCAGGGTGCGCGCCGCCTCGGTCACGACGTCGACGCATTGCTGCGCCGCGCCGGCGTTTCGCCGGCGCTGCTGGCCTCGCCCAGCGCGCGCGTGACACAGGGGCAGTACGCGGCGCTGATCCGCACGCTGCGCCGCGTCATGCGCGACGAGCTGTGGGGGCTGCTGGAGCGGCCGGTCCCGCCCGGCACGTTTGCCCAGGCGGCGCGGGCCATGATCCATTGCGCCACGCTGGAAGACGCAATCCACGCCGCCATGCGCCTGTACCGGCTGCATCTCGATGCCTTTACACCGCGCCTGCATGTCAGCGCCGACGGCAGGGTTGCCTCCATCCGGCTGCAGCGGCGCGCACCGACCTCCGCCTGCCGCAGCTTCGCGGAATCGACCTTCGTGTTCCAGGGCTATGCGCTGGTGAGCTGGCTGGTGGCGCAGCATATCCCGCTGCTGCGCGTCGACCTGGCCAACGAACGCCCGCAGGGCGGCAGCGACACCGAACGCGTGTTCAAGACCGCCGTGCACTACGGCCAGCCGTTCACGGCGCTGCATTTCGATGCCGCCTGCCTGCGCCTGCCGGTGATGCAGGACGGCGACAGCCTGCGCGCCTTCCTGCAGGAAGCGCCGCGCAACCTGCTGATCCGCTACCGCGACAGCTGCTGCCTGGCCGAACGCATCCGCCAGCACCTGCGCTCGCATCTGAGCGACGAACTGCCATCGCTCGAGCAGATGGCGCAGATGCTGCGGCTGACGCCGCAGACGCTGCGCCGCCGGCTGCGCGACGAGGGCCGCGGCTACCAGAGCATCAAGGACAGCCTGCGCCGCGATGTCGCCATCGGTATGCTGGAACACCCCGGCATGACGCTGCAGGAAGTGGCGCTGCGGCTCGGCTTCTCGGAGCCGAGCACCTTCCATCGCGCGTTCAAGAAGTGGACCGGGGTGGCGCCAGGCGAGTACCGGTTGCGGGGGATGCGCGGCGAGCTGGATCCCGCCTGAGCCGCGCTATTCAAGCTGGATCTCGCCGTCGAATTTCGCCTTGAGCTTTGCCGCCGGCAGTTCCAGCGTCATCGTCACCGGAAAGCGTCCGGTGGCGGAGATGGTGCCATCGGCAATGGCCTGGGCGATCGCCTGCTCGATCTCGCGCTGGGAACTGACGCCGACGACCTTGAGGAACTTGCGGATGCTGAGGTTGAAGGTTTCCTCATCCATGTGCTGTCTCCGGGAGTTAGGCGCTCGGTGCGCCCTGGAAACAGCCTAGGCGATGCGGGGGCCTTGTGCAGGCGCCCCCGGGGACCTGTGCTTCAGATGACGCCCTGCTCCCGCAGCGCGGCAATGCGTGCGGCGGACAAACCCAGCACGTCTTCCAGCACGCGCCCGGTATGCTGTCCCAGCCGCGGCGGCGGCGCATCGTACTGCACCGGCGTTGCCGACAGCCGCAACGGGCTCTTGACCGTCGGGCACAGGCTGCCGTCGTCGCGCACCAGGTCGACCTGCAGCTCGCGGTGCCGCACCTGCGGGTCTTCCAGCACCTGGCCGTAGTCGTTGATCGGCCCACACGGGATGCCCTGCGCCTCCAGCGCCTGGACCCAGTGGGCGGTCTCGCGCGTGCGCATGTGCGCCTCCAGCATCGGCACCAGCGTCTCGCGGTGGACGATGCGGCCGGGGCCGGTGGCAAAGCGCTCGTCGGCCGCCAGGTCAGGGCGTTCGATGCCGCGGCAGTAGGCCTGCCACTGCCCGTCGTTGCCCGCCGCCACGATCATGTAACCGTCGGCGGTGGCGAACACATGGTAGGGCACCATGTTGGCGTGCGCGTTGCCAAAGCGCGGCATGGCCTTGCCGGTCACGCGCTGGGCGATGATCGGCGTGGCACCGACCGCCACCACCGCGTCGAGCAGCGCCATGTCGATATGCTGGCCCTCGCCGGTACGTTCCGCATGGCGCAGCGCGGCCAGCACCGCCACCGTGGCATACATGCCGGTCAGCATGTCGACCACCGCGACGCCGACCTTCTGCGGCCCGCCGCCGGGCAAGTCGTCGCGCTCGCCGGTGACGCTCATCAGGCCGCCGAGGCCCTGGAAGATGAAGTCGTAGCCGGGCTTGTGCGCGCTCGGCCCGGTCTGGCCGTAGCCCGTGATCGAGCAATAGACAATCGCCGGGTTGACCGCCTTCAGGCTGTCATAGTCCAGCCCGTAGCGCTTCAGGTCGCCGACCTTGTAGTTCTCCAGCACGATCTGCGACTTCGCCGCCAGTTCGCGCACGATCGCCTGCCCTTCCGGGCTGGCGATATCCAGCGTCACCGACTGCTTGCCGCGGTTGGCGCCGGCAAAGTAGGTGGCGTCGCGCGACGGCTGGCCGTTCGCATCGGGCAGCCAGGGCGGCCCCCACGAACGGGTGTCGTCGCCGGCGCCGGGGCGCTCCACCTTGATGACCTCGGCCCCCAGGTCGGCCAGGTTCTGCGCGCACCACGGTCCGGCCAGGATGCGCGACAGGTCAAGCACCCGCACGCCCTGGAGGGCGCCGCGGGCGGTGCCGGGCAGCGATTGCGCCCCCGCCATCTCAGATCGGGTCCCAGCCGATCACGTCGGGCGAGCGCTCCAGCTTGAAGAAGCTGTTGCGCATCGCCGGCATGGCGATCTCGGCCACGCTCTCCGGGGTCCAGCCTTCGCTCATGTGCACCGAGCGCACCGGGCGCGGCTGGCTCATCAGCATGATCTCGTTTGCGCGCACCGCGAAGATCTGGGCGTTGACTTCGGACGCGGCGTCGCTGGCCAGGTACACCGCCACGGGGGCGATCTTGCCGGCTTCCATCTTCTGCAGCTTGGCGACACGGGCCTTCTCTTCCGGCGTTTCAGCGGGGATCGAGCTGGTCATGCGGCTCCACGCGAACGGCGCGATGCAGTTCGAGCGCACGTTGAAGCGCTGCATGTCCAGCGCGATCGACTTCGACAGCGCGGCGATGCCCAGCTTGGCCGCCGAGTAGTTGGCCTGGCCCAGGTTGCCGATCAGGCCCGAGGTCGAGGTCATGTGCACGTAGGCACCGCTCTCCTGGTCCTTGAAGTAGCTGGCGGCGGCGCGGCTGACGAAGAAGGTGCCGTGCAGGTGCACGTCGATCACCGAGCGCCATTCTTCTTCATTCATCTTGAAGAACATGCGGTCGCGCAGGTTGCCCGCGTTGTTGACCACCGCGTCGATGCGGCCGAAATTGTCCAGCGCGCACTGCACGATGGCGTTGGCGCCGTTCCAGGTCGAGACGCTGTCGGTGTTGGCCACGGCCTCGCCGCCGGCGGCGCGGATTTCTTCCACCACGCGCTGCGCGGGGCCGGTGTCGCCACCCTCGCCGGTCATCGACACGCCCAGGTCATTGACCACCACCTTGGCCCCGGCGGCGGCCATTGCCAGCGCGATGCCGCGCCCGATCCCGCCACCCGCGCCCGTCACCAGCGCGACCTTGCCTGCCATCAAACCGCTCATTGCCTTGCTCCTCTGAAATCTTCTGAAATCCTGTCGTCCGGTCACTGCCGCCGTGGGCGGGGTGATCACCGTGCGTACGGCGCGATGATCGTCCGGATTCGCCGTTCACATGCCGGTCCGGTCCAAATTCCGGTGCGATTATCGGCACGGCGCGACCGGCGACGCCCGAGTGCTGTCATTCCGGATGTCAATGCCACGTGGGATACGATAAATTGGCACCCGCGTCTTTGGAATTCACGAATCACAAAAGTGGCCTTTGGCCTGACGGAAGCCCATGCATTACGACCTGACCGATCTGCGCCTTTTCCTGAACGTCGGCGAGACGGAAAACCTCACCCGCGCCGCCGAGCGCAGCTTCCTGTCGCTGCCGGCGGCCAGCACCCGGATCAAGCAGCTGGAAGAGGCGTTCCAGACACAATTGCTGATCCGCCAGGTCAAGGGCGTGCGCCTCACCCCGGCGGGCGATGCGCTGCTGCGCCATGCGCGCGAAGTCTTCCGCGAGCTGGAATGCCTGCACGCAGACCTGCGCCCCTATGCCAAGGGCATCAAGGGGCGCGTGCGGCTGCTGGCCAATACCACCGCCACCAATTCCTTCCTCGCCACCGGCGTGTCGCGTTTCCTGACCGAGAATCCCGACATCGATATCGAACTGGAAGAGCATCTGTCGCAGGAAATCGTGTCGGCCATCAGCGCGGGCGCAGCCGACCTCGGCATCGTGGCGGGTGAAGTCGCGACCCAGGACCTGGACGTGATGCACCTGTGCAGCGACGAGCTGATCGTGATCGCACCGGTGAACCACCCGCTGCCGGCGTTCAAGCGGCTGCATTTCGCCGACCTGCTCGATACCTGCCGCTTTGTCGGGCTGAACCAGTTCAGCGCGATCCAGTCGTTCCTGGACCGCATCGCCAGCGGCATGGGCAAGCGCATCAGCCTGCGCATCCAGGTCGGCAGCTTCGACGCGGTGTGCCGCATGGTCGAGGCCGGCGCCGGCATTGCCATCGTGCCCAACAGCTGCGCGCGGCGCTACGCCAGCCGCAAGGTGCTGCGCTTTATCCAGCTGGAAGACGAATGGGCCAAGCGCGAGCTGCGCCTGGTCCGGCGCCCCGGGCGCGAGCTGCCCCAGTTCGCCGAGACCCTGATCCAGTACCTGGTCGACGCGTCGCGCGAGCCGGTATAAGCGCCGGTATAAGCGCCGTGCCCTAGCCGGCGGCCAGCCCCGTGGAGTGCGCCACCAGCCCGGCCAGCGGCCGCAGCGAGACCGCCATGACCGCCAGAAGCAGCCCCATGGCGAAGACTCCCGGCCAACTGGTGCGGCCGCAGCGCGCCAGCGAATCGTGGACCAGTTCCGGCGACCAGTGGTATTCACGCAGGCGCCGGATGGTGGACTCGGCCTGCCAACGGTACAGCTGGTTGCCATACATGCCCAGCAGCAGCGCCAGCGCATAAAGCAGCGGCCGGGACAGCGCCAGCGGCATGTCGACGCGGAATAACGCGTGCAGCACCGGCTCCATGCAGACGATCAGCGCATAGACGCCGACTTGCCAGTACATGCGCCGGTAGGCCATCCAGAACGGGCCGAACAGGCACGCCGCCCAGTTCCACGACATGCCGCCGCGCGCCTCGGCCAGGGCCCAGCGGCCGCTGTAATACGCGTAGCGCGGGCCCACGAAAGCGGCCAGCGCCGCATCGTCACGGATCGATGATTTCATGCCCCCTCCCCTGCCTGCTGCCTGCCCCGTCATCGCGGAACAGCATTTGCAGCATAGGCCGGTACGCGCCGGCGCAGCGTGCGCTGGCGCGCATTGAAAGGAGATTGGCGCAGTCCGGTGGGAGAACCGGCCTGTAGTGTCCCGAAGCGCTATTTCAAGCGCAGCAGGAGCTGCAGGATGACCAGCGTGAAAACCGTGGCGATGACTGCCGTGGTTTCGCGCCCGAGGCCGGCCGCCACGCCGATTGCCGCCACCATCCAGATGCTGGCTGCCGTGGTCAGGCCCTTGATATCGGATTCGCTGCCGTGTTTCAGGATCGCACCCGCGCCCAGGAAGCCGATCCCGGCGGTCAGCCCCTGCAGCACACGGCTGATGTCCGCCAGCGGCACGCCCGCCTGCAGCGGCACCAGCACGAACAGCGCCGAGCCCAGCGCCACCAGCATATGGGTGCGCAGCCCCGCGGCCTTGCCCGAGGCCTCCCGCTCATAGCCGATCAGCCCGCCCAGCACCACCGCCATGGTCAGCCGCACCAGCAGGCGGGTGGCTTCGCCGGCGTCGGGCAAATCGCTGAATTCGGCGCGAAGGGCGCCGTAGATTTCCGACCAGACCCCGTCCATCGCTCGCCCCCAAGGTGCTTTGGTACAGACCTGAGCCTAGCACGCACCGCTGGCCTCCGGCGCTGGCCGCAGCCGAATGCGGCTACGCCTTACCTGGCCGTGCGGCGGCGTCCTACACGGCAAGCGGAACCTCCCCGACAGTGCCGCCACGGGCCCGACCCTATATTGGAATCACCACGACTAGTGCAAAACAGGAGCTACACCATGCCCTACATCCTTGCCTGGCTACTTGGTGTCCCGGCCTTTGTCCTGATCCTGATCTGGCTGTTCGTACACTGATACCCACCCGCAGGCCCGCGCGTCTGCCTTTGAAGCGCCCCTGAAGCGCCCCCCGGACGCCCGGCACAGCCGGGCGTCTTGCGCTATGCAACCAGGTGCACAGCGCGCCGCAAGCGCTTCCGGCGGCCCTAAGCCGCTCTTTCGCAAATCCGAATTTCGGCGGGCAGGGGGGTCGGGAATAATGGCCCCATTCGAAATAGACGGGGCCTCCCCATGCTTGCAGAACAGGATCCGGAACTGCTGTATCCCGAAATCCGCGAGGCCGTGCGCGACCTTTGCGCCGGCTTCGATTCGGCATACTGGCAGCGCGTGGAAGAGCAGGAAGCCTTTCCCGAGCGGTTCGTGCAGGCGCTGACCCAGGCCGGCTGGCTGTCGGCCCTGATTCCCGAGGCCTACGGCGGCTCGGGCCTGTCGCTGACCGCGGCCTCGGTCATCATGGAAGAAATCAACCGCAGCGGCGGCAATTCCGGCGCCTGCCATGGCCAGATGTACGTGATGGGCTGCCTGCTGCGCCACGGCTCCGAGGGACAGAAGCGCCGCTGGCTGCCCGGCATCGCCTCGGGCGAACTGCGCATGCAGTCGATGGCCGTGACCGAGCCCACCACCGGCACCGACACCACCAAACTCAAGACCACCGCGGTGCGCCAGGGCGACAAGTACATCGTCAATGGCCAGAAGGTATGGATTTCGCGCGTGCAGCACTCCGACCTGATGCTGCTGCTGGCGCGCACCACGCCGCTGGACCAGGTCAAGCGCAAGTCCGACGGGCTGTCGGTGTTCGTGGTCGACCTGCGCGACGCCATCGGCAAGGGCCTGACGGTCAAGCCGATCCGCAATATGGTCAACCACGAGACCAACGAACTGTTCTTCGATAACCTCGAAGTGCCGGCCGCGAATCTGATCGGCGAGGAAGGCAAGGGCCTGAAATACATCCTCGACGGCCTCAACGCCGAGCGCATCCTGATCGCCGCCGAGTGCATCGGCGACGGCTACTGGTTCGTCGGGCGCGCCAGCAACTATGCGCGCGACCGCATCGTGTTCGACCGCCCGATCGGCCAGAACCAGGCCGTGCAGTTCCCGATCGCGCGCTCGTACGTCAATGTCGAGGCCGCCAGCCTGATGCGCTACAAGGCGGCGCGGCTATTCGATGCCGGCAAGGCGTGCGGCAAGGAAGCCAATATCGCCAAGCTGCTGGCCGCCGATGCCTCGTGGGAAGCGGCCAACGCCTGCCTGCAGACGCACGGCGGCTTCGGCTTTGCCGCCGAATACGACATCGAGCGCAAGTTCCGCGAAACGCGCCTGTACCAGGTCGCGCCGATCTCCACCAACCTGATCCTGTCCTACGTGGCCGAGCACGTGCTCGAACTGCCGCGTTCGTTCTGAGGTTTTTTTCGCATGTCCCCCAATAACTCCAAGGGCATCCGCCCGCTCGACGGCATCCGCGTGGTTTCGCTGGAGCACGCGGTTGCGGCCCCCTTCGCCACGCGCCAGCTTGCCGACCTTGGTGCCCGCGTCATCAAGATCGAGCGTCCCGGCGTGGGCGACTTTGCGCGCGGCTATGACCAGTCCGTGCACGGCCAGGCCTCGTACTTTGTGTGGCTCAACCGGGGCAAGGAAAGCCTGACCCTGGACCTGAAGGATCCAGAGGCGCAGACCATCCTGCACCGGCTGCTGGCTGATGCCGATGTACTGGTGCAAAACCTCGCCCCCGGAGCGGCCGCGCGCATGGGCCTGGACTTCGACAGCCTGCACGGCAAGTACGACAAGCTCATCGTCTGCGACATCTCGGGCTATGGCGACTCCGGCCCCTATCGCGACAAGAAGGCCTACGATCTGCTGATCCAGGCCGCCGCCGGCCTGGTGGGCCTCACCGGCGGCCCCAACGAGCCGTCGCGCGCCGGCGTTTCGATCGCCGACATCTCGGCCGGCATGTACGCCTACAGCGGCATCCTTTCGGCGCTGCTGCAGCGTGGCCGCACCGGCAAGGGCCTGCGCGTGCAGGTGACCATGCTCGAGGCGATGGCCGAGTGGATGAACCAGGTCCTCTACTTCGGCCACTACGGCGGCAAGCCGCCGGCGCGCTTCGGCGCTTCGCATCCGACCATCGCCCCGTATGGCGTGCATCGCACCGGCAACGGCAGCGTGATCTTCAGCGTGCAGAACGAACGCGAGTTTGCCAGCTTCTGCGAGATCGTGCTCGGCAACCGGGAACTGGCGCAGGACGAACGCTTCTCCAGCAATACGGCCCGCGTGCGCAATCGCCCCGAGCTCACCGCCATCATCGAGGAGCGCTTCGCGTCGATGACCGTGGCGCAGGCCGAGGCACTGCTGGACGAGGCGCAGATCGCCAATGCCCCGATGAACGACATCGAGGGCGTATGGAACCATCCGCAGTTGCAGGCACGCCAGCGCTGGCGCGAAGTGGCCACGCCGGGCGGTCCGATCGGCGCGCTGCTGCCGCCCGCCAACCTGTCGGGCGTGGAACCTGTCATGGGCGACGTGCCGGCACTGGGCGCGCACAGCCGGCAGATCCTGGCCGAGCTCGGCTATGCCGATGGCGACATCGCCGCGCTGGCCGACAAGCAGACCATCTGAAATCGAACACACCACGCCCGGTCATCTCGCAACTGGGCCCCGGGCTTTTTCCATTTCCACGAAATCCAATTCCGCATCGGAGCCTGCATGAGCCAAGCCGCAGACACCAACTACCCGACCCGCCAGCTGTGCCAGTTCCTGGCCGACTTCAAGCTGGCGCACGTGCCCGCGCCCGTGATCGAGCGCACCAAGGACCTGTTCCTTGACTGGATCGCCTCGGCCATCGCCGGCAAGGACGCACCGGCCGTGCGCCGCCTGCAGGAATTCGCGGCCGCCATGGGTCCGGGCCAGGGCGACGCCGAAGTGCTGGTCGACCGCCGCCGCACCTCGCCCTACTTCGCCGCGCTGATCAACGGCGCTTCGTCGCACGTGGTCGAGCAGGACGACGTGCACAACGGCTCGGTGCTGCACCCGGCCGCGGTGGTGTTCCCGGCCGTGGTGGCCGCGGCGCAGGCCGAAGGCAAGACCGGGGCCGAAGTGCTGCTGGC
Organism: Cupriavidus sp. IK-TO18; assembly: GCF_015549295.1. Lineage (NCBI taxonomy): Bacteria > Pseudomonadati > Pseudomonadota > Betaproteobacteria > Burkholderiales > Burkholderiaceae > Cupriavidus > Cupriavidus sp. IK-TO18. Next base: position 59,730 of record NZ_JADGMP010000012.1, read on the forward strand.
GTCGATCGCCGGCTATGAGGCCGGCATCCGCATTGGCGAGTTCATGGGCCGCTCGCACTACACCGTGTTCCACACCACCGGCACCGTCGGCACGCTGGCCGCCGCTGCCGCCGTGGCCAAGCTCTACAACCTGGATGCCGAAGGCATCAACCAGGCGCTGGGCTCGGCCGGTACGCAGGCCGCAGGCCTGTGGGAATTCCTGCGCGACGCCGCCGACTCCAAGCAGCTGCACACCGCCAAGGCCGCGGCCGACGGCCTGCAATCGGCGTGGCTGGCGCGCGCGGGCTTCACCGGCGCGAAGCAGATCCTGGAAGGCAGGCAAGGCATGGCCGCCGGCATGTCGAGCGACGCCGATCCCGCCGCGCTGACCGACGGCCTGGGCACGCGCTGGGCCACCGCCGAGACCTCGTTCAAGTTCTTTGCCTCATGCCGCCACACGCATCCGGCAGCCGATGCACTCAAGGTGCTGATGCAGCGCGAAGGCCTCAGCGCCGACCAGGTCGCCAGCGTCACCACCCATGTGCACCAGGGCGCGATCGACGTGCTCGGCCCGGTGGTCAACCCGGTCACCATCCACCAGGCCAAGTTCTCGATGGGCACGGTGCTGGGCCTGGTCGCCGTGCACGGCCACGCCGGCCTGGCGGAATTCGAGCAGCACGCGCTGCCCGATGCCAAGGTCGTCGACTTCCGGGAGAAGGTCACGATGGAACTCGACCCGGAGATCAACGCCGCCTACCCGCGCCAGTGGATCGGCCGCGTCACGGTGAAGACCACCGACGGCCGCACGCTGGCCGCGCGCGTGGACGTGCCCAAGGGCGACCCGGACAACACCCTGTCGCGCCCCGAGCTGGAAGCCAAGGCGCTGCAGCTGGGCGCGTTCCGCAACGGTGCCAGCGAGGCCGAGATGCGCGCCATCATCGCGCGCGTGTGGGCACTGGAGCAGGCGCCCAACGTCAACGACTGGCTGCCCGCCGCACGCTGAGGAACGCTGCATGACTACTGCCGTCACCTACCTGTTCGTCCCCGGCGACCGGCCGGAGCGTTTTGACAAGGCCGCCGCCGCGGGCCCCGACATGATGATCCTCGACCTCGAGGACGCCGTGCACCCCGACGCCAAGCCCGCCGCGCGCGAGGCGATCGGCGCGTGGCTGGCGGGCAAGCCCGCCGCGCGCGCCATGGTCCGCATCAACGACAGCGCCTCGCCCGCGTTTCCCGCCGACCTGGCCTGGCTGCGCTCGCTGCCGGCCGGCACGGCGCTGGCCGGGCTGATGGTGCCCAAGGCCGAAGACGCCGCCGCGCTGGCACAGATCGCGCAGGCGCTGCACGCCATCAATCCGCAAGGTGAGCTGGTCGCCATCATCGAGACCGCCCTAGGCCTGCACCAGGTCGACACGGTGGCCACGGCCAGCGGCGTGGCACGGCTGGCGTTCGGTTCGCTCGACTATGCGGTGGACCTCGGCTGCAGCCACACCCGCGACGCGCTGGCGTTCGCGCGCGCCCGCATCGTGCTGGCTTCGCGCGTGGCCGGGCTGCCGCCGCCGGTGGACGGCGTCACCACCGCGCTGAAGGATGAAGCCGTGCTGGCCAGCGACGTCGCCTACGCGCGCGAACTCGGCTTTGCCGGCAAGCTGTGCATCCACCCGGCGCAGCTGGGCGCGGTGCGCGCAGGCTTCCTGCCCAGCGCAGAACAGCTCGACTGGGCCCGCCGCGTCCTCGCAGCCACCGCCAGCGGCAGCCATGCCGTGCAGGTCGATGGCAAGATGGTCGACCGGCCCGTGATCGAGCAGGCGAAACGCCTGCTGGCGCTGGCGCAATAGCGCCCCGCTTTTCCTGTCCACCCCGAACCTGCAAGCCCATGACTGACGCCACTTCCGAACTCGAACGCCTGCGCGGCTGGATCGGCCGCAGCGAATCGCGCACCGAAACGCTGTCGCCCGAACCGGTGATCGGCCTGGCCGCGACCTTCGACCTCGACCCCGAGGCGGTCGCCGCCGGCCCGCTGCCGCCGCTGTGGCACTGGCTGTATTTCCTGCCGCGCGCGCAGCAACGCGACATCGGCCGCGACGGCCACCCGCACCTCGGCGGCTTCATGCCGCCGGTGCCGCTGCCGCGCCGCATGTGGGCCGGCAGCGAACTGACCTTCAGCCATCCGCTGCATATCGGCGATACCGTCACGCGCACCTCCACCATCGCAGACGTGCAGTACAAGACCGGCCGCAGCGGCGAACTGTGGTTCGTCGCGGTCGACCATGAACTGACCGTCAACGGCAAGACCGCGATCAACGAGCGCCACGACATCGTCTACCGCGCCATGCCGGACCCGTCCAAGCCGCAGCCGCCGCGCCCGCGCCTGGAACACACCGCGCAATGGCAGCGCACGCTGCAGGCCGACCCGGTCATGTTGTTCCGCTATTCGGCGCTGACCTTCAACGGCCACCGTATTCACTACGATCGCAGCTATACCCGCGATGTTGAAGGGTATCCCGGCCTGGTGGTGCATGGGCCGATGCAGGCCATGCTGATGCTGGACCTGGTGGCACGCGAGCAGCCGCAGGCGCGCGTGAAGCGTTTTGGGTTCCGGGGGCTGGCGCCGCTGTTTGATCAGGACACCATCACCGTTGGCGGCGCGGCCGATCCGGAGCAGGCTGGCCGGCTGGTGCTTTGGACGGGCGATGATGCTGGTGGGCAGGCGATGCAGGGGTGGGCTGAGATAGAAGGGTAAAGGGGCGAGGGCCGCAGGCGGATGCTGCAGGCGCTGATTCTCTGAGCATGAAGGGCGCCTGCCATCTCAGGGAATCAGCGCCCAACCTCGATTGGTTACCCGGGCATCGCGTCCTCAATTCCCTCCGCGACTTGTTCTACCCTGTCGGCCAGCAATCCAAGTGAGGTCCGGCAGAGCTCTCGCAAGGCATCCAGCGTAGTCGCCCGCAAGACTACGCTTCCTTCTTCCTGTGCGTCGCAATCGCTGTGTGTCACCAATGTCAGTACGCAGGCCGCGCCTCGCACAATCGCATCGGCTTGATCCAGCAGATTCAATAACAAGAGTTGCCGGGGGACAGGTAGCGCGTCCTCACGCGCTGCGCGCCGGGTTTCGGGACTGAAACGCGAAAGCGAATCATCTAGTCGAGGCGGGATGAAGGCGTCGGGTTCGAGGCTGGATTGGAGCATTACTGACCTCCGTAAGATCGAAGATGAGGTAGCGTTAACCAGGTTCTCACTCCCGGCTCCTGCTGTGTCAGGAGCCCAGTCAGTCTAGAGCCGCTTGCCGTTCACAATCAAGGCGCAGATTGTGAAGGATCGATACGTCAAGGCAGTTTCAGAAGCGGCCAAGCTCCATGTTGCGAAGAATTGCGGGTTCGGGCCACGACTTGATCTGTGGCACTGGTGAAATGTTGTCGCAGTTTGAACCGCCTGGTTCAACGGCCGACAACATCAAATCAAAGGCGCCATGCACGGGCACGGCGAAAGGACGCCGAGCTAACCGTAGCGCCCCCAAAATCCCCCTTAATCCGCCTGAATCCCCGCCTTCTTCACCACCCCACCCCACAGCGCCAGCTCCCGCTGGATCCGATCCCCAAGCTGCTTCGGCGTGCTGACATTGACGTCATACCCACCCGCCGCCATCCGCTGCCGATAAGCAGGATCGTCGCCGATGGCCTTCTGCGCCTTCACCAGCTTGTCGACCACATCCGCCGGCAGCTTCTGCGGCCCGATCAGGGCATACCATCCAGTCAGGTCATAGTCCTTCTGCCCCGACTCGATCATGGTCGGCACCGTGGGCAGCGCCGGATTGCGCGTCTTCGACGTGACCGCCAGCGCGCGCACCTTGCCGCCGTTGATATGGCCGATGGCGGTGCCGGTGATATCGAACATGAAGGTCACCTTGCCGCTCATCACGTCCGCCATCGCCGGCGAATTGCCTTTGTACGGCACGTGCAGCATCTTCACGCCATTCATCTGCGCCAGCAGTTCCGCCGACAGGTGGTTCGATGCGCCCACGCCGGCCGAGCCGAACGAGACATCCTGCGGATGCTTGCGCGCGTAGTCGACCAGCTCCCCGACGTTCTTTGCCGGGAAATCCTTGTTCACCAACAGCACGTTGGTGTAGTCGGTGATCAGGCCGATGTAGGTGAAATCCTTGACCGGGTTGAAGTTGACCGAACGCTGGATCAGCGGGGTCATGGTCATGGTGGGGCTGGCGACAAAGTACAGCGTATAGCCATCCGGCGTCGCCTTGGCGGTCATGTCGGCGGCGATGGCGCCGCTGGCGCCGGCGCGGTTGTCCACCACCACCGGCTGCTTGAGCACGCGGCCCAGCTGCTCGGCGTAGATGCGCGCGGCGGTGTCGACCGGGCCGCCGGGGGCATAGCCCACCAGCAGCTTGACCGGCCGCGACGGGTAGGCGTCCGTCGCCCAGGCCGCGCCCTGCAGCAACAGGGTCGTGGTCAGTGCCGCGAGTGTGGTCCAGGTTTTCATTGTTGTCTCCTCCAGATAGGGCTGAAATGCCCGGGCCGGCGTATGCCGCCAGCCCGGTAAAGGGATTCAGGCGCTCAGTCCAGCAGCGCGCGCAGCGGCTGCTTGAGCAGCTTGCCGCTGGCAGTAGTGGGAATGACGTCGACGGTGCGGATCTCGGCCGGGCGCTTGTAGGGGGCCAGGCTCTCGCGCAGGTAGGCGTCGAGCGCCTTGGGATCGACGCTGGCGCCTTCCTGCGTCTCGATAAAGGCGACCACCTCCTCGTTGCCGTCGCTGGCGGGGCGCCCCACCACCGCCGACTGGCGCACGCCGGGGAAGGCGTTGATCACCGACTCGACTTCGATCGGGTAGACATTGAAGCCCGAGCGGATGATCAGGTCCTTGGAGCGGCCGGAGATAAACAGCGCCCCGTCGGCATCCAGGTAGCCCAGGTCGCCGGTGTTGAGCCAGCCGCCCGGCAACAGCGCATCAGCCGTCTGCTCCGCGTTGCGGTAGTAGCCAAGCATCACGCCGGGACCGCGCACGCGGATCTGGCCGCGCTCGCCTGCGGGCAGAGGCGTGCCGGCATCGTCGGTAATCTCGATTTCGACGCCTTCGACGATATGCCCGGCCGAGCAGTCGGCACGCGGCGCGTCCAAGCGCGTGATGAAGAGCGAGCCGGCATATTCGGTGATGCCGTAGCCATGGTGCAGCGGCTGGCCGAACAGGGCTTCTACGTCGCGCTTGAGCGTGGGATCGAGCGGCGCGCCGCCGGTGTACAGGTAGCGCAGGCGCGGATACTTGCCCGGGCCTGCCCCATGTTGCGCCGCCACCGCAAGGATGCGCGTGAACATGGTCGGCACGCCTTGCAGGATGGTGACGCCGGGCGACGCCAGCGCCTCGAACACGTCGTTGCCGTCGAAGCGCGGGCGCAGGAACAGGCTGGCACCGGCGTAAAGGGTAGCCATCAGCACCGTGGCGATGCCGAAGATATGCGACATCGGCAGTGCCCCGTAGGCCACGTCCGCCTGCCCCATGTCGCGCGAGGTGGCGGAGATGCGGGCAAAGTGCGTCAGGCCGACATGCGGCACCATCACGCCCTTGGGCGCGCCGGTGGTGCCGGAGGTATAGATCAGCGTGGCGACCTGGCGCGCCTGTTCGCTGGCCACGCGTTCCGGCGCGCTGGCTGCGCGCAGTGCGAGCATGCCGTCGGCAAAGACGGGGCAGGCGCTGGCCTGCGCGCCGAGCCGCGCACCGTGCGCGGCGGCCACGTCGGACACATGGCCGGTGAACAGCACCAGCGCCGGCTGGGCGTGGTCGCGGATATTGTCGATTTCGCGCGCGGACAAGCGCGCGTTGACCTGGATCGGCCAGGCATGCAGCAGGCTGCTGGCGAACAGCGTCACCACCATCTCGTTGCAGTTCTCGCCGACCATCATGACCCGGTCGCCTTCGCCCACGCCCTGCGCCGCCAGCCAGTCGCGCGCCGCTTCGATGCGCTGCCACAGTTCGCCATAGCTGATCACCGCGCCGCTTTCGAACAGGCAAGGCGCGGCGGGCGTCTGCGCGGCCCAGTGGCGGGGGATATCGTGGATGTATTCGGGGCGGAAGGAAGACATGCGGCTGGGCTCGTTCGGGATACGGCTGGGTTGGCGATGCTTGCCGGCGGCAAATGCGCCGGAATGCACCCCGACGCACTTGAGCAGGCCGTGCCAGTTTGCGGCAAGGCTGCGCGCCGCGGTATTTGGAATTGGCTAAGGCCGTGTTCGTCCACGCCACCACCACCCGGCTCAGGTGGTTCCGCCGGCACGAAGGGCGACTTTATGATTGATAAAGCAATGGAGAACGCCCCGCGCCCTACAATCGGCCGGCACACCTAGGGCTGCACCGGTTGCTTGCCAGCAGCGGACGCCCGCGTAACGAGGGGACATTCAGATGGATTTGCGTTTCACCGCCGAGGAACAGGCCTTCCGCGAGGAAGTCCGCGCTTTCGTGCAGGCCAGCCTGCCGGAAGACATCCGCAACAAGGTGCTCAACCACCAGCGCGTCGAGAAGGACGACTACGTCCGCTGGCACCGCATCCTGCAGGCCCACGGCTGGGGCGCTCCCACCTGGCCCACGCAATGGGGCGGAACCGGCTGGACCGCGCTGCAGCGCCTGATCTTTGAAATCGAGACGTTCCGCGCCGGCGCGCCACGCCTGCTGCCGTTCGGCCTGACCATGATCGGCCCGGTGCTGATGAAATACGCCAGCCCCGAGATGCAGCAGCGCTTCCTGCCGCGCATCCCGGGCGTGGAAGACTTCTGGTGCCAGGGCTATTCCGAGCCGGGCTCCGGTTCCGACCTGGCCTCTCTGAAGACCCGCGCCGTGCGCAAGGGTGACAAGTACATCGTCAACGGCCAGAAGACCTGGACCACGATGGCCCACTTCGCCGACTGGATCTTCTGCCTGGTGCGCACCGATCCCGATGCCAAGGCGCAGGAAGGCATCTCCATGCTGCTGATCGACATGAAATCGCCCGGCGTGACCGTACGCCCAATCAAGACGCTCGACGGCGGCCACGACGTGAACGAGACCTGGTTCGAAGACGTGGAAGTGCCCGTGGAGAACCTGGTCGGCGAAGAGAACCGCGCCTGGACCTACGCCAAATACCTGCTCGGCCACGAGCGCACCGGCATTGCCGGCATCGGCCACTGCCACCGCGAGCTGCGCCAGCTCAAGCACTACGCCAGCCAGGCCACCGACGGCGCCGGCCGCCCGCTGATCGAGGACGTGCGCATGCGCGACAAGATCGCCCGCGTCGAGATGGACATCATGGCGCTGGAAATGCTGCTGCTGCGCGTCGCCACGCAGGCCGCCGGCACGCCCGGACCGGAAGCGTCGATCGTCAAGATCCGCGGCTCGGAAGTGCAGCAGGACCTGGGCATGCTGATGATGGAAGTGGCCGGCCCCAACGCCTGGCCGTATTCGCCGGACTGGCTCGAGCCGGGCGCCACGCAGCCGGTGTCCGGCCCCGAGTGGGCCGCCCCCGCCTCCTCTACGTACTACGACATGCGCAAGACCTCCATCTACGGCGGCGCGACCGAAGTGCAGAAGAACATCATCTCCAAGATGATCCTGGGTTTCTGAAGGGATAGCTGACATGGACTTCACCTACAGCGAAGAGCAACAGATGCTGGCGGACAGCCTGCGTCGCTTCATCGATACCGAATACACCTTCGAGGCCCGCCGCAAGAGCGCGCGCCAGGGCGAAAGCCTGGATCGCGGCGTGTGGAACAAGCTCGCCGAGATGGGCGTGCTGGGCCTGACCGTGCCGGCGGACTTCGGCGGCTTCGGCGAAGGCGCCGCCAGCCAGCTGGTGGTGCAGCGCGAGCTGGGCCGCGGCCTGGTGCTCGAGCCGGTCACGCCCAGCGGCGTGATGGCCGCCTCCATCCTCAACGCCTGCGGCAGCGACGCGCAGAAGCAGGAATGGCTGCCCGCGATCGCCTCTGGCGAGCGCATCGTCACGCTGGCCTATCTGGAGCCAACCACGCGCTACCGCCCGGAATCGGCCCGCGCCAGCGCCGAGCGCAGCGGCGACGGCTACGTGATCAGCGGCAGCAAGAGCGTGGTCTGGCACGGCGCCGCCGCCGACGCCTACCTGCTGACCGCACGGGTATCCGGCAGCAACGAGATCGCACTGTTCCTGGTGCCGCGCGACAGCAAAGGCCTTGGCGTGACCGCCTATCCCACCATCGACGGCCTGCGCGCCGCCGACCTGTCGCTGCAGAACGTCACCGTGCCGGCCAGCGCACTGGTGGGCCAGGCCGCCGACGGCCTGGCGGCGCTGGGCGTCGGCCTCGAGCACGGCATCGCTGCGCTGTGCGCCGAAGGCGCGGGCGCCATGGAAAAGCTGATCCAGATCACCGGCGAATACCTGGGCACGCGCCAGCAGTTCGGCAAGCCGCTGGCCAGCTTCCAGGCACTGCAGCACCGCATGGCCGACATGCTGGTGCAGAAGGAACTGGCGCTGTCGATGGCCTACGTGGCGGCGCAGGCGCTGGACGAAACCGATCCTGCCGCGCGCCGCCGCATGCTGTCGGCCGCCAAGGTGACGGTCGCCCGCGCCGGGCGCTTTGTCGGCCAGCAGGCGGTGCAACTGCACGGCGGCATGGGCATGACCGACGAGCTGTCCGTGGGCGACTACTTCAAGCGCCTGACCATGCTGGACCAGCTGCTGGGCGACAGCGACTATCACCTGCAGCGCTTCGGCGAAGTGATGGAAGCCTGATCCGGCCAGCGGCCGCTGGCCGCCAGGTTGCTATGAGGCCGGGTAGTTACCCGGCCTCTTCTTGTTTACACCTCGCTCCGACAGGCTAGGGAAATCCACTAGTCCGTTCCAACGATTCCCGGCCGCGGCGCCGTCACTACCCTGTGACCACAGGCACGGACGTCGCCGGCCATTCCCCTAGGAGCGAGACTGCAATGACATCCACTACACATAGACTGCTGCGCGGCAGCCTGCTGGTGACCAGCATGGCACTGGCCGCGGCATCGTGGGCGAAGGTCACCCCCGAAGACCTCAAGCAGCTTGACGGCAACCTGACGCCGATGGGCGCGGAGCGGGCCGCCAGCAAGGACGGCGATGTGCCCGCATGGTCCGGCAAGTGGCTGGGCACGCCGCCAGGCGTCAAATACCAGCGCGGCGATCGCTATCCCGATCCGTACGCCGACGAAAAACCGCTGTTCGTCATCACGGCGCAAAACGTGGCGCAGTATGCCGAACGCCTGACCGACGGCCAGAAGGCGCTGTTCAAGAAGTACCCCGATACCTTCAAGATGCCGGTGTACGCCAGCCATCGCGACTTCCGCTACGAAGACACCGTCTACAAGGACGTCCGCACCTACGCCACCACCGTCAAGATGACGAGCGATGCCAACGGCCTGAAGGACGCGGGCCCGCAAGTGCCCTACCCGATCCCGAAGACGGCCATGGAGCTGCTGTGGAACCAGCGCTTCTCGTCGGCCGTCGGCACCGAGAAGGCGCAGTACGACCAGGCCGTGGTCTACCCGAACGGCTCGATCGCATGGGGACGGGTCTCGTACAGCATCCTCTCGCCGCGCAACAACGGCAAGTTCGACCCGCACAACACGCTCAACGAGCGCTCCTTCTTCCGCACTGCAACCGACCTGCCGCTGCGCGACCGGGGCCAGGTGATCGTGGGTTATGCCGTGTGGGACCAGGAAGGCTCCGACACCAACCGCACCTGGATCTACAACCCGGGCACGCGGCGCGTGCGCCAGGCGCCGGAATTCGGCTTCGACCAGCCGCAGGGCCCCGGCGGCTTCCGCACCGTGGATGACGACCGCCTCTTCAACGGCTCCGGCGAGCGCTACAACTGGAAGATCGTCGGCAAGAAGGAGATCTATGTCCCGTACCACAACTACAAGCTGCTGAGCACGTCGATCAAGTACAAGGACCTGCTGACCAACGGCCATGCCAGCCCTGACGTCATGCGTTATGAGCTGCATCGCGTATGGATCCTGGAAGCAACGCTCAAGTCCGGCTTCCGGCACCAGTATGCGAAGCGCGTGCTGTATCTCGACGAAGACACCTGGCAAGCCCTCGCCGCCGACAACTACGATGGCCGCGGCCAGCTGTGGCGCACCAACCTGCAGGCCTCGGTCTACGCCTACGATGCGCGCCGCTATCATCCGACCGCGGTGTTCTACCATGACCTGATTTCCGGCGCTTACTTTGCGGACCGCCTGACCAACGAAGGCCCGATGTTCCAGCTGAACAACAGCCCTGAGTTCACCGAAGCGTTCTTCTCCCCGGACGCCGCGCGCGGATCGGGTACCTGACCACATCGCATGATCCGGCCGGGCGAGTCTTCGCCCGGCCGCGCCACGTCTCCCCTTCCTTCCTCCTTCCCTCGCCACTGCGCCGGCGTAGCCATGCGCCATAAGCCCCTCGTGGATTGGCCGCAAGCCCACCTTTGAGAAATTCCCGTCTCAAAGTCGGATTCGTCCCAGCAACTTATCGGCCTGCCGTCGATACCCTTGCACATTGCGGTGCGTGCCTCCTGCCGTGCACCGCTGCTCTGGCGGTGACCTCAACCCGTCCGCCTTTTCTTTGACCGCTGGCGATCCAGGCCCGGTGCACATCAACGATGGCAGCGCGATGCCAGTGCCCGGGGACGGTGTTCTCGCCGGGTGAAGCTGTGCAAGACAAGAGCCATCATGAACACAAGACTCTATCGGCTGGTATTCAATGCCGTTCGCGGCATGCTGGTGGCAGTTCGCGAAAGCGCGACGGGATGCGCCAAGGGCCGCCATGGCGGAACGCGCGGCGGCGCGACAACGGCGTTCGTGCCGGTGCTATGGCTCACCGCTGTGACGACGGCAATGATGGGCGTCCCCGTAGCGGCGCAGACGCTGCCGATCCAGGCGGACAGGAATGTGCCAGGGCAACGTCCGGTGGTCGGGGTCGCGTCCAATGGCGTCCCGGTCGTGAACATCGCCCCGCCCCAACGCAACGGTGGAACCAGCGTCAACAATTTCATCCAGTACAACGTAGGCCCGTCCGGCGTGGTGCTGAACAACGGCGGCCAGAACTCGCAGACCCGGATTGCGGGCTGGGTTCAGGGCAACGTGCAGCTGGGCAACAGCAGTGCCGGCAATATCGTGGTTCAGGTGACGCAACCCAATCCGTCACAATTGCTAGGGGCGCAGGAAATCGCCGGCAATCGCGCCAACCTGGTCCTGGCCAACCCCGCGGGCATCACCTGCTCGGGCTGCGGCGTGATCAATGCAGACCGCTTCACGCTTTCAACGGGGCGCCCGGTGTTTGGGGCCGATGGCAGCCTGACCGGGTTCGATGTGCGGGAAGGCCATATCGGGATTGATGGCCCAGGCCTGTCCAGCCCGCAGGCGCAGGTCGATCTGCTGGCGCGCTCAATCAGCATTAACGCCGAACTGTGGGCCAGGCACCTGAACGCCATTGCAGGCGCGAACCATATTGACCACTCGACGCTCAACGCCACGCCGCAGGCGGGCACGGGCGCCGCGCCGCAGTTCGCGCTGGATGCGGCGGCGCTGGGGTCGATGTACGCGAATTCGGTACGTCTCATCGGGACCGAAAAAGGCATCGGCTTCAATGTCGGCGGCGGCATCACAACCCGCGCTGGCGATATCGTCGTGGACAACAATGGGGACGTGCGCATCGTGCCGGGTGGCCGCCTGCAGTCCGAGGGTGGCGCCAACGTTGCCGGGACCAACATCGATAACGCCGGCACCATCACTACGCGCGGCGCCATCAATGGCAGCACGCCGGGGCAGCTGGCCAACAGCGGAACGATGGCGGCCGGCACGGATCTGCTGGGCTTCGCCGAGCGTATTGTGAACACCGGGACCATCGGCGCCGGGGTCGATGCCAATGCCAGCGTCACCGGCGCGGGCACGGCCAGCCTTGCCGCGCGCACCGCCATCCAGTCCAGCGGCAAGCTCGTCACCGGGGCCGATTCCAACCTGTCGGCGCCAACGCTGGACCTGTCCAACGGTACGACCGTCGCGCACAACACTGCCACCCTGAACGCCTCGGGTGACATCACGCTCCAGAACGCGCGGCTCGAAGCCACTGCCTTGCAGGTCAATGCCGGCGGCAGGGTGGATAACCGGGGCGGCGCCATCGTGGCCGGCACCAACGGCGGCCAGGTCAGCGGCGCTACCGTGTTGAACCAGAACGGCGCCATCACCAGTGCCGGCGCACTGCGCGTCGCCGCATCGCATACCGTGGACAATGCCTGCGCCACCGTAGCCGGCACCGGAGCGACGACTGTAGCTGGGGCGACCATCGCCAACCGCGGCGGCGTGATCGGCTCCGTGCAGGACAACCTGACCCTGAATGGCGCTCTGGACAACACCGCCGGCAAGGCCCTGGCGACCAGGGACTTGGTCATTGTCGGCGGCGCCATCACCAACGACCATGGGCAACTGTCGGCAGTCCAGGCGCTCAAGGCCGATACCGGCGGCCAGGCGCTCACGAACAACGCCGGTGAGATCTCGGGTGCCAGCGTCCAAACCGACACGGGCCTCTTCGACAACCGCGGAGGTGTGGTGCAGTCCACCGGACTGCTGGTGGCAGACACGCACGGGCACCTGTACGACAACGGCAACGGTGGCCTGACAGTCGCCGACGGGCCATTGACGCTCGCCACGGGGGTCTTCAGCAACCAGGCCGGGACGGTCTCCGGGCAGCAGTCGGCTAAGGTCAATGCGACGATCCTCGATAACTCCGGAGGCAAGTTCGTTACCGGTGGGCCGCTTGACGTGACCGCCGGGAGCCTGGCCAACAACAGCGGCTATCTCGCCTCGAAAGGCGACGCGACAATCCGCCTGACCGGCGGCTTCGACAACACGGCGGGCTTTGCCCATGCCGGCGGCCTGCTCGACGTTCAAGCGAGCACGGTGGTGAACCGCAGCACGCTCGGCGGGACCGACGCGGCGCCGAAAGGTATGGAAGGCGGCAGCGTCCGGATCGCCGCCAGCACCATCGACAATATCGATGGTGCCCTACGGGCCGACACAGCCATGACGGTCGCCTCGGCGACGTTCAACAACACCCGGGGCGAGATGACTTCGGGCGGCACCGCGCAGTTCAATGTCGGCGCCACCACCAACACCGATGGCCTGCTGGCGGCCGACACCCGGCTCGCCATCGTTGGCAATAGCCTTTCCGGCGACGGTACAGTGCGGTCCAAGGGGGATGTTGATATCCACCTGACCAACGACTTCACCAACACCAAAACGCTCGCCGCCGGCGGGAACCTGACCTTCGACACCGCTGGCAATATCGTCAACAGCGGCAAGATGCTGTCCGCCAACTCGATCGACGTACATGCCCGCAATGTCGACAACTCGGGGGAGTTGTACGGCGAAGTCGCCAACACCGTGCGCGCCGACGAGGCAGTCACCAACAGCGGCCTGATCGAAGGCGGCACGGTGCGTGTGCAGGCCGGCACGACGGTCACCAATACCGACCGCATCTTCGGGGACGCTGTTGCCATCGGCGCCGGCGTGCAGATCCTGAACGACCAGGACGCCGCCACTGGCAAAGGGGCCGTGATCGCCTCGCGCACCGGGGATGTCAACCTGGGCGCGCCGGACATCGTCAACCGCGAGCACGCGCTCATCCTGTCGTCGCAGGACCTGAACGTCGGCGGTGCGCTGGACGCCGAGGGCAAAGCCACGGGACAGGCCAGCTCGCTCACCAACGCCTCGGCCGTCATCGATGTGGCACGCGACGCCAACATCAACGCGGCCAGCATCCGCAACGAAAACAGCCATTTCGAGGCCCAGGAGACGGACACCGGCGTGAAAAGGACTCTGGTCTACCGCCTCAAGGGGTCAATGGACGATATCGACCCGACCACAGCGCTTATCTTCGACTGGAGCGGCAAGGACGATTACTTCCATCCAGGCACGGACCTTGGCTGGCTGTACCGCGATGGCAACCAGAAAGGCGTGGCACGCGTGCTGCTGCTGCCCTCGGAGCAATATCCATTTGCTGAATTCGGTCCGCCGTTCGACTGGTCGCGCCGCCCCGACGGCGAGGCCGGACCAGTGATGCCTTGGCAGGACCCCTATTACCTGGACTACTACGGCGGCCTGCCACAAGAACAGTGGTCGCCGCTGGGTCTGGCCTACACCTCGCACTACGAGAAGGATGCAAACGGAAATCCGGTGCTGGTGACGCAGCAGTACAACTATCCACCCGACCACCCGATCTGGGACAAGCTGAAGGTCGAGCGTCCCGACAGTGCGCCTCCTCCTTATGCCGCACCGTGCGAGATCGACGCCCCGCCGGCGTGCAATGCCGCATACCAGAAGTACCGCGACTGGCAAGGCGCCAATGTTGCGAAATATGAAGCGCTAAACGAAAGGATCGTTGCCTTCAACAAGGATTTTCACGCGCGCACTGTCGACAACTTTTATTCCGTGGACAAGCAGACGCAAGTGCGCGAGGAGGTGGTCTTGCATACCGATCCCGCCCGATTGCTGGTTGGCGGCAATGCCACGATCAACGGGGCCGTGGCCAACGACAAGAGCGAGATTGCCGTCGGCGGCACACTGACCGCGCCGGCACCAGTACGCAACGAAGGCTATACCGGCACCCGCTTCGAGACTAGCACCGGCACCCAGGCGTGGCACTACATCAATCGCGGCGTCAACGCACCGGACCGGCGCAGCGACAGCTCCCCCTTGGCTCCGCTCAATCTGACGCTTCCGCTGGTTCTGGCAACGGGCACCACGCAGGAGCATCTGCAAACGGTCCCTGGCAGCGGTGCGTCCGTCGACCCGAAGGCCGGCACCGGCCCGATTGCCAGCGCGCCAAGCTTGATGCAGGTGTCGCTAAATCCCGGCGGCAGTACGGCCGGAGGGCGCCTGGGCGGCGAGCTGATCCGCACTGTCACCCCGTCGCTGGCGATGCCCGGCAACGCGCTATTCGTCACGCGCACCGACCCCGGCGCGCGCTACCTGATCGAGACCGACCCGCGCTTCACCAACCAGCGCCAGTGGCTGTCCAGCGATTACATGCTGACCCAGCTCGGCCAGGACCCGACCAGGGCCCTCAAGCGCCTGGGCGACGGCTTCTATGAGGCGCGGCTGGTGGCCGACGCCGTGATGCTCGGCACCGGCCAGCGCTTCGTTGGGGACTACACCGACAATGAGGCCCAGTACAAGGCGCTAATGCAGTTGGGCGCCGAATTCGCCAAACAGTTCTCCCTGACCATTGGGACGGCACTCACCGCTGAGCAGATGCAGGCGCTCACCACCGACATCGTCTGGCTGGTCGAGAAGACCGTCACGCTGCCGGACGGCTCCACGCAGCAGGTGCTGGTGCCACAGGTTTACCTAAAGGTGCGCGAGGGCGACCTCAAGGGCGACGGCACGCTGATCACGGCGCGCAACATGGCGATCCAGACCGGCGGGGATGTGAAGAACACCGGCACCATCGCGGCGCGCGACGTGATGCTGATCGATGCCGGCAATATCCGTAACGAGCGCGGCACGCTGTCAGCCGGCAACATGGAATTGCACGCGAAGCAGGATATCGAGAATCTGGCGGGCAGGATCAGTGCCGGCGAGTTGGCAGCCACGGCCGGCAGGGACATCAACCTGTCCACCACCACAGCCTCGGACAGCAACAAGGCCGGCGAATCCACCGCCAGCCGCACCGTAATAAGCGGCGTCGCGAGCGTGGACGTGGACAATGCCGTGCTCGTAGCGGGCCGGGATATCAATAGCCAGGCGGCCAGCATCACGGCAACCGGCAGCCTCGGCATGGGCGCCGGGCGGGATATCAACCTGGACACGGTGAAGGTCGCCGAGAGCTTCGATGCCGTCGCGGACGCGAAGAACCGCTCCAGCGTGGCGCGCAGCGCGGAGCTCGGCTCACAGATCATCGGCCACGATGTAGCGCTCGTTGCCGGCCGGGATATCAATGCCAAGGCCGCGTACGTGAACGCTGACGGCGCCCTCGCCGTCAGCGCGACCCGTGACATCAACGTGAAGGCCGTTGAGGCAAGCGCGGCGATACGCGACGAGCAGTCGAAGCAAAGCGGCGGCGTCCTGTCGAAGAAGTCCACCCATACCATCGACGCGGCAAGCCGCACTGAGGCGCTCGGCAGCACCTTCTCGGGCGACACGGTTGACATGACGGCGGGTCGTGACCTGAACACCTCTGGCAGCACCATTGCCGCCACGCACGACGTGACCCTCGACGCCGGACGCAATATCGCCATCGGCACGGCAGAGACCACGTCCTCGTCCTACAGCTTCAAGGAGGAGAAGAAGACCGGATTTGGCGCCACCGGTTCCGGCCTCTCCTACGGCAAGCGCGAACAGAAGGACACCGTCAGCGACAACAGCACGCAGCAAGTGGGCAGCCTGGTAGGCTCCACGGGTGGCAGCGTGCACATGAATGCGGGCAGTACGCTGAAGCTCACTGGCAGCGACCTGATCGCCGCCAAGGACATCACCGGTGTGGGCGCCGACGTGACCATCGAGGCCGCGCAGAACCGCCAGCACCATGACGAGACGCATGAGGTCAAGCAAAGCGGCTTCACGCTGGGCGTGTCGGGCGGCGCCATCGGCGCGGCGATCAATGCGGGCAACAAAGTCATCTCGGCCAGCCAGAGCCAGGACGGACGCGCCTCGGCGCTGTGGGGCATGGCCGCCGGGCGCGATGCCTACGACGCCGCCACATCGCTCGCCAAGGATGGACTTGCCGGCGGCGCCGCGCTTACCCTGTCTTTCGGCAATAGCCGGAGCAAGCAAACCCTTACCGAGGACAGCACCCTTCACAATGGGTCCAACGTGTCAGCGGGCGGCACGACCGCCTTTACTGCCACGGGCGTGGATGCCAATGGCAACGGGACGGCCGGCAACCTGAACATCATCAGCTCGAACATCGACGCCAACAAGGTGGTGCTCGGTGTGAAGAATGACATCAACATCGTGTCGGCCACGGACACGAACGAGAGCCACAGCACCAACAAGTCGAGCAGCGCCAGCGTCGGTGTCTCCTACGGCATGGGTCCGAACAACGCAGGCTTTGGCGCCTCGGCCTCGGCCTCGACGGCCAGAGGCAACGCCGACAGCCAGGGCGCCACGCAGGCCAACAGCCATGTGACCGGCAAGGAGTCCGTCACCTTGGTGTCGGGCAACGACACCAATATCCTGGGCGCCACGGTGAGCGGTGGCAAGGTGCTGGGCGATGTCGGCGGCAACCTGAACATTGCCAGCCGCCAGGACACCGAAAAGGTGCGCGCCCGGCAGGAAAGCACGGGTGGCGGCTTCAGCATCAGCCAGGGCGGCGGTTCGGCCAGCGGCTCCGCGAGCCAGGGCAAGGCCAGCGGCAACTACGCGAACGTGAGCGAGCAATCGGGCATCTACGCAGGAGAAGGCGGCTTCGACATCCGGGTGGAGGGCAATACTGACCTCAAGGGCGCGGTGATCGCCAGCGCCGCCGGCAAGGACAAGAACCAGCTCGACACCGGCACGCTCAGCTTCAGCGATATCCGGAGCCACTCCGACTACAGCGCAACCTCGTTCGGCGTTTCGGGTGGCATTACCGCTGGCCCACAGAACAGCGAGAAGAACAGCGGCCAGACCTCGGGCAGGAACACCGGCGGCATCAGCCCGATGATCCCGCAGCATGAGAGCGGCAGCCAGGACGGCGTGGCGCTCAGCGCCATTGCGGATGGCACCATCGCGATCCGAGACGAGGCGCATCAGAAGCAGGACTTGTCGAGCCTCAAGCGCGACACCGCCGCCACGAACACTACGGTGGAAAAGAATCCCGACCTGAAGAACGTGCTCGACAAGCAGGCGGACACGATGGCTGCGGCGCTGGCGGCGGGCGAGGCAATAGCGAAGACGGTAGGTCAGGTTGCCAATGCTAAGCAGGCGGCGGCGGAAGAACGGTACAAGGCTGCTGCGGAGGCGTATCGCCAGGATCCGAGCGCCGAAAACCAGGCGGCCATGGCGGCAGCCCAGTCCGATATCGACGGCTGGAAGGAAGGGGGTGAGTATCGCGCTGCACTCCACAGCGCGGGCGGTGCACTCGTCGCCGGCCTGGGTGGAGGCAATGCGTTGGCCGGAGCGGCTGGCGCGGGCGCGGCATCCTTGGCCGGCGGCAATTTAAGCCAGTTGGCTAACGCCGCCAATAGCGCAGTTAGCACCGGCAGCAGCGAACTTGATCAAGCGATTGGTAACCTTGCAGCCAATATTGCTGCAGGCAGTATTGGTGCGGTTCTCGGCGGCGGCTCCGGCGCGGCTACGGCGTCCACTACGGATCGCTTCAACCGCCAGCTCGGCAATGACGAACGAGCATTGGCGATCAAGCTGGCAAAAGACAGCGGCGGAAAGTACACGACAGAGCAGATCGAGAACGCGATGCGCGCGGGTGGCAACTCCCTGCGTGGCGAGAATGTGACGAGCGGCATGGTTGTCGATGGTAAGAACAACCCCAACGGTGTCAGCGACATGGGCGCAAAATGGGAGGTGGGTCAGGACGAAAACGGAAATGGCCGCTATTTGGTTCAGCAGGTTCAGTCCAACGTTGATCCCGGGCTTGCCGCCTATATTCAGGGGAAGACCGGGGGAGAAATGTCGCCCTACAACTGGAGTACGGATACCCTCGGTCAGTCAACTGCATCGACATCAACTTCTCCGCAGAACCTGTTTACCCCTGCTGCTAGCGGATGTATCACTGCGGAATGTGCCGCTGGCATCGGAGGTACCGGTGGCCGTGGCTTGCTACCCGACTACGTAACAGTCAGCGGAGGAGCATTGTCGGGCACCGTCGGCGGAGCGATGAATCTTCATGACGGCACGAAGTATCTTTCCACGGGGGTGGTCCTGACAAATCCATCCGCAGTTTCATTTTCACTTGGTGGAGCAATGAGCTTTGGCTGGATATTCGGGGCAAACAATGGGAATGATACCAATTCGTTCATAAATGGCGACGGAAACCAAGCCTTCATTTCTATTCCAACACCTTTCCGCGTCAATGGTTATGCCGCGATTACGCACGCGTACGGCGGTGCCACGGCAATTGAGTTTGGCGTTGCGTCACCAGGAAGGATCAGCTTTGGCTTAATGCCATGGGGTCATTCCTCACCGACAAAAGAGAATTCAAGGTAAAGGAAAAAACTATGGCAATCGGCGGTGGCCCAACACCGGATCAATGGAAGAAGATGAGTCGATCGGAAAAGATCTCCTACGTCCTATTCCTTGCATTCGTCTTCGGCGTGATTCTCTATTTCGCCTACGAAAAATGGATTGCATAGCGTTACAGGTTGTGCAAGCCCGTTTGATGTTTCTGGCATTTTAATTCATGCTTCCCAAGACCAAGAACGCGCGTCACAAGGCGCGCGCTACCTCTCCATTTGTCCCGTTCCTCCTGTCGTTCCCCTCGCTGGCGGTTGCCCAGGCATTGCCGTTCTTCCCGGCCGTCACTCCGAACGACGCCATCGAGCGCCGCCAGGAACAACAGCAGGGGGCCGCGCGTGAACGCGCCCTGGCCCGTCCCGACGTATTGACGCCCGCGCCCGAGACACCCACCGTAACCGGGCAGCTGATCCTGCCCACCGAGGCGCCGTGCTTCCCGATTCTGACCGCGGAATGGGAAGGCGCCGAAGACTTCGAATGGCTGCGCGCCGAGGCCGGCATCCTGCCCGGCCAATGCGTCGGCGGCAAGGGATTGGAGACTATTCAGCAATACTTCGCCGCACGCCTCGTCGCCCTGGGCTATGTGACCACGCGCGTGCTGATCCCCGAACAAAACCTCGCCAGCGGCACGTTGCGCCTGCGCGTGGTGGCCGGGCGCATCACCGGCGTCAAGGCCGACGGCACGCCCGGCTGGTGGCGCACGGCCCTGCCGACTGGTCCCGGCGGACTGGTCAACCAGCGCGACCTCGACCAGGGCATGGAGAACATGCGCCGCCTGCAGGGCCAGGCCGATGCCGGCATCGACCTCGTGCCCGGTGACAATCCAGGCGACACCGATCTGGTCGTCAAGCCCGGCACGGGCAAGCGCTGGCATGCGCTGGTGACAGGCGACAACGGCGGCCTGGAGTCCACCGGCAAGTACCAGATGGGCGGCACGCTGACCGTAGATTCGCCGCTGTTCCTGTATGACAGCCTGACGATCTCGGGCAACACCAATGCCGACGTCGGCAACGGCGCCGCCGGCACGCGCTCGTCGGCCATCAACTACAGCATTCCGTTTGGCTACTGGAACGCATTCGTCGATGCCAACCAGTCGAAATACCACCAGACCGTAGCGGGCTTCGAGGGCGATATCGTCTACGGCGGGCGCAGCACGCAGATCGAGGCGGGCCTGGGCTATGTGCCATTCCGCAATGCCTCGGGCAAGACCAGCCTGTACGGCAAGGTTTTCCGCAAGACAGCGAGCAGCACGCTGGACGGCATCGACCTCGCCGTGCAGCACCGCGACTTCGTCGGCCTGGAGTTCGGCGCAGCACACCGCCAGTTCTTCGGCGCCAATGTGTTCGACATTGGCGCGGCGTGGCGCAGATCGCTGCCGGCGCACTCGAAGGCGCCGGGCTTCGTCCTCGGCGATCCGTCCTGGGCTGGCAAATCGGAGATCGTGCTGGCGAATGCCGGTCTGATGGTGCCGCTCCAGGTGGCTGGCCAGCACCTGCGTTACCAGACCAATGTCCGCATGCAGTACGCGCGCACACGCATCCTGCCATCCGACTATTACACCATCGGCAACCGCTATTCGGTGCGCGGCTTCGATGAGCAACTCACCCTGGCGGCCGAAAACGGCATCACTTGGCGCAACGACCTCGCCTGGCAACTCGGCAACGCCCGTCAGGAGGCGTTCGTCGGCTTTGACGCCGGTCACGTAGGCGGTCCCTCCGCGCAGTTCCTGGTGGGCCAGACACTGATCGGCGCGGTGATCGGGGCGCGCGGGCGCTGGGCCATGTGCCACGATGCGGCGCTGACTTACGAAGTGACGCTTGGCTGGCCCGTCAAGAAGCCGGAACTGTTCCGCACCAAATCGCACAACGTCGCCGCCCAGGTCGGGCTCGAGTTCTGATCCCCCTATGCCACGGCAAGGCTTTCCGGCCGTGTCGCGAGGGCAAACCAGGCGGCATTGGCACATGCCGCCACCGCTTCAGAACGTCAGCGGACGCTGCGCGGCATCGACGCCGCCGTCGATGAACACCACGTTGCCATGCATATAGCCTGCCTGCGGCCCGCAAAGGAAAGTAATCAGACCAGCCACCTCCTCAGGCTGCGCACGGCGACCCAGCGGTGGCAGGAAATCGCGTATGGCATCGCCGTAGCGCGGATCCTTCAACCCCGCCTGCAGCAGCGGTGTTTCCACCGCACCCGGCGCCACCACGTTGAGGCGAACACCCGCCTGCCCCCAGGCTCCGGCACGTTGCCGCGCAGCTGCCGTCACCGCATGCTTGGAGCTGGCATAGGCGATATAGCCAGCCTGGTCCCGCGTCGCTTCCGCCGCCGCGGCAGCTTCGAGCAAGGCACGCACGCCGGCCTCATCGACGGCGAGGTAGGCATCGCGCAAAGGGCTGCCCTCCCAGCACTGCAGCGTGGCGGAACTGGAAGACACCACCACGGCGCACGGATCCCGCCCGTGGCGCAGCGCATCGAACAAGCCATCCAGCAACGCCACCACGCCGAAGTAGTTGACCGACGCCACCAGTGTCGCGGGATCGACATGCGGGCCCAGGCCGGCACAGCAGATCAACTGGTCGATGCGGCCGCCCGAATGCGACAGCACAGCATCGATCGCCGCAGCGCGGCCTTGCGCGGTGGAAAGATCGGCAAGGATGTCCGCGTCGCGCAGGTCGACGCCGATGACCCGGCAACCGTCGGCCAGCATGCGCGCCCGCACGGCCGCGCCCATGCCGGACGCGGCACCGGTAATGACTGCGGTTTTCATGGTCAGTCCTCGAACACGTGCCGCAGGGCCGGCGGCACGATATTGCCCGGGTTCAGCTCGATCACGCGGCGCGCCACGCTGGACGGCCGTACCTGCTCGACGTCCGTATAGAACTGCTGGTACCAGTCACGCATCTGGTACATGGGCCCGTCGCCTTCGCACAGCAGCGGGTTGTCGATGCGGATCTTGCTGTCCCAGATGGCCACGTCCTCATAGAAGGCCTGGCGCGCCTGCTCGACGTAGGCTTGCGCCATGGCGCGGTTCTGCTCGTCGCTCAGCCCCGGAATCTTCTTCACCAGCACGCCGTAGCGCAGCACGAAGCTGTTCAGGTCGATCGGCACATGGCAGTTGAGCAGGACGGAGTGGATCTCCTGGTCGCCCATGCGGCCGCTCATGTCGGTGATGTGGTACGCCGGACCGAAGTAAGTCGACAACGCCGTCAGCTGCGCATCGCCCGACAGCCGGGCACTGCGCCCGATCATCAGCTGTGTGGCCTTGTGGTCTTCGAACAGATTGGCGAAATAGTCGACAGGCGACCCGTGTACGGTGCCGAAATGCGCCATGTCGGAGATATTGTCTACCAGCTCCCGGCAGTTGGTGCGGATCACCATCTCGTCCATGGCCCATTCCGACCACTCCGGCGAGAAGCAGGCGTCAATGCGCGGAATCGCCACCTCCGGCGGCGCCGGACGGCCCTCTGGATCGTGCCAGATGAACAGCAGCCGGTTCTGCTCGCAGGTCTGCCACGCGCCGACGCGCGCCTTGGGCGGCACGCGTTTGCAATAAGGGATCGACTTGCAGCCGCCGTCGCCGCCCCACTGCCAGCCGTGGAACGGGCATACCAGGTTGTCGCCCTGCACTGTGCCGGTGCTGAGGTCCGCGCCCATGTGCGGGCAGAAGCCGTCGATCACGCGGATGGCGCCGGTAGAGTCGGCGAACGCCGCCAGGCGCCTGCCAAAGATATCGAGTGTGTGCGGCTTGCCGTCGCGATAGGCGTCGGCCAGGCCGAGGCAGTGCCAGCCGCGCGCGTAGCGGGCCTCGGGCGGGCGTGATTCGATCTTGTAGCCGCTGATGCCGGTTTGGCTCATGGTGTCTCCTTGAAATCCCGTGGGAACTTCAAGATAAGAGCCTCCGGCCGCTGCCTCATCGTCCCATCGGACTACTGCAGTGCGACCAGGCGCGTCAGCGCCGGATCGTTGCCCGGGCCATGCACGCAGCTGACGCCGGCGGGATCGTAGATCCTGGCCACGCAGCCATTGCAGCTGTCGCAGGCCGAGCGCCGCACCGCGCCGCTGCGCCAGTTGGCGACCAGCGCGGGATCGTGGATCAGCGCGCGTGCCAGCGCGATGCAGTCGAAGCCTTCCGCCATCAGCTGCGCCACGTTGTCGAGCGACTTGACGCCGCCGACATAAGCCAGCGGCATGCGCACCGCCTGCCGCACCACGCGCGATGCCTCGAGGAAATACAGCTCGCGGAACGCCAGGTCGCGCGGCGTGCTGCGCTCCAGCATGGTAATGCCGAAGCGCGCCAGCGCGGTCGGGGCCGCGGCCTTCATCTGCGCCGTAGGCATCGGGCTGCCGAACAGCACCCACGGGCTTTCCACGTTGCGGCCGCCGCTGAGCGTCAGCAGGTCAGCGCCTTCCGCCTCCAGCATGCGCGCGGTCACGGCGGAGTCCGCGGGCTGGTTGCCGCCCGGCACGCCGTCGCTGACGCTGAGCTTGCAGCAGACGGCCAGTCCGTTGCCGACGGCATCCTTGACCTGCCGCAGCACCGCGGCCGGGAAGCGGGTGCGGTTCTCCACGCTGCCGCCGAACGCGTCGCGCCGCCGGTTGCTCAGCGGCGACAGGAACTGGTTGAGCAGGTAGCCGTGGCCCATATGGATCTCGACCGCGTCGAAGCCGGCTTCGCGCGCCAGCCTGGCCGCCGCGGCAAACTGGCCGGCCACGCGCGCCATGTCCGCCTCGCGCATGGCGCGCTGGAAATACACGCCGTGCATCATGCCGAAGGCATTGAGACCGGATGAGGCGCTGCCCGGCGCGCGGCTGCCGCCGTGGCGCATGGTGGTGAACGACCCTGCATGCGTGATCTGCAGGCAGGCCGCCGCGCCTTCGCGATGCACTGCGTCGGTCAGTACGCGCAGGTATGGCACCTGCTCCGGGCGCATGCTGAGCTGGTGCGCGAAGGTCAGTCCGTCGTCGGCCACGGCGGCGTAGGCCACCGTGGTCATGCCCACGCCGCCGGCGGCGAGATCGCGGTGGTGCCCGACCAGCGCCTGCGTCGGCAAGCCGTGCGGCGTCATGCCTTCATTGGCGCCCGCCTTGATGAAGCGGTTGCGCAGCGTGAGCGGACCGATGCGCAGCGGCGTGAAAGCCGTTGCTGCGGATGCCTGGGTGTCGTGCATGCTGTCTCTCCGCTTTTTATCCGCGACGTTCAAGCCGCATCGGACTTGAGGGCACGCGCGGGCGGCGTCGTGTCTCCGCCTGCCGCAATATCTGCCGCAACGCCTGCCTTCACGCGGGCGCGCTCCTCCTGCTCGACACCCAGCCACGCGGCCAGCGCCGGCAGCAGCGACACCGCGCCGAACAGGTTCACCAGGAACATGAAGGCCAGCAGGATCCCCATGTCGGCCTGGAACTTGAGCGCGGCAAAGGCCCATGTGCCGACCCCGATGCACATCGTCAGCGCCGTGAACAGCGCCGCCGAGCCGCGCTGGCGCATCGCCTCGGCGAATGCCTGCGGCAACGCCTGCCCTTCCTCGCGGATCTGGTGCTGGATGCGCTCGTACAGGTAGATGCCATAGTCCACGCCAACGCCAACACCCAGCGTGATGACCGGCAGCGTCGATACCTTCAGGCCGATGCCGAGGCGCGCCATCAGCGCATTGCACAGCACCGACACCAGCGTCAGCGGCACGATGATGCACAGCACCGCGCGCCACGAGCGGAACGTCAGCAGGCACAGCAGCGTGATCGCGCCGAAGATCGCCAGCAGCATCGCCACCTCGGCCTCTTCCACGGCCTCGTTGGTGGCGGCCATCACGCCGATATTGCCGCCTGCCAGCCGGAACGCGACATTGGGAGTCTTGTCGGCGGCGGTAAAGCGGCGGATCTCACGGACGATATGGGCAATGGTGGCGCCCTCGTGGTTGGCGGTGTAGATCAGCACCTGGATCGCCTGGCAGTTGGACGTGTTCATGCCGTTGTCCGGGTCGTAGGCCTTGGCGCCCTGCCCCAGGCCCTCGCTGCTGCGCGGCAGCGCCTCCCAGCGCGGGTTGCCCTCGTTGTAGGCGCCGATCACCACCTTGGCCAGCGACGACACGCTCACCACCGACTGCACGCCGGACACGCCGCGCATATGCATTTCGAAGCGTTCCACCGCGCTCATCACCGGGTAGTGCAGGCAGCCGTCGTCGAAGCCGGTCGGCTCCACCACCACGGTGAGCGCATCCGAGCCGATGTTGTACTGGCTGACGATGCTGGCGCTGTCGCGGTTGTAGCGCGAATCCGCGCGCAGCTCGGGCGCGCCGCTGCCGACATCGCCGATCTTCAGGCCGCGCGACTCGATCGCGCCCGCCGCCAGCAGGGCGAGCGCGGCGACGAAAACGCCGAGTGCCGGAGCCGGACGGGCCAACGCGCCGAACTTGTGCCACAGCCCGCCGCCACCCTGCGCGCGCCGCGCCTGCGACCGTGCCAGCGCCGACGGCTCCAGCCGCGTGTACGACAGCAGGATCGGCAGGAACACCTTGTTGGTCACGATCATCAGCAGCACGCCCAGGCAGGCGGTGATGCCAAGCTCGCGCACGATATCGATCTCGATGCGCATGATGACCATGAAGCCCAGCGCATTGGTCAGCAGCGCCACCGTGCCGGGAATGAACAGCTTGCGGAAGGCCGCGCTGGCGCTCTCCCGCGGGCTGTGCCCCTGCACCACCTCCTGCTTCCAGGCATTGGTCATCTGCACCGCGTGCGAAACCCCGATCGAGAAGATCAGGAACGGCACCAGGATCGACATCGGGTCGATGCCATAGCCCAGCAGCGGCAGCAGCCCCAGCAGCCAGCCCACCGGCAGCAGCGCTACCACCAGCGCCAGCACGGTGATGCGCAGCGAGCGCGTGTACAGCCACAGCAGCAGCGCCGTGACAGCAAAGGCCAGCGCGAAGAAGCCCATCACGCCGGCGATGCCCTCCTCGACATCGCCCACCAGCTTGGCAAAACCGACGACATTGACTTCGACGTCCTGGCCGCTGAATTGCGCGCGGATCTTCTCCAGCTGGCGCGCGACGGAGCCGTAGTCGATGGTCTTGCCGGTGGCCGGATCGGTCTCGCGCAGCTCCGCGCGGATCAGCGCGGACCTGAGGTCATTGCTGACCAGCCGGCCGATCTGCCCGGAGCGCGCCACGTTGCGCCGCACCTTGTCGAGCTCGTCCGGCGCGCCCGAGAAGCGCCCCGGCACCACCACGTCGCCGCGGAAGCCGGCCTCCGTCACCTCGGTGTAGCGCACGTTGGGCGTGAACAGCGAGAACACGCGGGAGCGGTCCACGCCCGGGATGAAGAAGACTTCATCAGTGGCGTGGCGCAGCTTGTCCATGAAGGCGGCGTTGTAGATGTCGCCGTCGCCCTTCCAGCGCAGGCTTACCAGCACCGTATTGGCACCGGAGAAGGTGCTCGCGTACTTGGTGAACACCTGCATGTAGGGGTGCTGCAGCGGGATCATCTTGTTGAAGCCGGGATCGAGCCGCAGGCGCGTGGCCGAGAAGCCCAGCGCCACGGTCACGGCCAGGCACAGCAACAGCAGCAGGCGGCGCCGGTGCATCAGCACGCTGGCGCAGGCATCGACGAAGCGGCCCAGGCGGCCGGAGGATTGGGGGCGGGTCATGATCGTTCTCGCGTTCGGTCAGGCGGGGGTTCAACCGGGGGTTCAGCGATTTGCGGCGAGCGTCGCGCCGGCCAGGCCGCTGCTGCCGCCCAGCGCCAGCTTGTCCGTGCCGGCAGGCACCAGCGCGGCCAGCGTCTGCGGGCTGCCGGCCGGCAACGGCGCGAAGTGGCGTCCGCCATCCGCGGACATCACCAGCGTGCCGCCCTGCCCGGCCAGCACGATGCGGCCGTCGGGCAATTCGGCGCCGCCGAAGAACGAGGTCCGCAAGCCGGTTTCCGCGGCCTGCCAGGTGGTGCCGAAGTCGTCGCTGCGCAGCGCATTGCCGCGCATGCCGAAGGCCAGCCAGGCGCCGTCGCGCAGCGGCAGCACGCCGTACAGCGAGCCTTCATAGGGGGTCTTGACTGGCTCCCAGCGGCTGCCGCCATCGGTGGAGCGCAGCACCAGCCCTGCTTCACCGACCAGCATCAGGCGTCCGTTCCCGTCGCCGGCGATGGCGTTGAGATGGCGGTCCTGCATGGCTGAGTTGGCATTGCGGGCGGCCTCTTCCCAATGCCTGCCCTGGTCGCGCGAGACCAGGAACCGCCCGAAGCTGCCCACAGCGAACCACGGCCCGTTGCGTTGCGCCAGGGCACCCAGCAAGGGGTCGGACGATTTCGCGTCGAAGGCGACCTGCTGCCAGTGCGTGCCGCCATCTTCCGTGCGCAGGATCAGGCCGCTGTGGCCGACGGCGATGCCATGGCGGCTGTCGGCAAAGGCCACCTGCGTCAGCGTGGCGCCCTGGGGCTTGTCCACGGCGGCCACGCGCCAGTCGCCGCCCCGGTCATCGCTGAACAGGATCTTGCCGCGCTCGCCCACGGCCACCAGGCGCTCGCCGGCGCGGGCGATGCCGTTGATCTGCAGGCCGTCGGCGCGCAGTGCGGTGGCCGGGAACGGCGGCAGCGGGCGCGGCGCGAAGGCCCAGACCGCGGTGGCCAGCACCGCCAGCGACATGGCGAGGCCGATCAGTCGTTTCATGATGTGTCCTCCGAGTGGAGCGGTGGCAGGTGGCCTCGTGGCGGGCCGTCCGTGCCGGGGCTGCTTCCATAAGCTGAATGTTTGCTACAGGACGTCGAACAGCGCCGCAGCACCCATCCCGCCACCAATGCACATCGTCACCACCGCCTGCTGCACGCCGCGGCGACGCCCTTCGACCAGCGCATGCGCAGTCATGCGCGCGCCCGACATGCCGAACGGATGCCCAACCGAGATCGCGCCGCCATTCACGTTCAGCCGCGCATCCGGGATACCCAGCTCCCGCTGGCAGTACAGCACCTGGCAGGCAAAGGCCTCGTTCAGCTCCCACAGGCCCACATCCGCCACCGTCATGCCATGGCGCGCGAGCAGCTTCGGCACGGCAAACACCGGACCGATGCCCATCTCGTCCGGCGCACAGCCCGCCACCGCCATGCCGCGATAGCGGCCCAGCGGGCGCAGGCCGCGGCGGCGCGCCTCGTCCGCGCTCATCAGCAGCACCGCGGCGGCGCCGTCAGACAGTTGCGAGGCATTGCCGGCGGTGATGTGCTCGCCCTCGGCCACCGCCTGCCCGCCGCTCCAGACCGGCTTGAGCGCAGCCAGGCTTGCAGCCGTGGTATCGGGCCGGTTGCATTCGTCCTGCGCCAGCGTTACGGTCTCGTGCCCGGCCAGTGCGCCGGCCTTGTCGAACAGCGCGCGGCGCGTTGCCAGCGGCACGATCTCGTCGTCGAAGGCGCCGCGCCGCTGCGCCTCGGCGGTGCGCTGCTGGCTGCGCCAGGCGTAGGCATCCTGCTCGGCGCGACTGATGCCGTAGCGGCGCGCCACCACCTCGGCGGTCTCGATCATCGCCATGTAGGCGGCCGGCTGGCGCGCCACCACCGCTTCGGACTGGGCGCGGTAGCCGTTCTTATGCTTGTTCTGCGTCAGCGAGATCGACTCCGCGCCGCCGGCGACGATGATGCCGGCCTCGCCGCACTGGATCGCACGGGCGCCCGCGGCGATCGTCATCAGGCCCGAGCCGCACATGCGGTCCATGGTCATGCCGGGCACGCTGTCCGGCATGCCGGCCGCGACCGCGCACAGGCGGCCCAGGTTGTAGCCCTGCGTGCCCTGCTGCGCGGCCGCGCCGATCAGCACGTCGTCCACCTCGGCCGGGTCCACGCCGGCGCGCTCGACCACCGCGCGCACCACGTGGCCGCCCAGCACCGGGGCTTCGGTATCGTTGAAGGCGCCACGGAACGCCTTGCCGATGGGGGTGCGCGCGACGGCGACAATGACTGCTTCATTCATGCTGGATTCCTGTTTCAGAAGTAGTAGCGGCTGATCGTCTCGGCCACGCAGGCGGGCTTGGCTTCGCCTTCAATCTCCACCGTCATGCGCACCACCGACTGCACGCCGCCCTGCAACGGCTCGGCTCGTATCAACTCACCCACGCCGCGCACGCGGGCGCCCACCCTCACCGGGGCCGGGAAGCGCACCTTGTCGCAGCCGTAGTTGACGCCGAACTTCATGCCTTCGACGGTGACCAGCTCGGGCAGGAACTGGTTGACCAGCGCTAGCGTCAGGTAGCCGTGGGCGATGCAGGCGCCGTAGGGACCTTGCGCGGCGCGTTCGGGGTCGACGTGGAGCCACTGGTGGTCGCCGGTGGCGTGGGCGAACTGGGTGACCTGGTCCTGGGTGATGCGCGTCCAGGCGCTTTCGCCGAGGGGTTGGCCGACGGCGGCGTGGATGTCTTCGGCTGAACGGAAGATTCTTGGCATTGCTGTTTCCTGTGTTTCTTCACCATGGCGGCCTGACTTGCCGACGAGTCCATCACTCCCGTCTGGTTTGCTCCCCTCTCCCGCGCGCTGGAGAGGGGAGCGCCTGCGAGGGGTGGTGGCTAGCCCCAACGCTTTCGCATACCGCCGGCACCAACTTTCAGCCTTTCAGGCCCGCTGGCTGCTCACCGGCAACACTTCCCCCGTCATGTACGACGCATAGTCACTAGCCAGAAACACCATCACATTGGCCACCTCCCACACCTCCGCCGCACGCCCGAACGCCTCGCGTTCGCTGAGTTGCCGCAGCAGGTCCGCCGGCGCCGACTTCTTCAGGAAGTCGTGCAGCGCGATGCTCGGCGCCACGGCATTGATGCGCACACCAAATTCCGCGGCCTCCATCGCGCTGCAGCGCGTCAGCGCCATCACCCCGGCCTTGGCCGCGGCATAGTGCGACTGCTCCTTCTGCGCGCGCCAGCCGAGCACCGACGCGTTGTTGACGATGGCGCCGCGCCGGCGCGCCTGCATATGCGGCAGCATCGCGCGCGTCATGCGGAAGGTGCCGGTGAGGGAAATATCGATCACGCGCGACCACTCGGCATCGTCCATATCAACTAGGCGGCGCGAGCCGCCCAGGCCGGCGTTGTTGATCAGCACGTCTGTACCGCCGAGCGCTTCCTCGGCAGCGGCCACGAGTGCGCGTACCTGCGCTTCGTCGGACACATCGCACACCTGGCCGTGAATGGCTTGCAGGCCGGTTTCCGCGCGCAGGCTTTCGACCGCCTCGTCCAGCCGCTTCGGATGGATATCGGAAATCATTAGCGCGCGGCAGCCCTCCTCCGCACAGCGGCGCGCGGCGGCAAAGCCGATGCCGGCGCCGGCCGCGGCGGTAATCAGAACGCTCTTGCCGGCGAGCAGTTGGTGGCCGGGCACATAGGCCGGGACTGCGGGAGCTTCGGTGTTCAGGGTCATGACTGTCCTCGGGCCTCGCGCGGCATGCCCAGCCCGCGTTCGGCGATGATGTTGAGCTGGATTTCGTTGGTGCCGGCGTAGATGGTGTCGGCGCGCGAGAACAGCGCCATCTGCTGCAGCCGGGTGCGGCGCGTGTCACCGGGGTCGAGCACGTTGGCGAGCGGGCCCAGCACGTCCAGCGCGAGCTGGCCAAGGTCGCGGTGCCAGTTGGACCAGTAGTACTTGTAGATCAGCGCCTCCCGCTGCAAGGCAGTGCCGCCGTCCTGCCCGGCCTGCGCCGCACCGGCCAGCATGCGCAGCGCATTGGCGCGCATCACGCGCAGGCCGGCCCAGGCGCGCGCGATGCGCTGGCGCACCAGCGCGTCGCGGCTGCTGCCGTTGTCGCGCGCGGCCTGCGCCACCCATTCCAGCTCATGCGTGAACTGCATCTGCTGGCCGAGCGTGGAGATGCCGCGCTCGAAGCCGAGCAGCGCCATGGCGATGCGCCAGCCGTCGCCAGGCTCGCCCAGTACGTCGGCAGCCGCGGCGCGCGCACCGTCGAAGAACACCTCGTTGAATTCGGCGCCGCCGCCCATCTGCCGGATCGGGCGGATCTCGATGCCGGGCTGGTCCAGCGGCAGCATCAGGAACACCAGCCCCTTGCTGCCGCGCGAGCCGGGCTCGCAGCGCGCCAGCACGAAAATCCAGTCCGAATCGTGCGCGAGCGAGGTCCACACCTTCTGGCCGCTGACCAGCCAGTCGCCGCTGGCGGCATCGCGGACCGCGCGCGTGCGCACATTGGCCAGGTCCGAGCCCGCGCCGGGCTCTGAATAGCCCTGGCACCAGAATGTGGTGCCGTTGCGGATGCCGGGCAGCAGGCGCGCCTTCTGGTCCGCGGTGCCGAAGGCGATCAGGGTCGGGCCAATCAGCCCTTCGCCGATATGACCCATGCGGCCCGGGCCGCCGGCGCGCGCGTATTCCTCGTGGAAGATCACCTGCTGCATCACCGGCAGCTCGCGCCCGCCATGCGCGCGCGGCCAGCCCAGCCCGGTCCAGCCGCCCTCGGCCAGGCGCCGTTCCCACGCCTTGCGCAGTTCGGGGAAGGCCTCTTCGTCGCCGGGGCCGCCGCGGTGCTTCAGGCAGGCGAACTCGCCGGCCAGGTTGGCGACCATCCACTGCGCCACCTCGGCGCGGAATGCCTGCTCTTCATGCGCGCTCATGCTGTCCTCCAGGCTTGCGGGCCATGGTCTGCGAGATATGCGAGCGCTGCCCGGGCGCCGCCCAGCCAGTGGCCGGCAGCCTGTGCGCGCTTGAAATAGAGCTGGGGGTCATATTCCCAGGTAAAGCCAACGCCGCCATGCAGCTGGATGGCCTCCTGCGCACAGAAGCGCAGGGCATCGTCGGCCGCGACGGAAGCGGCGGCGATGTCGAGGCGGGCCTGGTCGGCAGGCTCCGATTCCCACGCCTGCGCCGCGCCATACACCGCCGAGCGCGCGGCCTCGACCAGCACCATCATCTGCGCGCAGCGGTGCTTGACCGCCTGGAACGAAGCGATGGCGCGGCCGAACTGGATGCGCTCCGACGCATAGGCGACGGTCAGGTCCAGGCACTGCTGGGCCGCGCCGAGCTGCTCCGCCGCCAGCATCAGCTTGCCGTGCCACCAGGCCCGGGCCAGGCCCTGCGCCGCGTCGTTCCCGCGTACCAGGCAGGGACCTGGCGCAACGGACAGGCCGTCCAGCCGCAGCGATGCCAGCGGCCGCGTGCGGTCGAGCGTGTCCAGCGGCGCCAGCACGAAACGCACATCCTGCGCCAGCGCAGCGGGTTCCAGCAGGAACAGCGCGGGCGAGCCGTCATCGAGCCGTGCCGGCACCAGCAACCAGTCGGCGCCAGCGGCATCGGCCACCTGGCCGGCGCTGCCGCGCAGCACGAAGCCGTCCGCGCCTGCCTGCGCGGTGATCGCGACACCGTCGTAGTGCCAGCCGCCATCGTCCGGCAGCACTGCCGCGGCGCGGCACTCGCCAGCAGCCAATCGTTCCAGCCACTGCGCGCTGTGGCCGACGCTGCCCTGCAGCCACGGCGCCGCCACGCACGCCGTCGACCAGAACGGCACGCAAGCCAGGCGCTGTCCCAGTTGCTCCTGCAGCAGCACCAGCCCGGGAGCGCCCAGGCCGGCGCCGCCCACCGCTTCGGGCAACGCGATGCCGCACCAGCCAAGCTCGCCCGCGATTGCGCGCCACAGCGCGTCATCGTGCGCCGGACCCGCCTCGGTCGCGCGCCGCACCGCCGCCGAATCGCTGTGCACGGCGAGGTAGTCGCGCGCGCTGTCGCGGACCATCTGGTGTTCGACGCCAAATTCCACGGAATGAGAGAAGTCCATGGCCGTCGCGCTCAGGTGCCGTAGACCGCCTGCGGCGGCTGCGCCTGCGCCAGCAGTCCGGCCACCGCCGCGCCCACTTCTGCCGGCTGCCAGCGCCCGCCCTTGTCGGCTTTCGGCCCGGTGCGCCAGCCATCGGCAAGCGACACCATGCCGCCGGCCGCCTCGAACATGCGGCCGTTGACCTGCGCCGAGTCCGCGCTGCCGAGCCACACCACCAGCGGCGCAACGTTGGCCGGATCGTAGTAGTCGAAGCCGCCTTCCGGCGCCTTCATCATGGCGGCGAACACCTGCTCGGTCATGTCGGTGCGCGCGGCCGGCGCCAGCGCGTTGGCGGTGATGCCATAGCGGCCCAGCTCGGCGGCCTGCACCAGCGTCAGCGCGGCAATGCCGGCCTTGGCGGCGGCGTAGTTGGACTGTCCGACCGAGCCCTGCAGGCCCGCGCCGGAGCTGGTGTTGATGATGCGCGCGTCGACGGCGCGGCCGGCCTTGGCCGCATCGCGCCACCGCCTGGCCAGCAGGTTGGCCAGGCAGAAGTGGCCGCGCAGGTGCACACGCATCACGTCGTCCCAGTCCGCCTCGGTCAGGCTGACGAACATGCGGTCGCGGCAGATGCCGGCGTTGTTGACCAGCACGTGCACCTCGCCGAAGGCCTCGACCGCGGCATCGACGATGCGCTGCGCGGTGGCCAGCTGCGTGATGTCGTCATCGCTGGCCAGCGCACTGCCGCCGGCTGCGCGGATCTCCGCGCAGACCGCCTCGGCCGCCTCGCGCCGGATGTCGTTGACGACCACATTAGCGCCCTCGGCGCCGAAGGCCAGTGCATAGGCGCGCCCCAGCCCGCCGCCGGCGCCGGTGATGATGACAGTGCGTCCGTCGCAGATTCCCATGGCGGTCTCCTTACAGCCGTTCGATGATGGTGACGTTGGCCAGCCCGCCGCCCTCGCACATGGTCTGCAGGCCGTAGCGGCCGCCGGTGCGTTCGAGTTCGTGCAGCAGCGTGGTCATCAGGCGCGCGCCGGTGGCGCCCAGCGGGTGGCCCAGCGCGATCGCGCCGCCGTTGGGGTTGGTGCGCTCGGGCGCGTAGCCGGTCTCGGCCAGCCAGGCCATCGCCACCGAGGCGAAGGCTTCGTTGATCTCGACCACGTCGATATCCGCCAGGCGCAAGCCGCTGCGCTCCAGCGCGCGCTTGGTCGCGGGGACCGGCGCCGTCAGCATCCACAGCGGGTCGTCGCCCATCACGCTCATATGCGCGATGCGCGCCCGCGGCTTGAGCTGGTAGCGCTTGAGCGCGTCTTCGGAAACGATCAGCAGCGCGGCGGCGGCGTCGGCGGTCTGGCTGGACACCGCGGCGGTCAGCGCACTGCCCGGCATCAGCGGTTCCAGCGCGGCCATCCTGGCCAGCGTGGTATCGGGGCGCGGCGTCTCGTCATGCTTCACGCCCTCGCACGGCACGATCTCGCGGGCAAAGCGGCCGCCCTCGATCGCGGCCGCGGCGCGCTGGTGGCTTTGCAGCGCATAGGCTTCCATCGCCTCGCGCGACAGCTTCCAGTGCTCGGCAATGCGCTGCGCGGCATGGAACTGCGACACCGGCGCATCGCCGAAGCGCGCCTGCCAGCCCTTGCTGCCCGAGAACGGATCGGCAAAGCCCAGCGCCTGCCCGGCCAGCATGGCCGACGAGATCGGGATCTGCGTCATGGTCTGCACGCCGCCCGCGATCACCACGTCCTGCGTGCCGCTCATCACCGCCTGCGCGGCAAAGTGCACGGCCTGCTGCGACGAGCCGCACTGGCGGTCAACGGTCACGCCCGGCACCGTCAGCGGCAGGCCGGCGGCCAGCCACGCGCTGCGCGCGATATTGCCGGCCAGCGGGCCGATGGTGTCGACACAGCCGAACACAACGTCGTCGTAGTCTTCCGCGGGAATGCCGTTGCGGCGCACCAGCTCGGCCAGCACGAAGCCGCCCAGGTCGGCGCCGTGCACGTGCGACAGTCCGCCCTTGCGGCGCCCGGTGGGCGTGCGCAGGGCATCAACGATATAGGCGTCTTTCATGGTCATGGTTCTCCTTGGGATCGGGCAATTCAGGCAAACGTGGCGCCGGCGCCGAGGGCATGCTCGCCGTCCAGGATGTGCGCGCCCAGGCGCGCCTTGTGGAAGGCGCGGTCGCCCCAGCTTCCCGCCAGGGCCCAGGCACGCTTGGTGAAGATCTGCAGGTCCAGCTCCCAGGTGTAGCCCATCGCGCCATGCACCTGGATGGCCTGGCGTGCCGCGGTCCATGCGCAGCGCGCGGCCGCGACGCGGGCATGCGAGACATGCATTCCTGCGTGCGGCAAGCCATGCGCCAGCGCCGCGGCGGCGCGCAGCAGCACCGGCTTGGCGAACTCGAGCTGGATCGCCACGTCGGCCAGCAGGTGCTTGACCGCCTGGTAGGCGCCGATGGCCTTGCCGAACTGCTTGCGCTGCGCGCTGTAGTCGATCGCCAGGTCCAGCATGCGCTGCGTCAGGCCCATCTGCTGCGCGGCCACGCCGAGCGCGCCGCGGTTCAGTGCCATGTCCCACAGGCCAGTGCCGGCGGGGATCAGCTCAGTGTCAGGGGCCGGCGTCCACGCCAGCTCGAACAGCCGGCGCGACGGATCGAGGCCGCTGCGCGCCGTCAGCGTGGCCTGGGCTGGCCGCAGCAGGTGGACCGTGCCTTCATGCGCGCACAGGATGGCGTCGGCGACATGGGCGTCGGCCACCAGCCGCTCCTGCGGATGCGCGACCGCCACGCGGGCATCGCCGCCGGCGATGCGCTCCAGCAGCGCGGCGCAGCGCTCGCGCGCCGCCGCGTGGGGCGCCGGGTGTGGCCCGAGCGCCAGTGCATCGCGCAGCAGGCCGGTTGCCACCAGCGCGGTGTCGAGCAGCGGCTCAGGCAGCGCGAAGTAGCCGCATGCCTGCGCCAGCGGCGCCCATTCCACCTCGCCCAGCCCCAGCCCGCCCTGCTCCTGCGGCACCATCAGCGCGGTCAGTCCCTGGTCGGCAAGCTGGCGCCACAGCGCGTCGGAGCGGCCGGTCCCGGTGCTCCACAGCTCGCGCGTCAGCTCGGGCGTCATCTCGGTCATCAGGAAGCGCCGGATCGCCTCGGCAAACTGTTCCTGCTCTTCGGTCAATGCGAAATCCATGGTGTTTCCCCCGGGTGCCGTCATGCGCGCGGCATGCCAAGCAGGCGCTCGGCGACGATGTTGCGCTGGATCTCGTTAGTGCCGGCATAGATCGGCCCGGCCTGCGAGAACAGGAAGCCATCCAGCCAGTGGCCGAGAGAACCCGGCGGCTGGCCCGCTGGCGCGACTTCTGCGGCCTGCCCCAGGATGGCCAGCGCGGTATCGTGCATATGGATGTCCAGCTCGGACCAGAACACCTTGTTCGTGCTCGATTCCGCGCCGATATGAGCATTCGGGCCGCCCCGCACCAGCCGGCTCGCGGTGGCGTAGGTCGAGAGCGTGTAGGCCTCCGCATCCATCCATGCGCGCAGCACCGCGTCGCGCAGCGAGGGGTCGCGGTCAGCCGCATCGCGGTTGGCCTGGTACAGCCTGACCAGCGCGCGGGCGGTCTCCTGGAAGCGGGCGGGCGAACGCAGCATCAGTCCGCGCTCGAAGCCGGCAGTGGCCATGGCCACCTGCCAGCCGGCGCCTTCCGCGGCCAGCCGGTTCTCCACCGGCACGCGCACGTCGTCGAAGAAGATCTCGGCAAAGCCGGTCTGGCCGTTGAGCTGGCGGATCGGGCGCACGGTGATGCCCGGCGTATCGAGCGGCACCAGCACGAAGGTCAGCCCGTGGTGGCGCGTCGAGGCCGGGTCGGTGCGGAACAGCCCGAACAGCCAGTCCGCCCAAACCGCCCGCGTCGACCAGATCTTCTGGCCGTTGATCACATAGTCATCGCCATCGCGGATCGCGCTGCAGCGGATCGCGGCCATGTCGGAGCCGGCGTTTGGCTCGGACCAGCCCTGCGCCCAGATATGCTCGCCGGAGGCCATGCGCGGCAGGAAGCGCGCCTTCTGCGCCGCGGTGCCGAACTCCATCAACGTCGGACCGAGCAGGAAGATGCCGTTCTGGTTGACGCGCATCGGCGCGCCGGCACGCCAGTACTCCTCCTCGAAGATCAGCCACTCGATCAGGTCGCAGCCGCGCCCGCCCAGTTCGGCCGGCCACGTGACCATGCTCCAGCGGCCCTGGTTGAGGGTGGCTTCCCAGGCGCGGTGCTGGGCAAAGCCTTCCCCGGTGTCGAAGCTGGCCAGCGGCGAACGTGGTACGTGCGCGGCCATCCAGTCGCGCACCTCGGCGCGGAAGGCGCGCTGGGCGTCGGTGTATTCAAGCTGCATCGCGCGCCCCTTGTGAAAAGCTGGCTTCGCGCCGTTCGACAAACGCGGCGCGCGCCTCGCCGGAATCCGCACTCATATAGGCCTGCAGCGTGAAGCCCTGCTCCCAGCGGTACTTGTCCTCCAGGTTGCCGTCTTCGACGCCGTTGAGCGCTTCCTTGGCGAGCTGCAGCATGGCAGGGCTCTTGGCGGCGATCTGGCGGGCCAGGGTCATGCCCGCGTCGCGCAGCTCGACACGCGAAACCACGCGCTCGACCGCGCCGAGCCGGTACGCTTCGGCGGCATCGATCATCTCGCCGGTGAAGTACATCGCCCTGACCTTCTGCACGCCGAACATGCGCTGCAGGTGCGCGCCGCCGCCCATGGCGCCGCGGTCGATTTCGGGCACGCCAAAGCGCGCGCAATCCGACGCGACGATGATGTCGGCGGCGCCGCAGATGCCGATGCCGCCGCCGAGCACAAAGCCGTGCACGGCCACGATGACCGGCTTGGGATTGCGGTGCACGGCGCGGAAGGTGGCGTAGTTGCCGGCATTGACCTCGACGATGCGCTCGGGGTGTGCGGACAGCTCCTTGATATCGACGCCCGCGCAGAAGCCGCGCCCTTCGCCGCGCAGTACGATCACGCGCACGGCGGGGTCCGCGCCCAGGCGATCAATGGCGGCCGCCAGCGCGTGCCAGCCGGCGTTGTCGAGCGCGTTGACGGGCGGATGGTCGATCACCAGTTCGGCGATGCCGTCGGCGGTGTCGATGCGGAACGGCCCGGTCTTGTGGTTCATTTGCATGGTCTCATCTGTCTGTAGGTCAGGCCGCTGCAGCCAGTCCGGCTCCTGCCAGCGCCTCGAGCCGTGCCTGCGCCTGCGCGGCCATGCCGGAAACGATCTGCTCGCACGATTCGATCGCGCCGATCACCGCCGCTGCCTGCCCGCTGGGCAACACGCCTTCATCCGGACACCCTTCCACCATCGCGCGCTGGATCAGCACCGGCGCGTTGGCGGCCATCAGCGTCTGCGCGGCGCTGTAGTCCTGCTCGCGCATCGCGCGCCAGGCAGTCGCCAGCATCTGTGCGCTGCGCATGCCGGTGCGCGCCTGCCATTTGCGCGCGGCCGACAGCGCCAGCCAGGTGCGCCGCCACGGGCCGGCTTTCTCCAGTTCCAGCAGCAGCGTGTTGTCGATCATCCGCTGCGGCAGCCCGTCAATGGCCAGCGACACGCGGATCCGGCCCGGGTCGCGCACCTTGACGTAGCGCTCCAGCGTCTGCGCCGGCACCGGCGATTCGGCCGACATCAGGAAGCGCGTGCCCATGGCCACGCCGGCCGCGCCATAGGCCAGCGCGGCGGCCAGCCCGCGGCCGTCGAAGAAACCGCCCGCGGCCACCACCGGCACGCTGACACTGTCCAGCACCTGCGGCAGCAGCAGCGTTGTCGGCGTGCCGCCGGTATGGCCGCCACCCTCGCCGCCCTGCACGGTGACCACGTCCGCACCCATCTCCACGGCCTTGGCCGCATGCTTGCCGGCGCCGACCGTCGGCATGCAGACGATCCCCGCCGCCTTGAGCCGACCGACCATCTTCGCGTCAGGGCCGCGCCCGTAGCTGACCGCGCGCAGCCGGTGGCGGATCGCCATTTCGATCACTTCGTCCGCGTTCGGCTGGAACATGTGGAAGTTGATGCCGAAGGGCCGGTCGCTGAGCGCCTTGACGCGCAGGATCTCCTGCTCGACCTCGCCGGACGGAATGGTTGCGCCGGCCAGGAAGCCAAAGGCCCCGGCGTTGCCGCTGGCGGCGACCAGCTTTGCGTCCGCCACCCAGCCCATCGCGGTCTGGACGATGGGGTAGCGGCAGCCCAGCAGGTCGCAAAGCACGGTGTGCAGGCTCGCGTTGCTCATGCCGGTGCTCATGCCTTCTCCTCGCCGCCGCTGCGTTGCGACGCCGCCATGGCGCGCGCGTCATAGCCGCCGAGCTTGTCGCCGCTGACCAGCTCGTTGTGCGCATGCGCGAAGTGGTGCCAGGCAAAGACCGCATCCATCGCCGTACGCTTGCCCTGCAGGTCTTCCACATGGTTGACCGCCTGCTTGGTCAGCGTCAGGCCCAGCCGCGGCATCTGCGCGACCCTGGCGGCCATGCCGTAGACGGTGTCCTCCAGCGCATCCCGCGGCACCACGCGGTTGACCATGCCCATGCGCTCGGCGCGCTGCGCGCCCATGCGCTCGCCCAGGAACAGGAACTCCTTGGCGATGCGCGGGTGCAGCTCGTAGGCATGCGCGAAGTACTCCACGCCCGGGATGCCCATGCGCACCACCGGATCGGCAAAGAAGGCATCGTCCGAGGCCACGATCAGGTCGCACACCCAGGCCAGCATCAGGCCACCGGCAATGCAGGCGCCGTGCACCATCGCAATGGTCGGCTTGGGCAGTTCGCGCCAGCGCCGGCACATGCCCAGGTAGACCTCCTGCTCGCGCGCATAGAGGAACTCGCCGCCGGGCTTGTTGACGTGGTCGTACCAGAGCGAGGCGCGCTCGAACGACTCGTTGATGTCGCGCCCCGGCGTGCCGATGTCGTGCCCCGCGGAGAAGTGCTTGCCGGCGCCGCGCAGCACGATGACCTTGACCGCGTCGTCGGCGGAAGCGCGCCGGTAGGCCTCGTCCAGCGCATACGTCATCTTCGAGTTCTGGGCGTTGTGGAACTGCGGCCGGTTCATGGTCACGGTGGCGATGCCGTCCGTAACCTGGTAGAGCACCTCGGCGTTCGGGCCCAGGCTGATGGGTTCGATGGCAGGCGATGTCATGTCAGTTTCACGCGCGTCCGGAAGGGTTGCCGCGCACGATCGTGGCGCGCAGGTTGTGCGGATCGAGCCGGGCCATCAGCCGCAGCTCTTCCGGCGTTGGTGGCGCCGTTTCCGGCAAGGCTTCGCCGGGGGCGTTTGCCAGCGCAAAGCCGGTCGCCGCCTGCACCTGCTCGAAGCTCACGCCCGGGTGCAGCGAGCGCACGCGGATGGCATGGGCAGGCCCGCCGAAATCCATCACGCACAGGTCGGTGACGATCACGCGCAGGTCGACGAAACTGCGCATGCCTTCGATCTGGCGCGCCGGGTTGTAGCCGGCGCTGCAGACCATGTCGACTTCGCCGCCGACAAACGCGCGCGTGCTGTGCCCCGGCACGAAGAAGGAGTTTGCGTGGTGGATGCTGTTGCCCGGGAAACCGCGCGCGCCGAGCAGCTGCGTCTTAGGCTGCGCATGGGTGCCGCCCAGGCAGGAAATATTGGCCTGCCCGAAGCGGTCGATCTGCGTCGGCATCACCAGCGCGTGGCGGCGCCCGCCCCACAGGCAGTCGAACACGCGCGAATAGCCCATCCAGCCGCTGGCGCGGACCTTGTAGCCGGCCTCGCGCGGACCCAGCGGCACCGGCGTCTCCACCAGGTAGGCCTCGCCGTCGGTCATCAGCAGCCCTGGGTTGTGCGCAAGCCGCGCCAGGCCGGCGGCGATGCGCGGGCCGGTGCCGATGCCGGTGGCCAGCACCTCGCCGTCGTCGCGCCAGGCGCGGGCGGCGGCGGCGATCATCAGCTCGGCGCGGGTGAATTCATAAGTGGCGCTCACGGTCGCTCCTTGGGTTGGCGGGTTCAGACGGCGGTTCAAAGGACGGGCAGCGGCAGGTCGTGCACGTGGCCGAGGCCGCCGATGCGCTCCAGGTAGGCCGCTTCGCTGGCGCCCACCACCTCGTCGCGGTACGCGCGGAAGCCGTCATCCTCGGCCTCGGCGCTGGCACAGTACGCCTTCAGCGCCGGCAGGTCCCAGCCATAGGCGGGTGCGCACGAGGTGGGATGAGCACCGGCGGGCGCGTGCACCACGCCTGTTACCAGCGAGCGTTCGAAGGGGTTGCTGCGGGCGTGCGCCAGGTCCTCCTCTTCAAGACGCGGATGCAGCGTTTCGCAGCTCACATAGCAGCGCCGCGCGGCGCGGGCGAACCACTCATCGAAGAACGGATCGGGGCCGTCGATGCGGGTGTTGCCGAGCACATCGCTCTCGTTCACATGCAGCAGCGCCGCGTCGAGTTCGATCGCCGGCATCGCCAGCAGCACCTCGCCATCGGCATAGGGCGAGCGCACGGTCTTCAGCTGCGGATTCCTCGCCTGCACGTCGGTGCCCAGCGATGCGCGCGTCGGCAGGAACGGCAGCCGCGCCGCCGCCGCGCGCAGGCCGAGCTGCAACATGCCTTCGTCAAGCTCGGTCACTTCCAGCGCGCCACGCTCGCGCGCCTGGCGGAAATATGGCTCGAGCGGGATCACGTCGAGCGAGACAAAGCCGAACACGAGCCGGCGCACCTTGCCGGCCGCGCACAGCATGCCGACCTCGGGGCCGCCATAGGCGACCAGGGTCAGGTCCTTCAGCGGCGAGCGCAGGATCTCGCGCACCAGCGCCATCGGTTTGCGGCGCGGGCCCCAGCCGCCGATGCCGATGGTCATGCCATCGGCGAGCTGGCCGACCACGTCGGCCGCGCTCATGGTCTTGTCGATTGTCTTGGTCATGGTGTCTAGCGGTATCCGATGCTGAAGTCGTGTCCCCACAGGCTGACGCGCGTGGCTTCGTAGGCGGCGTGGTGGCCCCAGTCCACCACCAGTCCGCCGTGCCCGTATTCGAGGTCGAAGCCGCCCGGCGTCTTCATGTAGAAGGAAGTCATGCGGTCGTTGCAGTGCTGGCCCAGCGTGGCGGACAGCTTCACGCCGTGCTGGTGCACGCGGTCGAGCGCGCGCCCCACCTCGGCCATGTCGGGCACTTCGGCCATCACGTGGATGCAGCCGGCTTCCGACGGCATCTCGAAGATCGCCAGGCTGTGGTGGCGGCCGTTGGCGCAGTGCAGGAAGTGGATGCGCTTCTCCGGCTCATCGGGATCGCTGCTGAAGCGCACGCGGTAGATGTCGGACAGGCCGAAGCCCATCACGTCGCGCAGGAAGGCGTAGGTCTGGTCGAAGGCCGGCGCGGGCAGCACGGTATGGCCGGCGCCCATCGGGTCGGTGATGAAGCGCGGCACGCCGACCGGCGAGACAAAGCGCAGGAAGTCCGAGCGCATGCCCCATGAAATCTCGTGGCGGTTGCCCGACGGATCGGTGAACCACGCCATGGCCTGCACGCGGCGTTGTGCCAGCTCCGCGGGGCTGGCGTGCACGACTTCGACGTCGGCATGCCGCAGCGTGTCGAGCGCATGGCGATAGGCCAGCTCGTCGGCCAGTTCCCAACCCGATGCGAGATAGCGGTCTCGCGCGCCCCGCACCACCAGGTAGCGGTAGTCGCGCTCATCCATCTTCACGTACAGCGCGCCGCCCGGGGCGCCGGAGCAGGCCATGCCCAGCACCTGCCCGGCATAGTGCCGCCACTGCTCCAGGTCGGTGGACTCGACCACGATGTAGCCAAGCGCACGGATATCCAACATGCCGGTCTCCTCTGTTCGTTGCCACTGCTGGCTGATGAGACCTATTCTTCCGTGCGCGGCCACCCGGCACATCGTCCAGTGGGACTAGCCGATCCGGGGCCGGATTCAGGCGCTGGCGGGGCGGACGACGTACTGGCTGGTGGGGACCACGTCGATCCTGTCGAAGTCGATGAAGCGCTGGCAGCTGGCCATCATGGCCTGCAGGTTGCGCTGGAACTTCTCTTCATCGCCGACGGCGTCGAAGAACGCCTGCGGGTCGGTCATTGCCGCGTCGGGGAAGCATTCCTCGACGATCGCGTCGCAAGGTGGCGCGGCGTAGCTGAGCGGCCGCACCACCACGTTCTGCACGTACAGGAAGTTATCCTGGGTCTCGACCGCCACCTGGGTGTGATGGTTGTGCCAGGTATCCAGCCACGCCTGCGGCGTGAGCCGCGGCGGGCGCGTCAGGAAGGCCAGTTGCGCGAAGCCGGGGGTGCGCTCCCCCGTCGCGACGGGGAAACGCGTATTGCGGATCGGCTGGGACTCCGTGACGAGGTACGCTGCCATGCGGCCGACCGCGGCCTCGACCGCCTGGTCGAACGGCTGGCGCAGGCGGTCGACGGCGCTGTCGATCCAGAGCGAGACCAGCCCTTCCATTTGCGGCCGGGTGTTCGTCTGCCGCAGGCCCGCTGCAGGCAGCACGGCGTCATCCGCCACGTTGACCTGCAATCCGCGCGCGCCCAGCGCCAGCAGCTTGTCGGCCAGCGTCGTGCGCAACCGGCGCGCGAACTCCGCCGGCTCGTTCCGCGGATCGCGCCAGACGATATAGATGACTTTTTCCATGCTCCACGCTCCCTGGTAAAGTTGCCGGCCGTGGCCGGACAGGTTGAAGCGTGCGCGGAACCGGATTGATTGCGGAACCCATGCCTCGCTGCGTCCGCATGACGTGCCATCCGGCTGCCGCGCCCGCTGGTCCTGTGCATGCTAGGCGCGTGGATGGCGGCGATCATCCTCCAGTCGGACTAGAGGGAGGACGACACGCTGGCGCTCAGCCGAGCGTCACGACACTGCTCAGCAGCATGCGCACCAGCGTGGCCTGCCGCGTGACCCCGGTCTTGGAGAAGATCGCGCGCAGGTGGGCGCGTACCGTGTTCTTGCTGGTACCCAATGCCTCCGCGGCTTCGTCAAGGGTCATGCCGTCGGCAAGCACCAGTGCCAGCGCCGTTTCGGCGGGGGTGAGGTCGAACAGCTTGCGCACCACCTCGTGCGAGGCGCGCGACTTGCGCTCGGGATCGCGGATAAAGACCGCGCACGCTGGCCGGTGCCGGTTTTCTTCGGACCATTCGCTGAGCGGGATGGTGCGGATCAGCACGCCGAGCTTGCCGCGCCCGGACGGGCGGGTGATGGACATGGCTTCGGCCAGTGCCGGCGCGCTGCCGTGGTGTCCCATCTGCGCGCGGCGCAGCAGGTACTGGAACTTGCGGCTCTCCTGGGCGTAGGCAATCTCGAAGATGTTCCCGTTGAGGCGGATGCCGTCGTTCTCCGCCAGGATCTCGTCGGCCTCGGGATTCTTCTTGAGGATCGTGCCGGAGGCGTCGAGGATCACCATGCCCACCAGCATGCGGTCGATCGCCCCCGCATAGAGCGAGCGCTCGGATTCGACCACGTCCAGCCGGGAATGCAGCCGGATCGCGCGCTTCAGGTGCGGCAGGATGGCGCCACAGGCCGCCTTGTCCACTTCGGAGAAATCCTGCGTGTCGTCCTGCCGGCAGATGCGCAGGCGGCACTCGACACCGTCCTCGGTACGAATGTCCGCGCCCAGCAGGTAGCGGATGCC
This sequence comes from Cupriavidus sp. IK-TO18, assembly GCF_015549295.1. Lineage (NCBI taxonomy): Bacteria > Pseudomonadati > Pseudomonadota > Betaproteobacteria > Burkholderiales > Burkholderiaceae > Cupriavidus > Cupriavidus sp. IK-TO18. The sequence goes on from NZ_JADGMP010000012.1 coordinate 104,229, forward strand.
TAGCGGCTGCAGGAACTGGCGGTAGATCTCGCTGCGGCACCAGTTGCCCGCGCCCAGCGCCTCGTCGACCGTCACCGCGCGGTCGGTGGGCAGGTTGATGAACGGATCGATCGCGTAGTAGTAGCTGTTGTAGGAAGCCTCTGCCTCCAGCGAGGTGCCGTGCGCCGACGCATGCACCGCCAGGCCGCTGCGGTCGCTGGCGGGCGAGCGCAGGATAAAGCTCACATAGCTGGCATCGAGTTGCTTGCGCAGCATTTCGAGCGCGCGGCCCCAGGGCACGGGTTCCATCGGCCCTTCATAGACCGCGGCCAGCAGCGCGCCGAACTGCGTGACGCTCAGACCTGACTGCGCAAGCAAAGGCGACGCCATTTCCTGCGCCTCAACGGTCGCCATCAACATACCTTGTCTCCTGTTTCCACACCACGTGTGTGCCTGCCGGCGCTCTGCGGCACCTGGAGGCAGCGCAGATTATAGGGATGCTGCCCGCCCGTTGCCCGCCAATGCGCAGCCCTCGGTGTTTTCCCTGACCTGCAATCGGACGATGTTCGTCCCGCCAGGCGCGGATCAAATGCGCGCATTCCCGCAGTGCAACCGAAGGAGAGCAACCGAGATGGATTTCACCGACAAGACCGTGCTGGTCACCGGCGGCGGCGCCGGCATCGGGCTCGCTACCGCGCAAGCCTTTCTGGACCAGGGCGCGCGCGTGGCGATCATCGAGATCGACGCGCAGCGCGCCGACCATGCCCACACGCTGCTGGGCAAGGCCGGCGCCGATGTGCTGGTGGTACAGGGAGACGCCGCCGACGCCGGCACCGTACGCGAACTGGCCGCGCAGCTCGAACAGCGGTTCGGGCGGCTCGACGTGCTGGTCAACAACGTCGGCGACTTCCTGCGCATCGCCAAGCCGTTCGAGCACTATGACGACGCCGAGATTGCCAGCCTCTACGCGGCCAACCTCGGCCACGTCTTCACCGTCACGCGCGCCATGCTGCCGCTGCTGCGGCGCAGTGAAGCCGGCAGCATCGTCAGCGTGTCGTCGATCGAGGCCTTCCGCGGCATTCCGTACTGCAGCGTCTACGGCGCCTTCAAGGCCGCCATCACCGGCTTCACGCAGAGCCTGGCGCTGGAGCTGGCGCCCGCGGGCATCCGCGTCAACCTGATCGCCCCCGAAACCACCGAAACGCCGCAGGTCCCCGTATCGCAGATGGTCGCCGCGGAGCACCAGCACCATATCCCGCGCTGGATCCCGCTGGGCCGCTTCGGCACGCCGCAGGACATCGCCGACGGCATCCTGTTCCTGGGCAGCCCGCGCGCCGCCTGGATCACCGGCACGGCGCTGCATGTCAACGGCGGCGCGCTGGCCGCCGCCGGCTGGTACCGCGATCCGCAGGGCGCGTGGACCAACATGCCGGTCATCGGCGGCAACGGCATGAACCTCTGATGGCGGCGCCACGCAGCCACACCACCCGGCCACACCATCCAACCAAGGAGACAAGCATGAAGATACTGATCGTCGGCGGCGCCGGCATGATCGGGGGCCACGCGGCCCTGCACCTGCGCAGCCGCGGGCACGAAGTCACCATCGCGGGCCGCAACCGACCCGCCCCCGGCACGCCGCTGGGCGGGCTGGACTTCCTGCGCTGCGACTACATCGCCAACGACCTGCCTGCGGCGCAGCTCGGTGCCTTCGATGCGCTGGTTTTCGCCGCCGGCAACGATGTGCGCCACGTCCCGCCTGGCGGCGACGAAGCGGCACACTGGGAACGCGCCAACGTCGAAGGCGTGCCGCGTTTTTTCCGCGCCGCGCGCGATGCCGGCATCCGGGTCGCGGTGCACGTCGGCAGCTTCTATCCGCAGGCGGCACCGCAACTGGCCGAAGACAACGCCTATATCCGCTCGCGCAAGCTGGCCGACGCAGGCGTGCGCGCACTGGCGACGGCTGCCTTCCGCGTCAGCAGCGTCAATGCCCCGTTCGTCGTGGGCACGGTGCCGGGCCTGACTGTTCCGATGTTCAAGGCCTATACCGACTACGCCAGGGGCGGCTTTGCGCCGATGCCGGACTTCGCGCCGCCGGGCGGCGTCAACTTCATCTCGGCCATGTCGCTGTCCGAAGCGATCGAAGGTGCCTTGCTGCGCGGCGAGAATGGCAAGGCCTACCTCGTGGGCGACGAGAACCTGACCTTCCAGGAATACTTCGGCGCATTCTTCCGCGATGCCGGCCGCCCGGTACCGCCGGTCATCGACCAGGAGCACCCGTTGCTGCCTGACTCGGCGATCTGCTTCGGCCGGGGCAACACGCTCTACTACGAGCCGGACGCGGCCGAGACTGTCCTGCTCGGCTATCGCCGCCGCGACATCCTGCGCACGGTGAGCGAAATCGTGGCGCAGTACAGCTAAAGGCGGCACCGCGGCGGCCCGCGCAGGCCGCCGCGGCGGGTCTTACAGCCCCGAGATCAGTTGCGCGTTGTCGATGCGCAGTTCCGCGCCATTGATGAAGCGCGATGCGTCCGAAGCCAGGAACAGCACCAGGTTGGCCACATCCTCCGGCTGGCACATGCGTGCCATCGGGTCCGTGCCGATGCCCAGCGCCACCGGGTCAAGATCCGGCACCAGCGCCTGCGTCATCGGTGTCCAGATGCCGTCGGGGTGGATCGAGTTGCAGCGGATGCGATAGCCGTTGCGCTTGCAGTGCACGGCCACGCTGCGCGCCAGCGCTGTCACGGCGCCTTTCGCGCCGCTGTACGCGCACATCATCGGCAAGCCGCCCAGCGCTGCCACGGACGACATCACGATGATGGAGCCGCCGGCCGGATTGCCTTTCATCGCCTGCACGCCGAACTTGCAGCCGAGGAAATACCCGTCGGCATTGACGCGCATGACCTGCCGCCAGCAGTCGAGCGAGGTTTCCTCGATCGATCCCGGCGGGCAGATGGCCGCATTGTTGACCAGCACATCGAGCCGCCCGAAGCGGTCCTGTGCCGCGGCCACGGCCTTGCGCCAGTCGTCTTCGCTGGCGATGTCGTGGCGTATAAACAATGCCGCATCGCCGATCTCGCGGGCGAGCGCCTGCCCGGCTTCCTCATTGACGTCGCTGAGCACCACGCGCGCGCCTTGCGCAGCCAGCAGCAGCGCGTCGGCGCGCCCTACCCCACTGGCCGCGCCGGTGACCAGCGCGACCTTGCCCTTGACCTGATCCATCTTCTCTCTCCTTGTGTGGTCCGCTTCACGCGGCGTCGGGAATCCTGCCGGCCAGCACCGCGTGCAGCGCGGCTTCGCCGTACACCGCCGCCACGGTTTCGTCGAGGATGGGATTGCCGCGCAACTCGCTGCCGCCATCGACGGCAATGCTCTGGCCGGTGACCCAGCCCGATTCCGGCCCAGCCAGGTAGCGCACCGCGCTGGCAATGTCGTCCGGTTCGCCGGCGCGGCCGAGCGGCATCTGCGCGACGAACTTGTCGAGCATGGCGGGGTTGTCGAACATCGGCCCGGTCGCGCCGGACCGGGTCAGGCCCGGGCGCACCGCATTGACGCGGATGCCGCAGCCGGCCAGTTCCTCGGCCGCCGCGCGCACGAAGGCTTCCAGGCCCGCCTTGGCGGCGCAGTACGCCGACAGCCAGCGGCAGGTCATGCGCGCCGCGTTCGACGAAATGCAGACGATCGCGCCGCCATGCGGCGCCATCAGCGGCGAGGCGTGACGGATCGCCAGGAAGGCGCTGGCGATATTCAGCTCCAGCTCCGCCATCAGTGACGCGGTGTCATGCATCAGCATGGGACGGAAGCCGCCGCCGCCGACCGTCGCCACGACGATATCGAGGCGGCGTTCCATCTCCCAGGCCTGCCGCAGCGCGGCCTGCACATCCGCCTCGCGGCATGCGTCGCCGACGTTGATTTCAACCGCGGCGCCGGCCACTTGCGCAAGCAGGTCGCGCCGTGCTGCTTCCAGCGCTTCGCGGCGCCGCCCCATCAGCACTACCGCCGCGCCGTCGCGCAGCAGCGCCAGCGCGCTGGCCGCACCGATGCCGCCCGCGCCGCCGGTAACGAGGGCGGTCTTCCCTTCCAGTACACGATTCGTCGTCATCATGCCCCCCGCAGCGGCAGGTCCTGCGTCCAGTCGACCACCAGCTCGCGCGCTGCGATGCGCCACCGGCCCTGCCATCGCTCGAAGCGGTCCTGGTAACGGATGCCCCAGTCCAGCTTGCGCTGCATGCCGTCCTGCTCATACAAGTGGTTGGCGACGCAATAGGTTTCGCCGGTGGCGGCATCGCCATCGAGCTCAACCAATTGCTGGTGCATGTGGTGCTGCGTGGCGCTGTACTTGCCGAGTGCCGACATGCCCTCGGCAATCGCTTGCGGTCCGTCCATGCAGAAGCCTGGCCCGGTGAGCCGCGCATCCGGGGTGAACAGATCCGCCAGGCGCGGGAAATCGCGCCGGTCCACCGCCTGCGCATAGCGGCAGGTCAGCGCGTGAATGGCTTGCTTGTGCTCCAGATCGGACATGGCCAGGCTCACTCCTTGGTTGTGACCGGCCGGGGCAGGATGCGCGACCGGTCGTTGGGATGGCGACTATCGTCAACCCTGCCGCGCAGCCGGCCATCGTCCGCGTGTAGTAACCGGTACGGATGCCGTTTAGTCCGAACGAAGGATGTAGCGGTGCCTCGCCCGCCCCAAGCTTTCGACGAGGACGGGCGGCCCCAACGGCGCCCGCATATCACTGATACAGGAGACAGAAATGAAGCAGACGGAACAGCCCATCGTCGCGGTCGTCACGGGCGGCTCTCGTGGTGCCGGCAAGGGCATTGCGCTGGCGCTCGGCGCTGCCGGTGCCACGGTGTACGTGACCGGGCGTACGGAGCAGGAAGGCAGCGCGCCGCTGCCCGGCACCATCCACGCCACGGCGCGCGAGATCGATGCGCTGGGCGGTCGCGGCATCGCGGTCGCCTGCGATCATCGCGACGATGCGCAGGTGGCGCAGCTGTTCGCGCGCGTGCGCGAGGAGATCGGGCGGATCGATATCCTCGTCAACAACGCCACCTTCCTGCATGACGAACTCATCATGCCCGGCCCCTTCTGGCAGAAGCCGCTGGAGATGACCGGGATTCTCGACGTTGGCCTGCGCTCGGGCTACGTGGCCAGCTGGCATGCGGCGCCGATGATGGCGGCGCGCGGGCGGGGGCTGATCGTGTTCACGTCGTCGTTTGGCGCCAACTGCTATATGCATGGCCCGGCGTATGGGGCGCAGAAGGCCGGCATCGACAAGTTTGCCCATGACATGGCGGTCGACTTGCGCCCGCACGGCGTGGCGGCGGTCTCGGTGTGGATGGGGCCGTTGCGCACCGCGCGCACGCAGCGCGTGTGGGAACAGCATCCCGACAAGTACGCATCGTTCGCCACCGTGGCGGAGACCCCTGAATTCACCGGGAAAGTCATTGCGGCGCTGTATCGCGATCCCGGGCTGATGGAGAAATCCGGCCAGGTGCTGATCGCGGCGGAGGCCGCGCTGGGGTATGGGATTGTCGATGCGCAGGGGGTGCAGCCGCCTTCGTACCGGGAGGTGCTGGGCGGTCCGCCGGCGGTGCATCCTGCGATCGTGGAGTAGGGCCTGGGCTAGCCAACGCCCCACGCATACGCTCCCCTCTCCCGCGCAGTGGGAGAGGGGAGCAAACAAGCGAGGTTTTAGCTGCCCTGCGACAGCAACGCCGTCGCAAACTCCGTCGACCGGATCAACCACACCCCATCGATCCGCACATACTCATCCGCATAGCGCCCGGTCAGGAACGTGCGCGAACCGTTGACGTCATCCAGCGCCAGATACGCCAGATCCCAGCTACCCTGCGCCGACGCCTCATCCAGCACCCGGATCTCCGACTGCCCGGCAAAATGCATCTCCCGCAGCGTAGGCCGGCAAGCCAGCTCCGCAAAACACTGCACCAGCGCATCACGCCCGGCAAAGCTGCCAATGCGGTCATAGTGGATATGCGCGTTTTCCGGCACGAAGCAGGCCCGCATGGCTTCCGGATCCTTGTCATCGCACGCCCGCAGGTAGCGCAGCTTAAGCGCCCGGATCGCATCCGCGGCTTCCAGCCGTGAAAGGCGGTCGGCAATGCCGGCAATCTCGGTCATATTCAATCTCCGTTGATCAGGCTTCACGCAGCTGATACTTCAGCACCTTGCCCGCCGCGCTCACCGGCAGCGATGTGACGAACAGCACCTCGCGCGGCACCTTGTAGTTGGCCATGTGCCTGCGCGCCCAGACGATCAGGGTCTCGGCATCCAGGCGTGCGCCATGGCGCAGCACCACGTAGGCGCGCCCCACTTCGCCCAGCCGCTCATGCGGCATGCCCACCACCGCGACCTGGGCCACCGCCGGGTGGGCCGTCAGCAGCTTCTCCACCTCCGCCGGATAGCAGTTGAAGCCGCCGACGATGAACATGTCCTTGATGCGGTCGGTAATGCGCAGGTAGCCCCGCGCATCGAGCGTGCCGACATCGCCGGTATGCAGCCAGCCGTCGGCGTCGATGGCTTCGGCGGTCGCCTCCGGCAAGCCAAAGTAGCCCTGCATCACGTTGTAGCCGCGCACCAGCACCTCGCCCGGCTCGCCGGTCGCGACCGGCCGCCCCTGCGCGTCGACGCAGCGCAGCTCGATCCCCGGCATGGCGCGGCCGGAGGTGCCGGCCACCGTTTCGGCATCGTCGCCGGCGCGGGTCAGCGTGGCAAAGCCGCACGATTCGGTCAGGCCATAGCCGGTGATCACGGTGTCAAAGCCCAGTTCCTCGCGCATGCGTTCGATCAGCACCGGCGCGATCGCCGAGGCGCCGGTCACCGCAACCCGCAGCGATGACAGGTCGAACTCGCGCAGCCGCGGCGCGTTGAGCAGCGTCTGGTAGAGCGTCGGCGGCCCCGGCAGCACCGTAATGCGCTCGTTCTCCACGCGCGTCATCACGGCTTCGGCATCGAACACCAGGTGCGGCAGCACCGTGGCCCCGCGCGACAAGGCGGCAAGCCATCCCGCCTTGTAGCCGAAGGTGTGGAAGAAGGGATTGACGATCAGGTAGCGGTCCCCGGCGCGCACGCCCGTGATCGCCGCCCAGCCGTCGATGGCGCGCAGGTTCTGTGCGTGCGCGGTCATCACGCCCTTGGGCCGCCCGGTGGTGCCCGAGGTGAACATGATGTCCATCGGCGTGTCGCCGCGCACGCCGGCCTCGCGCTGCGCGAACGCCGCCATGTCCACCTGCTGCGCCTGTGCAAGGAAGCCATCCCACGCCAGCTCGCCGTCGCCCAGCGCCCTGCCCTGCCCCGGCCGCAGGATCACCAGCCGCTCCAGCGTGGCGGGACGATGCGGCGCCAGCATCTGCGGATAGCTTTCGCCGAGGAAGTCGTCGACGCAGACCAGCAGCCGCGCGCCGCTGTCGGCCAGCACGGCGCCCGCTTCGGCGCCCTTCATGCGCGTATTGAGCGGCACCAGCGCGGCACCCACGCTGTGCGTGGCCAGCGCCGCGATGATCCATTCCGAGAAGTTCGGCGCCCAAACCGCAACGCGGTCGCCCGGCTGCACGCCGAGCGCCATCAGCGCGCGGCCCGCTTCGGTCCGGCAGGCATCCAGCGCGGCGTAGCTCAGGCGCAGCCCGTCCTCCTGGATGGCGATACGCTCGCCGTGGCGCAGCGCCGCGCGCCGCACCAGCTCGGGAATGGTGGCAGCGATATCCTCGTTGGCGGCGGCTTCCTGGGCGTCCTGGCCGGCCAGCACCGCAATGTCGTCGATGGTGTCAGATGGGGTCATGTCAATCCGGGAACTTCAGGTGGAGTTCGTCGCTCGCGGGGCGCGCCTGGCAGGCCAGCGTCCAGCCCGCGTCGAGGTCGGCGCGATCGAGCACGTGGTTTTCGCCGAGCGTCACGTCGCCCTGCGTCACCTGGCACATGCAGGCGCCGCACAGGCCCGCACGGCAGGAACTGGGGGCGGCGACGCCGGCGCGCTGCAGCGCATCCAGCACCGTCTCGTCGGGCGCGACATTGAGCTGGTGGGCTGCGCCGTCGAGCTGCACGGTCAGCGCCGCGCCGCGCATGGCGGCGGGCTCGTTCGGGACAGGCGCCGCCGGTGTCTTGGCCGCTGCCACATCCGGCAGGGACACGAAGCGCTCCACATGCAGCTTGCCGCGCGGCACGCCAAGCTGCTGCAGCGCCGCCTGCGCCGCGTCCATGAATGGACCAGGCCCGCAGACAAAGCACTCGGCCAGGCTCCACGGCCGCACCAGTTCCTCGACCTGGCGCTGCGTCGGCGGCCCCTGCACGCTGTCCAGCCAGTGGATCACGCGCAGCCGGCCGGGGTGGCTGTTCGCCAGCTCGCCGAGCGCCTCGCGGAAGATGACGGAGCGCTCGTCGCGGTTGGCATAGACCAGCGTCACCGCGCCGCGCCCCTGGCGCAGTGCGGCCTTCGCGATCGACAGCACCGGCGTGATGCCGCTGCCGCCGGCCAGCAGCAGGAAATCGCCATGCAGCGTGGGCGGGGTGAAGACGCCGGCCGGCGGCATCACCTCGACCGTATCGCCCGCGCCGAGGTGGTCGCAGATCCAGTTGGAGACGCGCCCGCTTTGCACCCGCTTGATCGTCACGCGCAAGGCGTGGTCGACCTCGGGTGTGCTCGACAGCGAATAGCAGCGCTGCAGCGGCACGCCGTCGACGGCCACGCGCAGCGTCAGGAACTGGCCGGGACGGTAGGCAAAGGCGTCGCGCAAGCCGTCAGGCAGCGCGAAGACCAGCGAATGCGCCTGCTCCGTTTCCGTGATGACTTCGGCGATCTGCAGCCGATGGAATTGCACTGGCGCCATGATTTCCTTCTCTCGCCGGGGGTGGCGTCAGGCCACGCCCATGATGGTCTGTGCGTTGTCGATGCGCAGTTCCGCGCCGTTGATGAAGCGCGATTCGTCCGACGCCAGGAACAGCACCAGGTTGGCGACGTCGCGCGGATGGCACATGCGCTGCATCGGCTCGGCGCCGCCCACCTCTTCCGGCAGGGCCGCCGCGCCGCCCGGCAGGAAGGCAGCGGTCATCGGCGTGAGGATGCCGTCGGGATGGATCGAGTTGCAGCGGATGCGGTAGCCGCTCTGCTTGCAATGGCCCGCGACGGCACGCGTCAGCGCCGCCACCGCGCCCTTGCTGGCGCTGTAGGCGCAGAACGCACCCATGCCGCCCAGTGCTGCCACCGACGACATGTTGACGATGCTGCCGCCGCCTGCCTTCATCGCGGCCACGCCGTACTTGCAGCCCAGGAAGTAGCCGTCGGCGTTGATGCGCATCACGCGCTGCCATTGCTCCAGCGTGGCATCCTCGACCGAGCCCAGCATCAGGATGGCGGCGTTGTTGACCAGCACGCCGGGCGCGCCGAAGCGCTGCTCGGTGCGCGCCATCACCTGCTGCCAGCCGGCTTCGCTGGCGATGTCGTGCGGCACGAACAGCGCGGTCTCGCCGATCTCGCGCGCCAGCGCGTGGCCCGCTTCCTCGTTCAGGTCGGTCAGCACCACGCGCGCGCCTTCGCGGGCCAGCAGCAGGGCGTCTTCCTTGCCGACGCCGCTGGCGGCCCCGGTGACGATCGCGATCTTGCCTTCAGTACGTCGGCTCATGGGTAATCTCCTCGTTGGTGTGTGCCTGCCGCTCGCCGGCGGGCTGTTGTGTCAGGTGGCGGCCGGCATTGCGCCCCGACCAGATGCAGTCGGCAAGCGACAGGCCGCTTACGTAATGGTTGGAGGCGATGCCCACCGCGGTCCGGCCGACGGCGTAGAGGCCCGAAATGGGGGCGCCGCCTGCGACGGCCAGTACACGGCCGCTCGGCTCTTCCACGGACAAGCCGCCGAGCGTGATCGCCGGACAGGGGAAGACGCGGGAGTTCGCCGAGATGTCGATGGCGAGCCATGGCCCGGCCTCCAGCGAGGCGCACATCGGCGCGGACTTGCCGGCCGGGTCGGGAATCTCTCCGCGGGCAGCGGCGCTGCAGGCGTCGACGGTAGCGCGCAGTGCGGCCGGCGGCATGCCCAGCTTGCCGGCCAGCGCCTCGATGCTGGACGCACGCCTGGCGCCGGCGAGCAACAGCATCGCCGCGGGCAAGGCCTGGAACGCCCACAGGCGGCCGCCCAGGCATTCACGCAGTGCGGCGCGCGCCAGCGCGCGGTCCAGGATCAGCCAGGCGCGCCCGCCATGCCGCTCGCAGATGGCGTGGCCCAGCGTGGCGCCATAGGTTTCCTCGTTGCCGATGCGCTCGCCCCGAGCGTCGACCACGCAACCGCGCGCCCAGTCGAACGGCGGATTGATAAAGCGCCAGGCCGACACGCGCTCCAGGTGTCGCGTGACCGCGCCCGCCGATTCGCCGAGCCGGATGCCGCTGCCGTCGCACCCGGTCGCGCCGAGGCGCCAGTTCTGCAGGTACTTGCCGGCATGGCGCGCCACCATGGCGCGGTTGAAGATAAAGCCGCCGGTGGCCAGCACGACGGCGCGGGTGCGCACTGCCACGGGCTGCGCATGGCGCAGCTCGAGCTGCAGCACGCGCTGGCGCAGCAGGTCGGCAACGCCCGGCACGGCGTTGTGCAGGCGCTCGGCCAGCCGCGCCAGGCGCGCGTGGCGCTTCTGGTGGCGTCCCGGCGGCACCTGCCACAGCTCGATGCCGATGACTGCGCCGTCCTTGTCGACGATCAGCCGGCGCGCCGCGGCCTGGCGCATGACCGTGATTTCCGCCCGGGCTTCCACGGCGCCGCGCAGCGCGCCGTACAGCGTGCGCCCGGACATGCCGGGGCCTTTCACGCGGTGCCCGCGCGGGGCCGGTGCGGCATGCTGCGCGTACGCCGGCACGGCTTCGTTGCCGGAGTAATAGAGGTAATACGGCTGCGCCGGGTACGACGTCTTGCGCGGCGGCACGGTGGCGGCAAAGCGCACGCCCACGTCTTCCAGCCAGGCCAGCATGTCGCGGCTGCGCTCGCAGAAGGACTGCAGCGTGCCTTCGCTGACGACGCCGCCGGTCTCCTGGCGCAGGTAATCCGCCATCGCCTGCGGCGTATCGGCATAGCCCGCTGCGGCCTGGTAGGACGTGCCGCCGCCGGCATACACCACGCCGCCACTCTTGGCGCTGGCGCCGCCGCCTTCGAAGCGCTCGGCGACGATCACGCGCGCCCCGCCGCGCGCCGCTTCCAGCGCCGCGCAGGCACCCGCGGCGCCGAAGCCCACTACCACGGCATCGCAGGCGGCCTGCCACGGATGCGCGTCCGGGTCATCGAGCCGCAGCGGTGCGTAGACCGGCGTGACGGAATCGGGATGCATGCTGGCGCCTCCGGGGCTCAGGCGGAACACAGCGCGCGCAGCGGCGCGGAGGTGGTATAGGCGCCGTCGACATAGACCAGCGGTGACACCTCGCCTGCCAGCCGCACCTCGCGCAGCCGGCCGATGAAGACAGCGTGGGTGCCATAGTCGAAGCGGCCGTCCTGCCGGCACACCAGGTTGGCCTGGGCATTGCGCAGGCACGGCACGCCGAGCAGGTCGTCCTCCCACTCGCCGCTGGTGAAGCGTTCCTCGCCCTTGAGGCGGCCGCTGCAATCGACCGCGATGTCCTGGTGGTCGGCGGCCAGCAGGTTGATGCAGAAATCGGTGCCGGCATCGAGCGGCGGATAGATCGACGAGTTGCGGTTGATGCAGATCAGCAGCGATGGCGGATCCGCCGACAGCGAATCGACCGCCGTCACCGACATCGAATAGCGGCGCTCGCCATCGCGGCAGCTGATGACCGCCACCGAGCGCGCCATGCGGCGCATCGCCTTCAGCATGTCGTCGCGCAGCGTCTGGCTGGATTCCGGATTGGCGCTCATAGGGCCTCCTGTACGGTTTGAGCGTGGGGCGCGGCGGCAGGCTGCCGCGCTTGCTGCGCGATCACGTCCGCAGCGATATAGCCGAAGGTCATCGCGGGCCCGAGCGTCGAGCCCGCGCCGGGATAGCTGGTGCCCATCATCGAGGCACTGGTATTGCCGATGGCGAACAGCCCGGCGATAGCGCTGCCGTCCTCCCGCAGCACGCGCGCGCTGGCGTCGGTCACCAGTCCGCCCTTGGTGCCGATATCGCCGGCATCGAGCCGCACGGCGTAGAACGGCGCCTTGCCGATCGGCGCCAGGCACGGGTTGGGGCGCACCGCCGGGTCGCTGTAGTAGGTATCGAACAGGTTGTCGCCCTTGCCGAATTCCTCGTCCACGCCGGTGGCGGCGTAGCGGTTCATGCGGGCGACGCTGCCGGCGAGCCCGTCGGCGTCCACGCCGATCCGCTGCGCCAGCTGCGCCAGCGTGTCGGCGCGCAACAGGATGCCGGACAGGCCGGCCGGAATGCTGCGGTCCGGCATCACCGAGGCAGGCAGGATCGGCCCGCACGGGTACTTGTGGCGGAAGGTGGCGTCGAACACCATCCACGCCGGCACGCTGCAGCCGGTCTTGTCGTGGTCGCGGTACATGGCCGGCACGAACTCGGAATACGGCGCGGCCTCGTTGACGAAGCGGCGGCCCTGCCCGTTCACCACCAGGCAGCCCGGCATGGCGCGCTCGATAAAGAGCGCGCGCTGCTTTTCCTCGCCCTGCACCTGCACAGTCGGCGCGCCCCACACATGCGACATCAGGGCGACGCCGGCGCCGGCGGCCTGCCCCGCGCGGATCGCGTCGCCGGTGTTGTTGGGCGGCGTCGCGCTCCAGCCGGCCTGCGTCGGCTGCGGCAGGTATTGCTCGCGCATGGCCTGGCTGCGCTCGAAGCCGCCGGCGGCCAGGATCACGCCATGCAGCGCGCGGATTTCCACCACCTGCCCGTCCTGCACGGCGCGCACACCGCGGACCGCGCCGTCTTCGACGACCAGGTCTTGCAGCGCGGTGTCGAGCCACAGCGGGATCGCGCGGTCCATCATTGCCCGCCGCAGGCCGCCGGCCAGGCTGTTGCCGAGCGTAAGGCGGCGGTCGCGCCGGGTCTTGCGGCGCCAGCCGAAGTCGAGCCAGTAGCGGGCGAACTGGCGCACCGCCAGTCCGAACCAGCCGGGCGAGCGGCACAGCAGCGCGTGCGCCTCGCCGGAGGTCACGGCCACGCGGCCGCCCACCAGCGTGCCGGGTGACGGCGGACGCAGCCGGTCGAACTCCTCACGCAGGCGCGCACCGTCGAACGGCATCGGGTCGAGCGCGCGGTAGCCGGGCATCGCGCCGGGCAGCTTCTGGAAGTAGTCGGCGTAGCGCGGCAGCGTGTAGTAACGCACACCGGTCTGCTGCTCCAGGTATTGCAGCATGCGCGGCGCCTGCTCCAGGTAGGCGCGGATCCGCCGCGGGTCGCCGTCGTCGCCGGTGCAGGCGAGTATGTACTCGAGCGCCTTGGCGTAGTCGTCCTGCCCGCCCGCCGGCGCGATATGGTGGTTGAGCGGGATCCAGATGCCGCCGCCGGACACCGCCGAGGTGCCGCCGTACTGGCTGCTCTTCTCCAGCACCACCACCGACAGCCCGCGGTCGGCGGCCCGGCAGGCGGCCAGCATGCCGCCGGCGCCCGAGCCGACCACCACCACGTCAAACTCCCTGGCCTGCAGGCGCGCTGTGTTCTGGGTCATGATGGGTTCCCTTGCCGGTGCGCGGCTTCAGATGAAGAAGTCGGTGTTGGCGCGGCCCATCATCACGCCGCCCAGGTTCTGGCCGAAGCGGTCCAGGTTGTTGGCGTAGTGGGCGCGTGCCGCGTGCAGGTCGAGGAAGCGGCGCACCATCGGGTTGGTGCGGTAGATGCCGTTGCCGCCGGCATAGCGCAGCAGGCTGTTGGCGAGCTGCGCGCAGCGCTCGGCCACCTGCGACGACTGGTAGCGGAAATGCAGCCGTCGCGGCGTCTGCACCTGGCCGCCTTCACGCGCTACGGCCAGCAGCTCGTCGAAATTGCGTTCGAGGACGGTGCGCATTTCGTCGACGGCCACCTGGGCATTGGCGCAGGCCAGTTGCGCACCGCCGTCCTCGGCGGTCTTGCTGCCGCCGTTGCTGCTGACGCGGCCGTCGGCGTAGGCGACGAAATCGTCAAGGGTGCCTTCCAGCGCGCCGATGCACGCGGTGCACACGGCACGCACGAAGATCTGCGCGAACGGCAGGCGATATAGCGGCACGTCGTTGACGGCAAGGCCCGGGCTGGTGCCCATGGCGCCATCGACGGCGCGATGGGTGCGGTAGTCGGGGACGAACACGTCATCGACGACGATATCGTGGCTGCCGGTGGCGCGCAGTCCCAGCACATCCCAGTTGCGCACGATCTTGTAGTCGGTGCGCGGCAGCAGGAAGGTGCGGTAATCGTAGGCACCGCCCGGTTCGGACGGCGGCACCAGGCCCCCGAGGAAGATCCAGTCGCACAGTTCGCTGCCGCTGGAGAACTTCCAGTGGCCTGAGAAACGGTAGCCGCCTTCGACCGGGGTGACCTTGCCGACCGGCATGTAGGTCGAGGCGATCAGCGTGGTGGGATCGTTGCCCCAGACCTCTTGCTGCGCGCGTTCGTCGAACAGGGCGAGCTGCCAGTTGTGCACGCCGACCACGCCGTAGACCCAGGCGGTGGACATGCAGCCTTTGGCCAGCGCCATCTGGATGCGGAAGAAGGTCTGCGGGTCGAGTTCATAGCCACCGTAGCGGCGCGGCTGCAGCACCTTGAAGAAGCCGGCGGCCTGCATCTCGGCGATAGTTTCGGCGGGGATACGCGCTTCGGACTCTGCCTGCGCGGCGCGCTGCGCCAGCACGGGGATCATCTGCTCGGCGCGCGCGATCAGGCGTGCGGCCAGTTCCTTGGGGTTGTTGTCGTGATGCACCGCGGTCTCCTTTTCGCTTTGTCTTGTGGCTGGCGTTGATGTTTGCATCGGGCGGGCGGGGCGCCATCGTCTGATGGGACTAGCTGTTTCCTGCGGCACTTCGTGGATGCGCCGGCCCTCTCCCCCGGCCCCCCTCTCCCGCTCGCGGGAGAGGGGAGCAAACCATCGATCAGCAAACGTTCACGCCACCGCGCTCAGCTTGCGGCCCTGCTTGCGGAAATGCGGGATCACGTGCTCGCCGATATTGCGGATGGTCTCCATCTGCGCCCACTGCGGCACCGTGCCCATCTGGCAGATAAACAGGATCTCGTCGGCGCCGGCATCGATCAGCCGCTGCACGTAGCCGATGCAATCCTCCACCGTGCCGTAGGCATGGTTCGGGTTCAGCATCATCATCGAGGGGTCGCTGAAGTCGACCGAGACCTTCTCGGAAGCGAACCTGGTATTGATGACGGCCTTGCCCTGCGCGTCGGTGGCGGTGACATGCTCGTCGTCCCACGCGGACGGATCCGGGCGCTCGCCGCCGGCATACCAGTACGACAGCGACTCCATGAAATAGCGCTGGCCCTTGATGCCGATCTTGCGCGCAGCCAGGCCGTCTTCCAGCACGATGGTCGGGCACAGCGCCGCCAGGTGCTGGTGCGGGCGGAAGCCCACCTGGTCCTCGGCCTTGCGGCTTTCCCACGCGGCGCGATAGATCTCGTTCTTCTTCGCCACATCCTCGGGGCCGCCAAAGCCGAGCACCAGCGCGCCCATGCCGCGCGCGCCGGCGCGCTGCAGCGTATCGGCATTAGTGCAGGCCAGGTACATCAGCGGATGCGGGTCCTGGCGCGGCTTGGGGTGGATCGGGCGGCGCGGGATCTTGATGAACTCGCCATCGTGCTCGATCTCGTCCTGCGTCATGATCCTCGGGATCAGGTACATCGACTCGTCGATCATCGGGTGCAGGCTGTTCAGGTCGTAGCCGAACGTGCCCGCCTCCTGCTGCGTGCCGCCCTTGCCCACGCCGAAGTGCACGCGGCCGCCGGACAGGATGTCGAGCGTGGCGATGCGCTCGGCCACCTTGACCGGGTGGTTCATCGCCGGCGGCAGGCACACCACGCCGTGGCCGATGCCGATGCGCTGCGTGCGCCCGGCGACAAAGGCGAGGAAAGTCTCCGGCGCGCTCATGTGCGCGTAGTTGGTCAGCGCGGTGTGCTCGACCGCCCAGACCACGTCGAAGCCCATGTCCTCGGCCAGCACCACCTGTTCCATGATTTCATCGAACACCCTGTGGTCGCCGGCGCGCGAGGCATCGACGGTCTGTGCTTCATAGATCAGCGAAAAACGCATTGCAGTCCCCTTCCCTGGCATTGATGGTTCAGGACCGCTGCCGGGACGCCGCCGGTTGCCGCGCCTCGGGCCGGAAGCGGCCTGTGTGCTTGCAGTGTGGGCGGCGCAAGGCGTTGCAACATCGTCTGATTGGATTATGAGCAGTGCCTGGCCCATCCCTATCATGATTCGCGGGCAACGATGCCCGCTTTTGACCTTCGAAAGGACCAGGACACATGCAAGCCAGACTGCTGCTTTACCCCGTCACGGACATCGACACCGCGCTGCCGTTCTTCACGCAAGGACTCGGACTCGCCGTGAAATTTCGCGACGGCGACCGCTATTGCGCGCTGGACGCGGGCGCGCTGACGCTGGCGCTGGTGGCCGGTGAAGAACGGCTGGTCGACCAGCCCGCGCTCGCGTTCAAGGTGGATGAGGGGAAAGACTTTGCCGCGGCGATTGCGCGGCTGGTGGGTGCGGGAGCCAGCGTGACGCTGCCCGCGGCGCAGGGCCCGCATGAGACCCGCGCGGTACTGCAGACCCCGCAGGGCTTTGCGCTGGTGCTCAGCGCAAAGCCCTGACGCTTACATCAGCCCAGCGAAATCACGCTGCTCAGCAGCATGCGCACCAGCGTGGCCTGCCGGGTCACGCCGGTCTTGGAGAAGATCGCGCGCAGGTGCGCGCGGGCCGTATTCTTGCTGATGCCGAGCTCGTCCGCAGCTTCGTCGAGCGTGAGCCCGTTGGCCAGCTGCAGCGCCAGTTGCGTTTCCGCCGGCGTGAAGTCGAACAGCTGGCGCACCACATCGTGCGAGGCCTGCGAGCGCCGCTCCGGATCGCGGATGAAGACCACGCAGGCCGGGCGCTTGCGGTTGTCCTCCGACCACTCGCTGAGCGGGATGGTGCGGATCAGCACGCCCAGCCTGGCGCTGCCGGACGGACGCGTGATCGACATCGCCTCCATCACCGCCGGCGCGGTGCCCAGGTGCCCCATCATTGCCTGGCGCAGCAGGCGCTGGAACTTGCGGTTCTCCTGGCCGTACTCGACGTCCAGCCCGCCCTTGGCAATCCGGATGCCGTCCTTGGCGCCCAGGATCTCGTCGGCCGCGGCGTTGGTCTTGATGATGGCGCCGGTCTCGTCCAGGATCACCATGCCGACCAGCATGCGGTCGATGGCGCTGGCATAGACGGTGCGCTCCGACTCCACCACGTCGAGGCGCGAATGCAGGTCCACCGCGCGCTTCAGGTGCGGCAGCAGCGCGGTGCACAGCGCCTTGTCCGCGGCCGAGAAATCGCGGCCCTCATGCTTGCGGCAGACACGGAAGCGGCATTCGACGCCGTCGTCGGTACGCAGGTCCGCGCCCAGGATGTAGCGGATGCCGACGTCCTTGAGGAACTGCAGGTAGATCTCGCTCTGGCACCAGACGCCCGGCCCTAGATGCTCGTCGATGGTCACCACCCGGTCCGACGGCAGGCCGATGAAGGGATCGAGCGCGTAGTAGTAGTTGTTGTACGAGGTCTCCCCCGGCAGGGTCGAACCGCCATGCTCCGAGGCATTGATCATGAGCCCGCGCCGGTCCGTGGCCGGCGAACGCAGGATCAGCGTGACGTAGTTGGCGTCGAGCTGCCTGCGGATCTGCTCCAGCGCCTTGCCCCATGGCACCTGCTCCATCGGTCCCTGGTAGATATTGCCCAGCAACGCGCTGAAGTCAGACAGCGACACCGTCGTCTGCGCGAACAGGTGCGCGGCTGCCTGATTGTGGCTCGCCTCCATCAGCATTTCCTCTGTCTCCATTGTGGCGTGCGCAGCGCACCGGACGTGCCGGTCGGCTGGCCTTCCTGTGCGGGCTCTGTGGCCCTTTTTTTGTGCCCCGATTATAGGGACGGCGCAGGGGTCGCGGCTTGCCCCCTGCCTTCATGGTTTGCCCTAGTCCACGCCGGCATGGCACGCATGCCGGACTAGTCCCGAGGGACAGGCCAATCCTCACGCGCCGGCGGCGCAAACACATACTCCAAACAGACTAAGGACCAACCCATGGCCGTCCGGCCGCGGGCAAACCCCTAGGCGTCATTGGGATGCCATGTGACGCCATGTGAATCCGCATGACGCCAGGTGGCGCCGCCCCACCCAAACAGACGATGCCGCGCCGCCGCGGCGCCGCTACAAGTCGTGCATGGGCGGCAATCCCCGCCTTTTTCCACGTCTTTTTCCTAGGGAGAACCATCACCATGGCGGCAAACCCGCGGCAGCAGGCCGCAGTGATTACCGGTGCGGGCAGCGGCATCGGCCGCGCCCTGGCGCATGCATTGGCGGCGCAGGGCTATGCGCTGGCACTGGCGGACATCGACGCCGACGCGCTCGAAGCGACGCGCGCGGCGCTTGCCGGCCAGGGCGCCATCGCGATCGCGGTCCCGACCGACGTGTCCGACTTGCGGCAGATGGAGCACCTGTGCGCTGAAGCCTTCCTGCGCCTGGGCCGTGTCGACCTGCTGGTCAACAACGCCGGGGTGCTGGCCACGGGCCGCTGCTGGGAGCTGGCGCCGGAGGTCTTCGAGCGCGTGCTGCGCATCAACCTGTGGAGCGTGCTGTACGCACTGCGCTGCTTCGTGCCGCGCATGGCGGCGCAGGGTTCGGGCCATATCGTCAACGTGGCGTCGATGGCCGGGCTCGCGGTCGGCCCCTGGCTGGCGCCCTACACGCTGTCCAAGCAGGGCGTGGTAGCGCTCAGCGAAGGACTGGCGCTGGAGCTGCAGGCGGCCGGCCTGCCGATCCGGGTGTCGGTGGTCTGCCCCGGCCCGGTCGCCACCGGCATTGCCGCGGGCCTGGACGGCGCCGGGCCGCAGGAGGTGAACCAGATGAACGGCGCGCTGCGCAGCGGCATTGCCGCCGGCATGACGCCGGACGAGGTCGCGCGCGTGATCCTCGACGGCGTGTCGGCCGGCCGCTTCTGGATCCTGCCGCACGAGCAGGCGGCGCACGCCGCGCTGGCGCGCGCGCAAGGCATTGCCGCCGGCAGCCAGCCGGCCTTCGCGCTCTGAGATCGCGCTCCGAACTTGAATCCTCAACCGCAACCGGGAGACACCATGCCGCTCGACCCCCAGGCCCGCGCCATGCTTGATGCCATGGCCGCCTTGCCCAGCCCCGACTTCTCCACGCTGCGCGCCGCCGACTACCGTGCCGCGCTGGCGGCCATGCCGGGATTCGCACCCGGCGATGCCATCGCCGCGCAGCACGACCTGATCCTGGACGGTGCGGCCGGCCCGCTGCGGGCGCGCCTGTACCGGCCGGACGACAGCGCCGCGCTGCCGCTGGTGATCTATTTCCACGGCGGCGGCTTCGTGCTGTGCGGCCTCGATTCGCACGACAACATCTGCCGCACCCTGGCGCGCCGCAGCGGCGCGCTGGTGCTGTCGGTCGACTACCGGCTCGCGCCGGAAGCGCGCTTCCCGGCCGCCGCGGAAGACGCGGTCGCGGCGGTGCGATGGGCAGCTGCGCATGCGGCGCAACTGGGTGCGGATCCGGCGCGGATCGCCGTGGCGGGCGACAGCGCCGGTGGCAACCTCGCCGCCGTAGCCTGCCAGCAGGTGCGCGGCAGCGGCATCGCCCTGCGGCACCAGTTGCTGCTCTACCCTTACCTGGACTGCACCGATGCCGCGACCGGCAGCGCCAGCTACCGCGAATGCGCAACCGGCTACTTCCTGAGCGCGGCGGAACTGAACTGGTATCGCGCCCAGTATCTCGGCAATCGCGCCGATGCCGCGGACGTGCGCGCCAGCCCGCTGCGCCAGCGCGACCTGCATGGCTTGCCACCGGCCACCATCATCACCGCCGAGTACGACCCGCTGCGCGACCAGGGCGAAGGCTACGGCGAAGCGCTGCAGCGCGCGGGCAACAGCGCCACCGTGCGCCGCTGGCCGGGGCAGTTCCATGGCTTCATCAGCATGCAGGGCGTGATCGATGCCGCCAGCGACGCACTGGATGCGGCCGCAGCGGCGCTGCGCCACGCGTTCGGCAGCAGCCGGCAGGAGGCAGCATGAGCACGGCCAACGCCTTGCCGCCGATGGCCGACGTGCTTGCCGCACTGGCCGCTGGCCAGCGCGTGGTGGTGATCGAGGACGAGACCACCGAGGCCACCGGCTGCGTGCTGGTTACCGCCGAACGCACCACCGAGGCCGACGTCAACTTCATGGCCGCCGAGGCGCGCGGCCTGGTCTGCATGGCCATCACCGAGGCGCGCCGCGACCGGCTGCAGTTGCCGCCGATGGCCGCCAGCCAGCGCCAGCGCGAGCGCTACACGGTGTCGATCGAAGCGGCCACCGGCGTCAGCACCGGCATTTCCGCGGCGGACCGGGCGCTGACGCTGCGCGTAGCGGCAGCGGCGCGCGCCCAACCGGCAGACCTGGTCCAGCCGGGACACATCTTTCCGGTGGTAGCGCAGGCCGACGGCGTGCTGCGCCGCGCCGGCTTTGCCGAGGCCTGCTCCGACCTGCCGCGGCTGGCCGGGCGTGTCGCCGCCGGCGCCTATGCGATGCTGCTTGATGACGACGGCGACCTGCTGCGCGGCCCCGGCCTGCTGGCGTTTGCGCAACGCCACGGGTTAGCCGCGGTCTCGATCAGCGGGCTGATCCACCACCGGCTGCTGACCGAAGGCGCGCTGCGCCGTACCCGCTCGACCGGGCTGGATACGCCGTTCGGGCGCTTCACCGTGCACGCGTACCACGACGCCCCTGCCGACGCGCTGCACCTGGCATTGGTGCTGGGCGAGCCCGATCCGTCCAGGCCGGTACTGACGCGCGTGCAGGCGGTGGAAATGCAGCGCGACGTGCTGGCCTTCGGCACGCCGGCACAGTCCACCTCTCAGCCCGCCTGGAACCTGGAACGCTCGCTCGCCCGCATCGGCGCGGAGGGCTGCGGCGTGCTGGTGCTGCTGGACGAGCGCGAATCGCCGCAGCAGCGGCTGGCGCGGCTGGCCGCGCCGCCTGCCGCCGCGCCGGCGCCGGCCTTCGCGCAGCGCGCGCTGGGGGTCGGGGCGCAGATCCTGCGCGATGTGGGCGCGCACAAGCTGCGCCTGCTCAGCCATCCGGTGCCTTACCGCGCGGTCACCGGCTTCGACCTGGAGGTTACGGAGTTTGTCCCGCCGGGCCAGCCTGGTTGAACGGCGCGCCGAAGCAGTCGGCAAAGCTGCGCGTGAAGCGCTCCACTTCGGCGTCGGGCAGGTGGTTGATGCCCCCGGCCAGGCGCCGGCCGCCTCCGGTCTCGAAGGCGCGGCAGAAGTCGGCCGCACCGGTGATGCTGTGCGCCGGCACGCGCACGCTGACCGCAAAGCCGCCGCCGGATTTGGGCGACAGCAGGCCGATCGCATCGCCGGGACGTCCGCGCACCAGCTCGTTGGCCAGCACACCGATCGCGCGCCGTGCCCACGGTGCGTCCGGCAGCACCAGCAGCGCGGCGCCGGGGACTTCATGCACGGGCGACAGGCGGCGCGCCTGGGCCATGTCGTCCTCGTAGCCATCGCACAGCAGTGCGTAGGTGGCGCACTGCGCGGCGAACTCCAGCGGGTCGGCGAACGGCAGCATGTGCTGCGCCAGCTCGGCGGGATCGCAATGCAGGTCCGCCACGCACTCGCCATACGCGTTGTAGTTCAGGCAGGTGCCGAGCCGTTCCAGCATCAGGGTTTCGCGCGCGTCCAGCCGCGCCTGCGCCGCCATCGCGCGCGCCACGTCGCCGAGGTTGTCGCCAAAGGCGGCGGTGATCGCCCAGCGCCGGTGGCGCCCGTCGAGGTGGCGGTCGACCAGGATGCTGGTGCAGACCGCCGCGCTTTCGTCGATATGCGCGCGCAGACCGGCATGCGACGGCAGCTCGCCGGCGTGGTGGTGGTCGAAGTAGTCCACCTGCGCACCGGCGGCGAGCAGCCGCAGCAGCCCGTCGCGGTTCTGTTCGAGCGAGATGTCCAGCGCCGTCACGGTATCTCCGGCACAGGCGTCGATCCGCTCGAGCAGGCGGATATCGCGCTTGACGCCGGTGACCAGCGTCGCATCGCCGGGGTGCAAACGACGGGCCAGGCGCAGCTGCTGCAGGGCACACAGGCCGTCGGCGTCGCCGTTGAAGGCAAAGTAGCGGGTCATGGCAGTTGGCAGTAGAGCAGTCGGTCCGGCCGGTCAGGGCATGAAGTCGCCACCGTTGGCATCCAGCGAGGCCCCGGTGATCGCACGGGCGTAGTCCGACACCAGGAACAGCGCCGCGCGCGCGCAGTCGTCGTCCGTCGGCATGCGGCCCAACGCAATCTGGGAAGCCACCGGTGCGATGATAGCGTCCTCGGCGACCCCCTGTTCGGCCGCGGCGTGGCGCACATAACCCTGCACCGGCGCGCCCCACATCCAGCCCATGAAGATGCTGTTGGCGCGGATGCCATGCGGCCCCAGTTCGCGCGCCAGGTACTTGACCGCCACCGCCAGCGCGCCCTTGGACGCGGCGTAGCCCGATTCGCCGGGCATCGGCTTGCGCGTGGCCTGGGTGTTGATCATCACGATGGCGCCGCCGCCCTGCGGCTTCATCAGCGCGGCCACCTCCTGCGTCAGCGTCATGGTGCCGAAGACATTGGTGTCGAACACCTGGCGCCAGACGTCCAGGTCGGCTGCTTCCACCGGCTCGGGGAAATTGCCGTGCTGGAAGGCGCTGTTGACCAGCGCGTCGATGCGGCCGAAGCGGCGCACGGTCTCGCTGGCGAGATGGCGGGACTGGGCGCGGTCGGTGATGTCGGTCACCACCTTCAGCACTTCACAGTCGGCGCCCAGTGCATCGATGCGGGCCTGGGCCTCGTCCAGCTTCGCGGCGGTGCGCGCGGCGATGGCAACGGCGCGGGCGCCCTCGCGCGCGGCCTCTACCGCCAGCTTGATGCCCAGACCCGGGCCGATGCCCGATACGATCACGATCTTGTCTTTCAGCAGCATGTGGATGTCTCCTCGGTGTGTTTTCGGTATCAGTCGCGGCTCAGCACATGGCGTGCGCGATAGCCGGCGAAATCGCGTGCCAGCTGTGCCTGGCTCAGCCCGAACTGCTCGGGCGTATAGGCGTGCGCCGCGCGCCGGTTGCGCGGATTGCTTTCCATCCATGCCCACATGCCGGCGCGCGCGGCCTCGGTCAGCGGCATGCCGGCGAAGCGATAGACCGCCTGCGCCACGCCGAAGGGATCGCGCACCGTATCCTCGAAACGCACGTCGAGGAAGCGGCCGGCGGGCATGGCGTCGCGCACGGCCATGGCGTGATCGGTGCCGCGCCGCATCTGTTCGCTCCATTGGCGGCCTACCGCGACCGGATCCGGCGCATCGGCGTACATCTTCCACAACGTATGCGCCATGCTGGCCATCGACGGGATGGTCTGGACCGGATCGCGGTGGGTCAGCACCACCTGCGCGCCCGGGAACACCCGGAACAGGACTTCCAGCGTATGCAAATGCTGCGGGGTCTTCAGCACCCAGCGCTGCGCGGTCCCCTCGCCGCGCTGGCGCTTCTGCCACTGAAGGAACTGCAGCATGGTCTTCAGGTAGTCGTAGACCTCGGTGCGGTCCTGGCACGCCAGCCAGCCGGTGTAGCCGGGCACGTTGGCGTAGGAGTCCATTGCGCACAGGAATGAATGCTCCATCAGCATGAATTCCTCGTCGGCGGCCATGGCGTCGAGCGGATGGATGGCGAGGATGTCCGGGATGAAGCGGATCATCTGCGCCACTTCGTCGCGCGCCAGCGCAATGCGCCGGCTGGCATCGCGCACGTCCTCGCCGGGCAGCGGCGCGGGGTAGCGGGTTTCCCACCACGCCGCCGAGCAGAAGCGCGCGTCGGTAGCCAGCATGCGCTGCAGCAGCGTGGTGCCGGTGCGCGGCAGCCCGACGATGACCAGCGGGTCTTCAACGCGCTCCTGCAGGATCCCCGGATGGCGCCTGCAGTAGTCCTGGATCACCAGCCGGTTCACCAGCTGGGCCTGCAGCTTGGCTTGCAGCAGTTGCTCGCCTTGCTGCGAGAGGCCGGCCTCGCGTGCCAGCGAATCGGACAGCACGTCCAGGGCCTCGCGGTAGTTGCCCGGGCCGAAGTCGGCCAGGCCGCCGGCCTGCTCGCTCGCCTGCGCAAGCAGGCCCTTCACGTTGATGCCCTTCATGCGTTGTTCTCCCTGAGCGATGCGAGCTTGACCACGCGCGTGCGCGGATGCGCCGGCTGCGCCGCGCCCACCCAGCGCCAGCACATGGTGCCGTTGCGATGGCCGGCGGTCTCCAGCCAGTTGGACAGGCCCGGATCGCCCGCACTGAGGATGACGGTGACGCCGCCACCGGCATCGAGCCGGGCGCCGTGCTTGTTGATGCAGATGTCGTGGTAGCGGTAGTCGAGCGACTCCATCCAGTAGTTGTTGATCTGGAAGTTCCAGAACTCGCAGTCCGGCACCCGGTCGACCTCGACCACCAGCGCCTCGTCATCCGCGAGCTGCCAGCAGGAGTGGTAGTAGAAGATGTTGGGATCGCCGCCCGCCGCCTGGCACACGGCCTGGTCCGCGGGCGGCAGGGCGTTGACGTGGCCACCGTAGCCCCTGGCCCAGTCGGCAAAGATGCGCGCGGTGCTTTCGACAAAGCCGGCGGCGCGCAGCAGGCCGCCGTGCAGGCGCTCGGCGCTCAGCGCGGGCGGCTTGCCGTTGCCGTCAACGCGTTCGATATGCAGTTCGGCCGGGGTCTCTGCCTTGCGGTCGAGGAAGGTCTGGCGCACCACCAGCGCATTGGTGGCCGGCTCCATGCGCACCCAGTTGCCCTGCTGCGGCTGAGCGCCGAGGACGATCTCGAAGCTGCCGTCCGCCGCCACCGCCAGCTGGCTGCTGTCGATAAAGCCGGTCTGGACCATGCGTCCATCGGTTTCGTAGCCACCCTTCTGCGTGCCGAAGCTGAGGTACGCCACCGTGCCGCGCCGGCCGCGGATGCGGTACGCCGCATTGCCGTCCAGGCGCGCGTAGCGGTACAGGTTGTCCGGATTGTCAGCGCCGATCTTGGCGGTCTCGTGCGACGGCGAGAAGAAGCCGGGAAACGCCGGATCGGCGAACTCCACATGCATCTCCAGCGCAATGCGCAGCAAGCGGCTCAGGTAGCGGAAGCCCTCGGCGCGCGTGAGCGCGTCGGTCGGCGCTTCGGGGCGCAGGATCTGCTGCCCGCTGCGCTTGAGCACTTCGCAAAACTCGGCCCAGGTGTGGCCGCTCAGCAATTGGTCTTCGGCGGAGGTCGCCATCTGCCTGCTCCCGTGGTTCGTCGGCGAAGCAACGATACCCAGTGCAGGCCCAGCGCTTCCTCGTCCGGGGGGACTAGGAATTGCATGCCGCGGCCCGCGATTTCCTAGTCCGCCCGGACGAAGTGGCGCGGGGCCCCGGCTCGCTACCTTGTGGCCATGCCAGGCCACCGCGAGATCCGTGCATGGGCCGGCAAACCAAGAGGAGAACCCGATGTTGACCCACCTGGAGCAACTGGAGGCGGAGAGCATCCACATCATGCGGGAGGTGGTGGCGGAATGCGAAAACCCCGTCATGCTCTATTCCATCGGCAAGGACAGCGCCGTGATGCTGCACCTTGCGATGAAGGCCTTCCATCCCGCGCGGCCGCCGTTCCCGCTGCTGCATGTCGATACCACGTGGAAATTCCGCGAGATGATCGCGTTCCGCGACCAGACCGCCGACCGGCTCGGCCTGGACCTGCGCGTGCATATCAACCCCGAAGGGGTGGAGCGCAATATCAGCCCGCACGAGCACGGCTCGGCCGTCCACACCGACGTATGGAAAACGCAGGGCCTGAAGCAGGCGCTGGACCACTACGGCTTTGACGCCGCTTTCGGCGGCGCGCGCCGCGACGAGGAAAAGTCGCGCGCCAAGGAGCGGGTGTTCTCGGTGCGCACCGCCCAGCACCGCTGGGACCCGAAGATGCAGCGCCCCGAACTCTGGCGCCAGTACAACACCCGCAAGCGCAAAGGCGAGAGCCTGCGCGTGTTTCCGCTGTCGAACTGGACCGAGCTCGATATCTGGCAATACATCTACCTCAACGACATCCCGATCGTGCCGCTCTACTTTGCCAGGGAGCGTCCGGTAGTCGAGCGCGACGGCACGCTGATCATGGTCGACGACGAGCGCCTGCCGCTGCGCCCCGGCGAAACGCCGCGGATGCGCAAGGTCCGCTTCCGCACGCTGGGCTGCTACCCGCTCACCGGCGCGATCGAGAGCGAGGCCGACACGCTCGGCGGCATCATCCAGGAAATGCTGCTGGCGACCACGTCGGAGCGCCAGGGACGGCTGATCGACAGCGATTCGGCCGGTTCGATGGAGAAGAAGAAGCAGGAGGGATACTTCTGATGGCAACGCTGATCGACACCGCGCCGCCGATGGCGCAGCCCGCGGGCACGCAGAGCGAGATCGCCCACTACCTCCATGCCCAGCAAGGCAAGAGCCTGCTGCGCTTCATCACCTGCGGCAGCGTCGACGACGGCAAGAGCACGCTGATCGGCCGGCTGCTGTATGAGTCGAAGATGCTGTTCGAGGACCAGCTGGCGCAACTCGAAGCCGATTCGAGGAAGATGGGCACGCAGGGCGACAACCTCGACTTCGCGCTGCTGGTGGATGGCCTGGCCGCCGAACGCGAACAGGGCATCACCATCGACGTGGCCTATCGCTTCTTTGCCACCGACAAGCGCAAGTTCATCGTTGCCGACACGCCGGGGCACGAGCAATACACCCGCAACATGGTCACGGGCGCGTCCACCGCCGACCTGGCCATCCTGCTGGTGGACGCGCGCCGCGGCGTGCAGACGCAGACGCGCCGGCACAGCTACCTGGTGTCAACGCTGGGCATCCGGCGCGTGGTGCTGGCGGTCAACAAGCTCGACATGGTGGACTACTCGCGCGAGGTCCATACGCGCATCGAAACCGAGTACCGCGAATTCGCACGCCAGATCGGGCTGACCGATATCACCTGCATCCCGATGTCCGCGCTGCGTGGGGACAACATCACCGCGCCCAGCGCCAGCACGCCGTGGTACCAGGGCCCGACGCTGATGCAGCACCTGGAAACCGTGCCGATCGACAGCGCACCCGTGCAGGACGAGTCGTTCCGGCTGCCGGTGCAGTGGGTCAACCGGCCCAACCTGGATTTCCGCGGCTTCGCCGGCACCGTCAGCGCCGGCGAAATCCGCCGCGGCGACCGGGTGCGCGCGCTGCCCTCGGGCCGCGAAAGCCGCGTGGCCGCCATCGTCGGCGCCAATGGCGAATGCGAGCATGCGGTACGCGGCCAGGCGGTGACGCTGACGCTGGCCGACGAGATCGACATCAGCCGCGGCGATGTGCTCGCGTGCGCGGAAGACCCGCCCGCGGTGGCCGACCAGTTCGAAGCCACGCTGGTGTGGATGAGCGAGGATGCGATGCTGCCCGGCCGCCCCTACCTGCTCAAGCTCGGCACGCGCACCGTGGGCGTGACGGTCGCGCAGCCCAAGTACAAGGTCAACGTCAACACGCTCGAACACCTGGCCGCGCGCACGCTGGAGCTCAACGAGATCGGCGTGTGCAACCTGCACCTGGACCGGCCGGTGGCGTTCGACCCCTATGCGCGCAGCCGCGAACTGGGCGGCTTCATCGTCATCGACCGCCTGACCAACAACACCGTCGGCGCCGGCATGCTGCATTTTGCGCTGCGCCGGGCGCAGAACGTCCACTGGCAGGCGATCGACGTAGACCGCCGCGCCCACGCCGCGCTCAAGCACCAGTCACCTCGCATCGTCTGGTTCACCGGGCTGTCCGGCGCGGGCAAGTCCACCATCGCCAACCTGGTGGAAAAACGTCTGCATGCGCTCGGCCACCACACCTACCTGCTCGATGGCGACAACGTGCGCCATGGGCTGAACAAGGACCTGGGCTTCTCCGAGGCCGACCGCGTCGAGAACATCCGGCGCGTGGCTGAAGTGGCAAGGCTGATGCTCGATGCGGGGCTGATCGTGCTGGTGTCGTTCATCTCGCCGTTCCGCTCCGAGCGTGAGATGGCGCGCACGCTGGCGGGCGACGGCGAATTCGTCGAGGTCTTCATCGATACGCCGCTGGCGGTGGCCGAGCAGCGCGACCCCAAGGGCCTGTACCGCAAGGCGCGGCGCGGCGAGCTGAAGAACTTCACCGGCATCGATTCGCCGTACGAGGCGCCCGACCGGCCCGAGCTGCGCATCGACACCACCGCCGACACGGCTGAGCAGGCGGCGGAACGGATCGTGGCGTGGCTGCGGGATAGGACTTAGGCTGAATGGACGATGAGGCCGTGGTGGGGGTGGGTACGATGGGTGAATCCGAGTTTCTGCCGGAGATCCTGACCGCGCCCACCCGGGACCAATGCGCTTGCATGGCCGACTGCTTGCTCCCTCTCCCGCCTGCGGGAGAGGGAGCACACCGGCCATCAACCCACACGCCTCGACCATGCTGCCACATTCCCTGCAGGCCGCCGAACTCAGCGCCCTGCTCGCCCAGCTCTACCAGGGTCCCACCGAAGCCGTCCCCTGGGCCGGCTTCCTCGAAACCGTGCGCCAGCGCCTCGAGGCCGTCTTCGTCACGCTGGTGCTGCGCCACCCCGCCACCGACCGCCCCGGCCTGATCGTCAACGCCTCCGCCTACGGCCCGCACCTGCCCGGCGAACCCTCGTACAGCGAGCAGTACTACGCGCTGTGCCCCTTCCTCGACCTCCATCCCGACCGCCTCTTCAGCGCCGATGAACTGTTCGGCGAAGCCGGGTGGCTGGCCCACCCGTTCTATACCCAGTACCTCGCGCCGCTGGACCTGCGCTATATCCTCGCCGCCAACCTCGTCACCGCCGACGGCGTGGAATGCGCGCTGTTCATCAGCCGCGGCGAGGCCGGCCAGGATTTCGGCGCCACCGAGAGGGCGCTGCTGCAAGGCCTGCTGCCGCACCTGAAGCGCGCGGTCGACCTGCATGCCGCGCTCGACCTGCTGCAATCCGAGCGCGCCCTGTACGCGGAAGCCGTGGACCGGCTGCTGGTCGGCACCATCATCCTCGACGAACACGGCAAGGCCATCCGCAGCAACGACGTCGCCAGGCGCCTGCTGCAAGAGCGCGACGGCCTCCATCTGTCCGGCGGCACGCTGCACGCACACTGCCCGGTGGAAAACCGCCGCTTCCGCAAGATCCTCGAAGACGCCGCGCAAGCCCACGCACTGGCCACCTCGCGCAGCGAAGTCACGCTGCTCAGCCGCCCCGCGGCGGCCACGCCGCTGAGCGTGCTGGTGCGGCCCATTCCCCTCAGCTACCGCACCGAAGACAAGGCCCGCCGCCCCGCGGTCGCGGTATTCATCCGCGACCCGGCCGGGTCGCCGCGCAACACGCACGCCAGCCTGCGCAAGCTGTTCCACCTGACGCCAACGGAGATCGAGCTGGCCTTGCTGATGGTCGATGGCCTGACGCTGGATGAAGCAGCCGTCAGGCTCGGCGTGAAGAAGAACACGGTACGCGCGCACCTGCGGGGGATCTTTGCCAAGACCGGGGCGACAAGGCAGGCGGTGTTGGTGAAGATGCTGTTGTCTAGTGTGGTGGGGATGGGGTGAGGCCCCCACAGCTCTGGGCTCGTTCAACAATCGCGTCAATGCCGAGCCGCAAGCCAACATTCCATAAAAAAAATGCCGACCATCACCCCCAAGGCCGGCACCAAGCTCACAGCATCCGGAGACTCGCGGAGCATACCCCCAGTATCCCCCAGCAACACCAAATCATCATCGTCCACCCAGACTCGTCCATTCAGGGTATGCGCCCCGCACAGCCCAGCCCTAGTGTTGGATTCCCAAACAAAGAAATGAAAGGAGACAACAGAATGGCCAAGCCAGAAAATCTGGTCACCTCAATCACCGTGGAAATCGAAGCCCCCGCTTCCCTAGTATGGGAAGTCCTGACCGACTTCCCCCGCTACGCGGAATGGAACACCTTCTGCCCCGGCCTGGAAACCACTGCGAAGCTTGGCGACATGGTCCACATGCAAGTCCGCATCCCGGGCACCGACCAGATCATCCCGGTCAATGAGTACCTCGTGGCATGGGAACCGGAACGCCTGCTGTCGTGGGAGCAACGCCCCACCGACGCAAACAAGGACGCCGCCCGCCGCGACCAGTACATAGAAGCAATCGCACCCGCCCGCACCCGCTACTTCACCACCGACCTGTTCCTGGGCCTGAACGCCGAAACCATCATGCGCGAACACGGCGCCTGGGTAAAACAGGGCTTCGACCAGGTGGCAAGGGATGTCAAGGCGCGCGCCGAAGCGCTGCACGCGCAGCGCCAGGGCTGACCCATAGCGTGGAAGACCACCCCGCCGCCGTCATTGCGGCGGGCGCTGGCTGAGCACCACCATGGCCGCAACGCCCCGGCTGCGCACGCAGGCAGCATCGCACCCATCCGGACCCGCCGTGCCGGCAGCACGGGCTTCATCGTGGCCGCCGTATGCCACGGCGACCCCATTCCCGCCTGCAAGCACCCAGGCCACTCCCAGGCCGGCCCCTACCGCGGCCAGCCCGGCCGCCCAACGCAATCCGAGCCGCTTCATCGCTGTCTCCTCCGCACCCTTTCCGGGTCCTTTGACAGCATCGTAGGCGGCGCTCGCCGCCGTCTCTTCGTCCGAGCAGACTAGGGGGTATCCCGAGGAAATGCCGGGCCGGTGGCCCCGTCCGGGCATGCACCGCGTTGCATACCAGGTGCCGCATACAGCCGCGCCAGCGATGCCGCGCACCCGGACAAGCCGGACGGCGCCAGCTGCAGCGCATGGGCGCTGAGCAAGCCCCACAGGTGCGCGACCAGCAGGCCAGCCTGGGCTGGCTCGGCCATCCGGGCCGCCAGCGCGTTGCGCAGGGTATTGGCACCCTGCAACACGCGCGCGCGCAGCGGACACAGCTCGCAGGCGGTGCCGCACTTGTGCTGCAGCAGGAACGCCAGCAGGCTGACATGGCATGCCATGCCATCGCCATCATCGCCATCGAGCAAGGCGGCAAGCGCCGGCTCCAGCAGGTCCGTGGCCGCGCCGGCGGAGCGCCGGGCCAGCGGTGCGAGCCGTTCGGCAAGATCCGCTTCGGCACAGGACAGCAGCGCGCCCATCAATGCGGCGCGCGAACGGAAATGGGCATACACCGCCCCGCGCGTCATGCCGATGGCGCGGGCCACATCCTCCAGCGTGACGCAATGCACGCCCCGCTGGCGCATCAGTTGCTGCGCGCTGGCAAGAATGCGCCCGCGCGTGGCTACGGCATCGTCTCGGCTACGCCGGACCATCGGTGCGGTGGGTGCGGTGTCGTCTTAGAGGAAATGCACGTCGTCCGGCGCCCAGTGGGCGCGCATGCTCTGGATGCGCCCGTCCGCGCCGAACGTCATGATGTCGGTCACGTCGATGCGTGCCGCCCGTCCTTCAAGCCGGGCATGCACCGCGAAGGTCAGGGCGGCGGCATTGCCGTGCGAACCGCGCGGCGGCGCCACCATCTCCAGGCGCGCGCCGAGCGAGGTGGCGTGCTGGTAGAAGGCAAGGATGGCCGGCTTGCCGGCAAGCGGCTGCGCGCCGACCGGATCCTCCACCGTGGCATCGTCCGCGTAGAGCGCGGCGATGCCCTCGGCATCGCCGGCATTGAAGCGTTCGACATAGGCAAGCAGCGTGGCTTTCATCGCGGCGCTATCGGGCATCGTGCTCTCCTCGTCCTGTCAGCGCGCGGTGTAGCCGCCGTCGATCACCAGCTCGGCGCCGGTGACATAGCGTCCGGCATCGGAGACCAGGTACAGGATGCCCGCCGCGATGTCGCGCGGCTGCCCGACTTGGCCGACCGGCGTCAGGCCGCCGAGATAGTCGAACAGCGCCTCGCCCTGCCCCGAGGCCTGGGCCACGTGCTCGAGCATTGGCGTGCGGATATAGCCGGGATGGATAGAGTTGGCGCGAATCCCCTTGGCCGCATAGAGCATGGCATCGGTCTTGGCCATCATCCGCACCGCGGCCTTCGACGCATGGTAAGGCGGCACGTCCGGCCCCGCGGCAATGCCATACATCGACGACACGTTGACGATGGCCCCGCTGCCGGCGCGCTCCATGTGCGCGATGGCATGCTTGGTGCACAGGAAGGTGCCGGTCA
This sequence comes from Cupriavidus sp. IK-TO18, assembly GCF_015549295.1. Classification (NCBI taxonomy): domain Bacteria; kingdom Pseudomonadati; phylum Pseudomonadota; class Betaproteobacteria; order Burkholderiales; family Burkholderiaceae; genus Cupriavidus; species Cupriavidus sp. IK-TO18. The sequence goes on from NZ_JADGMP010000012.1 coordinate 136,500, forward strand.
CATTCACCGCCATCACCTTCTGCCATTGCTCCAGCGCCACCTGGTGGGTCGGTTCGTTCGGGCCTTCGATGCCGGCGTTGTTGACGAGGATGTCGAGCCCGCCGAAGCGCGCCGCCACCGCGCCCAGCACGCGCGCCACGTCGATTTCGCTGGTGACGTCGAGCTGCCAGAACGCGGCCTCGCCGCCTGCGCCGCAGATGGCCTCGGCGGTGGCCTTGCCGTCGGCTTCCAGCACATCGAGCACGGCCACCTTCGCGCCTGCCGCCGCCAGCACACGGGCGGTTTCCGCGCCGATGCCGCGCGCGGCGCCGGTGATGGCGGCTACCTTGCCGCGCAGGTCGAACAGGCTATACGGGTATTCCATGATGTCTCCTGAGATGTCGTTGTATGGATATGCGCGCCAATTATGCCGCCACGGCCTGCGCGGTATCGGCCAGGAAGCCTAGGCATTCGCGATTGAAATACGCGGCGTGCTCGACCATCACCCAGTGCCCGCAGCGGTTGATCATGACAAAGCGGGCATCGGCGCAGCCGCCGAGGAACTTCATCGCGCCGGCGGCGGGATTGAACTGGTCCTCCGTGCCCCAGAAGCCGAGCACCGGGCAGCGGATCTCGCCCAGCCGCTCCGTCAGGTTGGGCACCCTCATGGTGGCCAGCACCTCGCGCGGCTGCTCGCGGCACACCGCCATGCGCTCGTCCACCAGCGCGTCGGTGACCAGGCTGGCGTCATGCACCAGCAATTGCAGCAGCTGCCGCATGGTGTCCGGGTTCATGTGCCCGCCGGTGAACAGCGACACCATGCGCTGGATGCCTTCCATCTGGAAGTAGGTCTCGCGCTCTTCCACGCCGCCCGGGGCCATCATGACCAGCCGGCTCACATGCTCGGGATAGTCCAGCGCGTACTTCAGCGCAATCGCGCCGCCGAGCGAATTGCCGACCAATACGCAGCGCTGCAGCTCCAGTGCCACCAGCTGCTCCCGTAGCGCGCCGACGAAGAAATCCAGCGTGTATTCGACGTCATCCGGCTTGGACGACAAGCCATAGCCGGGCAGATCCACCACCACGGTACGGAAGCCCGCCGCAGCGAAGGCCGGCACGTTGAAGCGGAAGTTGCTGTGCCCGCTCGCGCCCGGGCCGCTGCCGTGGATAAAGACCACGGGTTCGCCACTGCCAGCGTCCAGGCTGTGCAGCCGCAGGCCCCCGGACGTGGTGACGAAGCGCCCGACCGGCAGGTTGGGATGCAGGGATGAAGGCGGTTGCTGTGGCGTAGCGGACATGAGGGCGTCTCCCGTGGAATCGTGCAGCGATATTGCGCAGCCACGGCCTGCCGGGCATCGTTCATTCGGACTAAGAGCGATCCCTCCACTTCTCCTACGATGGGCCCTCCATGCATCAGGGGGGACCCCATGACAGGATTCGACTACACCGGCCAGGCCGTGCTGGTGACCGGCGGCATGCGCGGCATCGGCCGCGCCATCAGCGAGGCTTTCCTGCGCGCGGGCGCGCAGGTCTTCGTCTGCGGACGCACCGCGCCCGCGCACGACGGCGAGCTGCCGAGCGCAGACGGGCGCAGCGCCCGCTTTATCGCCGCGGACATACGCGACCTCGAACAGGCCGATGCCATGCTGGCCGAGATCGCGCAGGCCAGCCCCACGCTGGACGTCGTGATCCACAACGCCGGCGGCTCGCCGTACGCGCTGGTCGCCGAAGCCTCGCCACGCCTGCTGGAATCGGTGATCCGGCTGAACCTGGTGGCACCGCTGCAGCTGGCGCAGCGCGTCAATGCCCGCATGCAGCGGCAGCCCGGCGGCGGCACGCAACTGTTCGTCGGCAGCGTCAGCGCGCTGCGGCCCTCGCCCGGCACCGCGGCCTATGGCGCCGCCAAGGCCGGCATCCTCAACGCGGTGCGCACCCTCGCGGTGGAATGGGCGCCGCGCGTGCGCGTTGCCGCGGTCAGTCCGGGCATGGTGCTGACCGACACCTCGCGCGACCAGCACTACGGCGATCCCGGGGCACTGCGCGCGATGGCCGCGACAGTGCCGCTGGGCCGCCTGGCACAGCCTGATGACATCGCCAATGCATGCCTGTTCCTGGCTTCGCCGCAGGCGTCGTATGTGTCGGGCGCCAACCTCGTGATCGATGGCGGCGGCGAACGCCCGGCCTTTCTCGACGCGGCATCGCTCAACCGCGTGCCGTAGGGAAACCGCCTAGTCCGTTCTGCCGATTTGTGCAGGTCTCCCCCTCTCTACGCTTGCGGCCAGATGCGCGCCATTCGAAGTGCCAGGCCATGAACCACCACCGAAACCAAGGGGAGACCACCATGCAACAACCACCACGCGGCCCAGTGAAGCGCCGCAGCCGGCTGCGGCCGATCGCCGCCGCGGCACTGGCTACGCTGGCCACGCTGCTCGCGCCTGCCGCGCATGCCGGCGACACCATCGAATTCGGCCGCGGCACCACGCTCGACTACAGCGTCACCGCATCCTACGGCGCCGCCGTGCGCACCGGCCACCGCAGCGACACGCTGCTGAGCCCGGCGAATATCAACGGCGACGACGGCGACCGCAACTTCAAGCCCGGCGACATGATCGCCAACCGCGTGTCGCTGCTGGGCGAGGCACATCTGCGCCACGGCGCCTTCGGCGCGCTGGTGCGCGGCAGCGTGTTCTACGACTGGGCCTACCGCGGCACCAACTCGAACAACGCGCCGTTCACGGTCAACCACAGCGGCCCGTTCAACCAGTTCACGGAATCGGCGCAGGACTACCACGAGCATCGCGCCCAGCTGCTCGATGCCTATGTCTACGGCGCCACGCCGGTCGGCGGCACCCAGTTGAGCTTCAAGCTGGGCAACCAGGTGGTGGCATGGGGCGAGAGCCTGTTCTTCGCCAATATCGCCGGCGCGCAGGGGCCAGCGGACGCCACCAAGGCGTTCGTGCCTGGCGCAGAGGTCAAGGACATCCTGCTGCCGGTGCCGCAGGCCTCGCTGCAGCTGCAGGTCACGCCGTCGTTCAGCCTGATGGGCTATTACCAGTTCACCTTCAAGCCGAACCAGCTGTCGGCGCCGGGCAGCTATTTCAGCACCAGCGACGTGGTCGGCCCGGGTGCGGAGTTCATCATCGGGCCCGGCTTCCGCATCCCGCGCGGGCCGGACGTGCGCCCGTCCGACTGGGGACAGTGGGGCGTGGGCGCGCGCTGGCGCGTGCTCGAGGGCACCGAGCTCGGGCTCTACCAGCTGCGCTACCACGACAAGAACCCGAGCGTCGTGACCTCGCTGTTCCCCACGCTGCAATACCAGGAGAAGTTCTTCGGCGGCATCAACCTGACCGGCGCCAGCTTCTCCACCCAGGTGCTCGGCGCCAACATCGCCGGCGAAGTCAGCTACAAGGACGGCATCCCGATGCTGGTAGACGTGGCCGGCTCGCCCACCGCCTCGCGCGGCAAGGCACTGCAGGGACAGCTGTCCGCGATCTACTCGGTGGGGCCGACCTTCCTCGCCAACTCGCAGTCGCTGCTCGGTGAAGTCGCCTACCTGCATGTGCTGAGCGTCGATCCGGTGATGGGCTTCAGCCAGCTGACCAACACGCGCAACTCGGCGGCGTTCCAGCTCGGCTGGTCGCTGACCTACAACAACGTGTTCGATGGCTGGGACCTGACCGTGCCGCTCACCTACGCGCACCAGTTCAGCGGCCGCTCGGCGGTGGCCGGCGCCTTCGGCACGCTGATGGGCTATGGCGACCGGCGCGCCAGCGTGGGGCTGACCTTCAAGTACCTGAACAACCTGGAGCTCAACCTGACCTACGCGGCGTTCATCGGCGGGCCGAGCATTACCAACCGTCCGCTGGCTGACCGCGACTACGTGGCGTTCAACGCCAAGTATTCGTTCTGACGCCTGCTTCGTCCCTGGCTGCCGCGGCAGGTCCGCGGCAGCGCAACCCGTTCCTCCCCATGCACCCGGACCAGATCGCCACGCTCAGCCAAGAACTCCACCACGCGCTCGTCACGCGCTCGCCGGTGCCGCCACTGAGCGGCCGCGGCCTGGCGCTGGATGTGAACGACGCCTATCGCATCCAGCAAGGCTTCATTGCCCACCGCCTCGCCGCGGGCGACCGCGTCGCCGGCAAGAAGATCGGCGTGACCAGCAAGCCCGTGCAGCAGATGCTGGACGTGCACCAGCCGGACTTCGGCATCCTGCTGCAGAGCATGCACTACGCGGCGGGCCAGCCCATTCCGACCGATACGCTGATCCAGCCCCGCGCCGAGGGCGAAATCGCCTTTTTCCTGCGGCGCGACCTGCGCGGGCCGGGCGTGACGCGCGAGGACGTGCTCGACGCGACCGAGTCGGTGGCGGCGTGCTTCGAGATCGTTGACTCGCGCATCCGCGACTGGCGCATCCGCATCGAGGACACCGTCGCCGACAACGCATCCTGCGGCGTCTACGTACTCGGCGACGAGCGCGTCAGCCCGCACGGACTCGACCTGGCCGCCTGCGCGATGACGCTGGAGAAAAACGGCGAATGCGTAGCCACGGGCCTGGGCAGCGCCGCGCTCGGCCATCCCGCCGATGCGGTGGCCTGGCTGGCCAACACGCTGGGCAGCTTCGGCATCCCGCTGCTGGCCGGCGAGGCCATCCTGTCGGGCTCGCTCGCGGCGCTGATCCCGGTCCAGGCCGGCGACCGGCTGTCCATGCACATCACCGGCATCGGCGGCTGCAGCGCCGCGTTTTGCTGACTTCCTTGCTGACTCCCTTGCTGACTTCCTGATTCCTTCCACTTGCCACGCGAGACACCATGAACAAGATCCGATGCGCCCTGATCGGGCCCGGCAATATCGGCACCGACCTGCTCTACAAGCTGCGCCGCAGCGACATCCTGGAACCGGTCTGGATGGTCGGCGTGGAGCCGTCATCCGAGGGCCTGGCACGCGCGCGCGAGCTCGGCCTGAAGACTACCAGCGACGGCATCGACGGCCTGCTGCCGCACCTGGAGGCCGACGATATCCGCATCGCCTTCGATGCCACGTCGGCCTACGTCCACGCCGGGCACTCGGCCAGGCTGACCGCGCGCGGCGTGCGCGTGATCGACCTGACGCCGGCGGCGATCGGGCCGTTCTGCGTGCCGCCCGTCAACCTCGAGGCCCATATCGGCAGCAACGAGATGAACGTGAACATGGTCACCTGCGGCGGCCAGGCCACCATTCCGATGGTGTTTGCGGTGTCGCGCGTGCAGCCGGTGGCCTATGGCGAGATCGTGGCGACGGTGTCGTCGCGCTCGGTCGGGCCCGGCACGCGCCGCAATATCGACGAATTCACGCGCACCACGGCAGGCGCGATCGAAGCCGTGGGCGGCGCGCGCCAGGGCAAGGCCATCATCGTGATCAACCCGGCCGAGCCGCCGCTGATCATGCGCGACACCATCCACTGCCTGACCGACGAGGCGCCAGACGTCGCGGCGATTACCGCGTCGGTGCACGACATGATCGCCGAGGTGCGCAAGTACGTGCCCGGCTACACGCTGAAGAACGGCCCGGTGTTCGACGGCAAGCGCGGCCCGGTGTTCGACGGCAAGCGCGTCTCGATCTTCCTGGAGGTCCAGGGCCTGGGCGACTACCTGCCGAAGTACGCCGGCAACCTAGACATCATGACCGCCTCCGCCGCCCGCACCGCGGAGTGCATCGCCGCCGCGATGCTGTCCAGCGCCACCACCACTGCCTGAGGAGCCACGCCATGGTCCAACGCATCACCCTGCACGACATGACCCTGCGCGACGGCATGCATCCGAAGCGCCACCAGATCTCGCTGGAACAGATGAAGGGCATCGCCCGCGGCCTGGACGCCGCCGGCGTGCCGCTGATCGAAGTGACCCACGGCGATGGCCTGGGCGGCGCCTCGGTCAACTACGGCTTTCCGGCGCACAGCGATGAAGAGTATTTGCGCGCGGTGCTGGGCGAACTGAAGAACGCGCACGTGTCCGCGCTGCTGCTGCCCGGCATCGGCACCGTCGACCACCTGCGCATGGCGCACGACATCGGCGTGCAGACCATCCGCGTCGCCACCCATTGCACCGAGGCCGACGTGTCCGAGCAGCATATCGGCATGGCGCGCCGGCTCGGCATGGATACCGTGGGCTTCCTGATGATGGCGCACATGGCGCCCGTAGAGGTGCTGGTGCAGCAGGCGCTGCTGATGGAAAGCTATGGCGCCAACTGCCTGTACATCACCGACTCGGCCGGCCACATGCTGCCGCACGACGTCACCGAAAAGCTGACCGCGGTCCGGCAGGCGCTGCGTCCCGAAACCGAACTGGGCTTCCACGGCCACCACAACCTCGCCATGGGCGTGGCCAACTCGCTCGCCGCGATTGCCGCCGGCGCCACCCGCATCGACGCCGCCGCCGCGGGACTGGGCGCCGGCGCGGGCAACACGCCGATGGAGGTGCTGGTGGCGGTGTGCGAGCGCATGGGCATCGAGACCGGCGTCGATGTGTTCCGCATCGCCGACGTGGCCGAAGACCTGGTCGTGCCGATCATGGACCAGCCCATCCGCATCGACCGCGACGCGCTCACGCTGGGCTATGCCGGCGTGTATTCGTCGTTCCTGCTGTTCGCCAAGCGCGCCGAGGCCAAGTACCGCATCCCCGCGCGCGAGATCCTGGTCGAACTGGGCCGGCAGCGCCTGGTGGGCGGCCAGGAAGACATGATCGAGGACACGGCGATCACGCTGGCGCGCGCGCGGGGATTGCTCGCGGCGTAGGGCGCCGCTTCATCGGTTCGCTTCATTACTTTTACCCGGCGCCGCGGCCATGCAGCGCTTTCCACACCATCAGAACGAGGAACTGGTTCCATGCTTCGACTTCCCGCCGCTTTGCGGCTGAGTCTCGCTGCCGCGGCCCTGGCCGCTGTGGCCACCCCCGCCCAGGCGCTCAATGTGCTGCTGACCAATGACGACGGCTGCGCCGCGCCCGGTATCACCGCGGTGCGCAAGGCCTTGCAGGATGCCGGGCACCGCGTCATCACGGTTGGCCCGGCCAGCAACCAGAGCGGCTCCGGTGCCGCCTATGCCGTGCCCGACGGACGCACGCGGCTGGTGGTGGAACCGCTGGCCGGCGGCGCCGACACGTACTGCGTGCACCGGGTCAAGCCCACCTACGTGGCCGGCGGCGCGCTCAACGCCACCAATGCCGACTACATCGGCAGCGGCTCGCCGGTCGATGCCACCGCCATGGGCCTGAAGATCGTCGGCCCGGAAAGCGGTTTCACGCCCGACCTCGTCGTCTCCGGCGCCAATTTCGGCGAGAACCTGTCGGACTCGATCCCGCATTCGGGGACGGTGATGAACGTGCTGTTCGCCGCGCGGCGCGGCGTGCCGGCCATCGCGTTGAGCGTCGGCGTCGACTTTGCCGAGGCGCGCAGCGGGTTTCCGGCAACGCTGGCAGCCTTTCCCAAGGCCGGGGCCTTCCTGGCCCGCGTGATCGCCAGCCTGGAGGCCACGCGGCGCGCGGGGCAGCCGTTGCTGCCCGTGGCCAATCCGCTCAGCATCAACTACCCGATCACCGCGGGCGGCCAGGCCCCGGCCGGCGTGCGCCTGACCGTGCCGGGCACGGTGGATTCGTTCACCACCGCATACAAGCGCAATGCCGACAACACGGTGTCGATCGAAGCCGGCGCAGCGGATGCCGAGTTGAAGGCGCTCGCCCGCACCGCCGAGACCCCGGCGTTCCTGGCCAAGTTCATCACCATCTCGCCGCTCGACGTGGATTTCCGCCCGACGCCGCTTGCGCGCGGCCTGTTCAACCGCTCGCACCGCGACCTGGCCGCGCTGGCGCCCTGAGGACGACACTGAGGAAGACATCATGGGCAAGCAACCTGGAAACTGGCGCCACCTCGTGCTCGCAGGCGCGGTGGCGGCCCTGGCGGCATGCGGGGATGACGAATCGCGCGACATCGGCGGCACCGCCGCGGTCGGCGCGGCCCTGGCAGGCGCATCGGTCCAGCTGCGCGACACGCAAGGCCAGGTGCGCCAGGCCACCGCCGACGCCAGCGGCGCCTTCCGCCTGCACAGCGTGCCGGACGGCGCGGTGATGGTGCGTTGCGACGGCGGGCAGGCACAGGGCGAGGCCAACCGGCAGCGGCTCCACGGCCTGGTGCTGGCCGGGCAAACCGTCAATTGCACCCCGTTGACCGAACTGGCACTGTGGAAGCTGCTGGACGGGCCGCCGGCGCAAGCCTTCGACAGCTTCGGCCCGCAGCACGCGGCGCGCCTGGGCGCCGATGCCATCGCGGCGGCCGAGCAGGCGGTGCTTGACGCGCTGGCCGAGGGCGCCGGTGTCGGCATCGATCCCGCCGCCGTGCCGCGCCGCTGGCATGACACGCCGCTTGCGGCCGGCAACCCCGCCGATCCGCACGACGCCGCGCTGGATGCCATGCGCGAGGCGATCGCCGACCAGCCAGCCCTGGACCTGATGGGAGAGATGGTGCTGCACGGCGTTTGCCGGGCAGACGACTCCTGCGGGTAAGTGGCACGCCGGAGTGGACGGAGTGAAGCGCGGGCGACTTGCCGTGCTTCCGCGCCGGTGCTTCTCCTACCAAACCGCGCGGAAATGTCCCCTTTGGCAAGAGGGTGGCTTTTCCGCCTTTTTTATTCGCCGTTGAATCTTTTTTAGAGCGCTGTCGCAAAGTGGAGCCCCGGGGTGCATTTGCAGCTACACTTGCGCGACCGTTATCAGCCAGAAGCCGTACCAGTTGCCGCAACATTGCGCCGTGCCATCGCGGCGGGTATCAAAGTTCCCGCGCCGCGTGGGCCGTCCGCCCTGGAAGCATGCAAAGGAACTGCCATCCTGCCCATGACCCGCTCCGTCCCGCCCCGCTTCCACCGGCCCCCGCTACACGCCGCCGCCGGCCTGCTCGCCCTGTCATGCCTGTCGTGGCCGGCGGGCGCGCAAGCTCCGGCCGCGGGCGCCGCGTCCGTGCCTGCCGCAAGGCCGTCAGCCACGCTCCTCACGCCTGCCGCAACCGCGCCGGCCAACTCCGCCACCCACGTCCTCACCCTGCGCCAGATGGGCGCCTACGGACCGATCGCGCTGCGCGGCGTGGACCACGCGCGCCAGCTCGATATCGGCGTGCGGCTCGATGAAGTGGTCACGGCGGCCAGGCTCAAGCTGGCGTTTACCTATTCGCCGGCGCTGGTGTTCCCGCTGTCGCATATCAAGCTGACGCTGAACGACGAGGTCATCGCGACTTTGCCGCTGGAAGAGAAGGAAGCCGGGCGACTGGTCACGCGCGAGCTCGATATCGACCCGCGCTTCTTCACCGACTTCAACCACCTGCGGGTGCAGCTGATCGCGCACTACACGCTGGATCATTGCGAGGACCCGCTGCACTCGAGCCTGTGGGCCGACATCAGCCCGGCCACCACGCTGACGCTCAATACCTTGCGCGTGTCGCTGCCGGATAACCTGGCGCTGCTGCCGGCACCGTTCTTCGACCGCCGCGACAACCGCCGCGTGACCGTGCCGTTCGTGCTGCCGGCCGGCGCCGACAGCGCGACGCTGCGCGCCGCCGGCGTGGCGGCATCGTGGCTGGGCGCGCTGGCCGCCTGGCGCGAGGCGCGCTTCCCCGTGGCGCGGACCGCGCCGGCCGGCAGCGATGCCATTGCCTTCGTCACGCCGCAGACCATTCCGGCGGGCCTTAACCTGCCGGCGATCGCCGGCCCCACCGTGAGTCTCATGCCCAACCCGGCCAGCCCGGACCGCAAGCTGCTGGTGGTGGCCGGCCGCAATGCGCAGGAGCTGCAGACCGCGGTCAATGCCCTGGTGCTGGGCAAGGTGGCCATGGCCGGCAACAGCGCGCGGGTGGAGTCGGTCGACATAGGCAAGCCGCGCCGGCCCTATGACGCGCCGGCGTGGGCGCCGACCGACCGCCCGGTGCTGTTACGCGAACTGGTGGCGGACCCGCGGGACCTGCAGGTCGCCGGCGGCAACCCGAACCCGATCCGCGTCAACCTGCGCGTGCCGGCGGACCTGTACGACTGGACCCGCAGCAACGTGCCGCTGAACCTGCGCTACCGCTACACCGCGCCGCCCACCTACAACGACTCGGTACTGAGCATCGACATCAACGACCAGCTGGTGCGCTCGTACCGGCTGCGCCCGCTGGCCAGCACCGACGACCACAACGTGGTCAGCGTGCCGCTGCTGTCGGGCACCACCGCGTCGGCGGCGCAGCGGGTCGGCATCCCGGCGTTCCGCGTCGGCAGCAACAACCAGATGCAGTTCCAGTTCCATATCGATTCGCAGAAGACGGCGCTGTGCAGCTCCACCGCGACCGACGTGGCCCGTGCGGCGATCGATCCCGACTCGACCATCGACTTCAGCCAATTTTCCCACTACACCGGCCTGCCCAACCTGGCGTACTTCGCCAACAGCGGCTATCCCTTCACCCGGCTGGCCGATCTCGCCGACACCGCCGTGGTCGTGCCCGACGCGCCAACCGCGACGGACCAGGAAGCGCTGCTGTCGCTGCTGGGCCACATGGGCAAGTGGACCGGCCTGCCGTCGCTGCGCGTGACGGTGGTGCCGACGGCAAAGATCGATACCGTGCGCGACCATAACCTGCTGCTGATCGGCACCGGCAGCGGCGCCGCCACGCTGGAAAAATGGGGCAAGTCGCTGCCGCTGCTGATCGCGCGCGGCAAGACCGAGATCTCGCTGCGCGACCAGCGCACCAGCATCCGGTCGAACTGGCTCGCCGGCATGCGCGAAGACCCGGTCACGCCGGTGGGGCGCGCCATCCTGTCAGCCGATGGCCCGGTGGCGGCGCTGGTCGGCTTCGAATCGCCGCTGGCCGACGGCAATACCGTGGTCGCGCTGACCGCCACCGAGGACCGCCGCGTGGCCGACGTGCTGGACGCCCTCGAGAACCCCGGCAAGGTGGCGCAGATGCGCGGCGACCTGACCGTGATCCGGCAGGACCAGGTCGATGGCCTGCGCCTGGGCGAGCGCTACTACGTCGGCGACCTGCCGTGGTATGCGCGCATCTGGGTGCGGGTGTCGGCCTTCCCGAGCCTGATGGCGATCGGCGGGTTGCTGGCCGGACTGGTGGTGGCGCTGTCGCTGTTCTGGACATTGGGCAGGCTGGCGGCGCGGCGCGGCGGGAGCTGACATGCGGCGCACGCTGACAGGGCTGGGCCGATGGCTGGCGGCCGGCGCGCTGGCCTGTGCCGCGCTGGCCCCCATTGCGGCCAATGCCGCGCCCGCACCGGCCTGCAAGTGGGCCGACTGGGATGCCTTCCGCCAGCACCTCATGAGCGCCGACGGGCGCGTGATCGACCGCAGCTCGGACCAGCAGGCCACCGTGTCCGAAGGCCAGGCCTATGGCCTGTTCTTCGCGCTGGTGGCCAATGACCGCGCCAGCTTCGAGAAATTGCTGGCCTGGACCGAGAACAACTTGGCCCAGGGCGACCTGGCCTCGCGCCTGCCCGCGTGGATCTGGGGCAAGCTCACGCCCGCGCAGGCAGCCAGCGCCGGCCATGTGGACAACCCGGGCAGCGGCTGGGGCGTGATCGACAGCAACCCGGCATCCGACGCTGACCTGTGGATCGCCTACGCGCTGCTGGAAGCGGGCCGGCTGTGGCAGGAGCGCCGCTTCACCGCGCTCGGCACCTTGCTGGCGCGCCGCATCCTGCGCGAGGAAACCGCGCTGCTGCCCGGCCTGGGCCGTACTGTGCTGCCGGGTCCGCAGGGCTTCAGGCTGGGCGACAAGCGCTGGCGCCTGAACCCCAGCTACGTGCCGCTGCAGGTGATGCGCCGGCTCGCCGCCGCGCTGCCGGAAGAGCCGGCGTGGCAGCAGATGGTCGGCACGTCGGCGCGGCTGATGCTGGACACCGCGCCGCGCGGCTTTTCGCCCGACTGGGTCGAATACGAAGCCGGCCGCGGCTTCCTGCCCGACGCGGCCACCCGCGCCGAAAGCGCCTACAACGCGATCCGCGTCTACCTGTGGGCCGGCACGCTGCCGGCCGACGAGCCCCAGCGCGCCGCGCTGCTGCGCACCTTCACGCCGCTGGCCGACTATGTCGCGGCCAGGGGCTACCCGCCCGAGCGCATCGATACCCAGACCGGCCAGCCCGGCCCCAACGCGGGCAACGGCGGCTTCAGCGCCGCGGTGGCGCCTTACCTGGCCGCGCTCGGCCGCGCCGAGCAGGCCGCCGCGCAGGCGCGCCGCACGCGCGAGCTGGCGCAGCGCGAGCCCGGCGGCCAGGCCGGCTACTACACCCAGGTGCTGACGCTGTTCGGGCTCGGCTATCTCGACGGCCAGTACCGTTTTGCCCAAGACGGCGCGCTGCTGCCCGCATGGAAGACCGGATGCCCCGCGCGCTGAACCCGATCCTGCTGCCGGCACTGTTCGGCGCCGCCACGGTGGCACCGATGGCGGCCGCGCCGGCGCTGGCCCAACCGGCTGCAAAGCCCTCGCCCGAGCTGGCGCAACTGCTGTCCGCGGCACGCATGTGGGAAGCCAAGAACCGCACCGACGTGGCCCGCGGCATCCTCGACAAGGCGCTGCTGATCGATCCCAACCAGCCCGACGCGCTGATGCTGATGGGCCTGATCGAGCTGCGCTCCAACCGCCCGCTCGAAGCCGAGAAGATCCTGCGCCGGCTGCGCCAGGCCAACCCCGGCCATCCCGCCACGCTCGAACTGGAAGACGCCTGGCGCATCGCCACGCGCGACAAGGCCGAGATGGCGCGCATCCGGCTGCTGGCGCGCGCCGGCAAGTCCGACGAAGCGATCGCCCGGCTGCACAGGCTGTTCCCGCACGGCGCCCCGCGCGGCGAGCTGGCGATCGATTACTACCGCATCCTGGCCGGCACGCCCGCCGGGCGCACCGCCACCATTGCCGAGCTGCGCACGCGCGTGCGCCAGAACCCTGACGACCTGCGCCTGCAGATGGCACTGGCCAGCCTGCTGACCGACCGCGAGGCGACGCGCCAGGAAGGGCTCGGCATCCTGCAGCGCATTGCCCGGCGGCCCGACGGCGACCGCAAGGGCGCGCTGGAGATGTGGCGGCGCACGCTCTACAACGTCAGCGACGATCCCGCGTACTACAAGTGGTACGAGGCCTACCTGCAGGAAGTGCCGGACGACGACGCCGCGCGCCAGACGCTGGCCGAGCTGGGCAAGCACGGCACCGCGCGCCAGCGCGAGCAGGCCAGCCCGGCCTACCAGGCGCGGCGCGAGGGCGAGAAGCAGCTGGCGCGCGGCAATGTGCGCGAGGCCGAAACCGCGCTGGAGAGCGCCAACCGCAAGCGCCGCAACGAAGGCGAGACGCTTGGCAACCTGGGGCTGGTGCGCCTGCGCCAGGGACGCCACGACGAAGCGCGCGAACTGTTCACGCGCGCCGCCGAGCTCGATCCCGGCAACCGCGGCAAATGGCGCAGCCTGCAGGGCACCGCCACGTTCTGGGGCACGCTGGCGCGCGCGCGCGAGGCCAACGCCCAGGGCAAGCCGGCGCAGGCCGAAGCGCTGGCGCGCCAGGCGCTGCAGCAGCAGCCGGACAACGCCAATGCCCGCGCCATCCTCGCCGACGCGCTGATCGCGCAGGACCGGCCGGCCGAGGCCGAACGCCTGCTGCGCGCCAACCTTGCCGGCCCCGAGCCGGATATCGGCAGCCTGCGCACGCTGGTCAGGCTGCTCAATGAAAGCGGGCGTGGCGACGAGACCGGGCCACTGATCGCCAGCACCGCAAGCCGCCTCAAGGACTCGGCCGAAGAGCTGCGCAGCCTGCGCGCCGAACTGCTCGCGCTGCAGGGCGAACAGCTGCTGGCGCAGCGCAAGCAGAGCCCGGCGCTGGCACGGCTGGAAGAATCGATCCGGCTGGCGCCGCAGGATCCCTGGACGCGCTTCACGCTGGCACGCGCCTACCGCGACCTGGGCCTGCCCGTGCTGGCCCGGCGCGTGATGGACGAAGGCGTGGCCGCCGCCGGCAACGCCGAGATGCGCTATGCCGCGGCGCTCTACCTGAATTCGGTCGACGACATCGACGCCGCCAGTGCGCTGCTGGCTGGCGTGCCGGACGCCGAGCGCTCCGACGGCATGCGCCGCCTGTCCGGCAACCTGGCCGCGCAGCGCCTCCTGCGCGAAGCGCGCCAGCTGTCCGCGCAGGGCCGCGAAGACGAAGCCATGGCCCGGCTGCGCGCGGCCGCAGCCGAGGTGCCCGACGATCCGCAGATGCTGGCCTCGGTCGGGCGCGAATGGATCGCGCTGGGCCAGCCGGACACCGGCCTGAAGCTGGTCACGGACTGGCTCGACGCGCATCCGGACGACCCCGCCATCGACGTGCGCATCCGCTATGGCGAACTGCTGGCCGCGGCCGGGCACGACGATGCGCTGCGCGCGTGGATCGCCGACGTGCGCGCGCGTCCCGGCCTGAACGCCGCGCAGCGCGCCGATCTCGACGACCAGTCGCTGCGGCTGGCGGTGCGCGAGAGCGACCGCCTGATTGCCGAGGGCGATTTCGCCGGGGCGCAGCGCACGCTGATGGCCGTGCCCGCAGCGCAGCAGCGCGAGCGCCGCTGGCTGCTGGCGCTGGCCGACCTGCGCGAGGCCCGCGGCGACTATGCCGGCGCCGCCGACGCCGCGCGCCAGGTGCTGGCGGCCAACCCGACGGACGCCGGCGCGCGCCTGATGGTGGCCAACATGCTGGAGCGCCAGGGCGACGAGAACCAGGCGCTGGAGATCGTGCGCGCGGTGCTCGCCGATACCCCGGGGGACGACATCGACACGCGCCTGTCGATCGCGCGCCGCTTCACGGCGATGCGGCGCGAGGACGAGGCGGTGGCGGTGGTCGGCCCGCTGCGCCAGCGCTATCCCGGGCGCGCCGACATCGCGGTGCAGGCCGGGCGCATCGCGCAGTCGCGCGGCGATTTCGACCAGGCCGCGGCGCTGTACCGCGAGGCGCGCGTGCTGGAGCAGCGCGAGGGCGTCAGCCCGGGCCCCGAGGGCGCCGAAGGCACCGCGGCCGGCCGCGCGCTGGCCTCGCTCGAAGCCCGGCGCGAAGGCCAGGTGGCCTCGGCGGTGCTGTTCTCGCACAAGACCGGCGATCCCGGCATCTCGCGCCTGCTGGCAACCGAGATCCCGCTGTACGTGCGCATTCCGCACGGCTACACCGGCCACACATTCTTCCATGCCGACACGGTGCTGCTCGATGCCGGCACGCTGCCCGCCGACAACCTGTCCGCCTCGCGCGACTTCGGGCGCATCCGCGCGCTCGGCAACACCGGCCTCGGCCCGATCGGCCAGAACGACCGCGGCGTGGCGCTGGCGGCCGGCTACGAGTTCAACGGCGCCTACAACAGCTGGCGTGCCGACATCGGCACCACGCCGCTGGGCTTCCTGCGGCAGAACATCGTCGGCGGGCTGCGCTGGCGCGGCGAGATGGGGCCGGCATCGACCACCATCGACGTCTCGCGCCGCGCCGTCACCAGCAGCCTGGTGTCGTACGCCGGCGCCACCGATCCCGCCCATGTCGACCCGACCACCGGCGTGGTCTCGCCCGCGGCCACCTGGGGCGGCGTGGTGCGCAACGGCGTGCATGTGCGATATGCGCGCGACGTGGGGCGCTTTGGCCTGTTCGCCGATCTGGGATACGGCATCTACACTGGTCACAATGTCCTGACCAACCGCGAGTTCACCGTGCGCACCGGCTTCGACGTGCCCGTCTTCGTGCGGCGCGACCAGCGCCTCACCAGCGGCCTGGTGCTGAACTACTGGCGCTACAGCGAGAACGAGCGCTACTACAGCTTCGGACACGGCGGCTACTACAGCCCGCAGCGCTACCTGTCGTTCGGCATCCCGCTGGACTGGACCGGGCGCCGCGACAAGCTGTCGTGGCGCGTGCGCGGCTCGGTGGGGCTGTCGAGCACGTATGAGAAGTCGATGCCGTACTACCCGACGGATTCCCGGCTGCAGGAACTCTCCGGCAATGCCACCTATGGCGGCGGCTCCGGCGGCGGCTTCAGCTATACCATCGGCGCGGCGATCGAGTACCGTCTTGCCCCGCACTGGGTCGCCGGCGCGGTGTTCGAGATCGACCGCTCGCGCGACTACGCGCCAAACCGCGCGCAGGCCTACGTGCGCTATATCTTCGACAAGCAACAGGGCCCCGTGCCCTACCCGCCCACCCCGGTGCGGCCGTATTCGACTTACTGAGCCATCCCGACACGATGAACGACGCCAGCCGCCCCACCGCCCCGCCGCCGCCGCGCACGCGCAACAAGCCGCGCGCCTGGCTGCAGGCGCGCCCGGCGCTGGCCATCGATGCGCTGCCGCCGGCGCTGGCGGCGCTCGAGCCCACCGCCGTGCACGTGGTCTATGCCGACGCCACGCCCGCCTGCGACGCGCTGTTCTGGCAGAGCGCGGCACGGCTGCTGCGCGCACGCACCACGGTGCTGTCCCCGCGCGAACCGGCCGGGATCGCCGACATGCTGCGCGCGCACGGCCTCGACATCGAACGCTCGCGCACGCTGCATCCGCGCGCCAACGTCTGCACGCTGCGTGGCGTGCCCGGCCGCTCCGGCATCGCCGTGCTGACCGAAGCGCTGCAGGCCATGGTGGACCAGTGCGGCGCACAGGGCAGCCAGTTCCTGGTGGAAGGCGCGCAGGCGTATTTCCGCTGGGACGACCCGGTCGCGCTGGCCGATGACGGCGAGCTGCTGGCACGATGGTGCAGAAGCAACAGCTGTGGCGTGCTGCTGGTGATGGCGCCGCCCGGCGGCACGGAAGCGCTGCAGCTGGCGTCGCTGGCGGGGTTCCACCGGCATTTCGCCGGCGTCGCGCGGCTGGCGCAGCAGCACGGGCACTTTGTCTGGGAAGTCGGCTTCTGGCGCCACAAGGACGCGATCCTGCCGCCCGAGATGGTGCCGCTGCGCTTCTCGCCGGTAGACCGCGGCCTGGTGGCTGGCAGCGGCGCCGACGAAGCCATCGCGCCCGGCGAGGCGCCGACGCTGCTGGCCCCCGACGAGGACCGCATCATCGTCAGCCGCGCAGCCGTGCTGCGCGAACGCTGGATCCCCGCGCACTGGCAGGTGGTCGACGACAACGCCGCCGCGGTGGCCGCCGCCGCCGGAGCGGTCGCGGCCACCGTGGTGTTGCACTACGGCCAGATCGCCGAGCTCGAGACCCTGGCCGGCCAGGTGCACCAGCTGCGCCATGACGGCGGCAAGGCGCTCAAGATCGTGGTGCGCGAGGACCACGAGATCCTGCGCCAGCGCTACGAGCTGCTGATGTTGACGCTGGGCGCCAGCCTGGTGATCCACCGCAACACGCCGTTCGCGCGCGTGCAGACCATGATCGAGGCGATCCAGGGCCAGGTGTTCTCGCGCCCGATCCTGCCGGACTACAAGAACGCGCTGTCCGCGGTGGTGGCCACCGCCGCCACGGGCTACGTGCCGCCCGCCGACTTTGTCTCGTTGGTGCGCACCACGCTCGAACGCAGCAGCGTGATCCGGCTGCCGCACGTGCTGCTGGAGCTGCCGCTGCTGCCCGAGGTGGCGCATGTCGACGCGCTGCGCGCGTGCCAGATGCAGGATGCCGGCGACCTGTGCACCGCCGGCAGCAACGCGGTCTACGCCTTCTTCTTCGCCTGCCGCATGGAGAACGTCGAGACCGCGTGCCGCCATGTGTTTGTGCGGCCGATGTCCGAGCTGTTCGGCGGGGAGCTGCGCTGCGGCGATCCCGAATCGATCCTGGGCTCGCTTAAACGGCTCGAATCCGATCTCGCGCAGCGCCCGGTGCAGGACTACAGCGGCTGGCTGGCCAGCCAGCCCGGTCCGTCGCCGGTGGCGGCGCCGGCGGAACTGCCGCCGCAGGACGCGCCGATCCCGCTGCCCGCGACCTCGCGCGCGCGCCGTGGCCGGCGCGCGCAGCCACAGGCGTTTGCCATCCCGCTGAAGCCGCAACGCTAGGCAAGATCGACAGGAAACACCATGGACTTGTTTCTCGGCTATTTCATCTGGGGGCTGATCCTGGCCGTGCCGGTGGCCTGGGTCGTCTGGCACTTCCGGCTGCTGCGCCTGCTGCCGCGCTGGCGCCTGCCGCGCGCGCGCCGCGCGGTGCGGCTGCCGCCCCAGCTGCAGCCGGTGGTGATCCGCGGCCGGCGCTGGCGCGAGGCGAGCGGAGAGCGCGAATGAAGACCGTGGCCATCGTCTCGACCGTCGGCGGCGCGGGCCGCACCACCGTCACCGCCGAACTCGCCACGCTGCTGGCCTGGCACGGCCATCCGGCGCTGGCCGTCGAATGCGACCCGCGCGGGGTGCTTGGCTTCCACTTCGGCCTGCGCGCGCCGGCCGGCGCAGGGTTGTGCAACAGCGCCAGGTGGAATGAAGCGGGACAGCGCAGCGACGACGGCGTGCTGTTCGTGCCGTGGGGCGATCCCGGCAGCGCGGCCGAGCAAGGCCGCATGGCCGAGCGGATGGAGCGCGATCCGCACTTGCTGCGCGGCCTGCTGGCCCAGGTCGACCTGCCGAGCAATGCTTTGGCGCTGGTCGACAGCGCGCCGTGGCCGTCGCCGCATGCGCGCCAGGCCATTGCCGCGGCCGATCTCGTGCTGGTGCTGGTGCCGCCGCAGCCGCAGACCTGCGCCACGCTGCCGCCGCTGCGCGCGGCGCTGCGCGAGAGCGGCGCCGCCGTGGCCTGCGCGGTCACGCGGCTGCAGCCGGCGCGCCAGCTCCATACCGATATCTCGGTGCTGCTGCGCGCCACGCTGGACGGCGAGCTGCTGCCGTATGAAGTGCACGAGGACGCCGCCGTGCCCGAAGCCTTTGCCCGCGGCGAGAGCTTCTGCCGCAGCACGCCGTACTCGCAGGCGGCCCATGACCTGCAGGGGTTGGCCTCGTGGGTATCGGGCTGGAGCCTGCTGACCGTGCGCGGCAAGGCCGGACCCGCCAGCGTGCGCGACATGGGCGCCCGCCAGATGGCCGCCGAGGCCGACCGGACATGATGCGCGCGCTGCTGCCCCTGCCGCTGCGCCAGCGCGCGGCCGACTGGTTCCAGGCGCTGCGCCGCGCGCTGGCGCGCGAGCTGGGCGTGGCCGCCGAAGCCCCGGTCAGCCTGTGGCTGCTGCGGGTGTTCTTCCGCACCCCGCCGCGCGGGCGCCCCGACCTGGCGCTGCTCGCCGCCAGCTGGATGCGGCGGCGCCTGCGCCAGCGCCTGGACATCCCGCGCCACCGGCACGGCCCCGGCATCTGGCTGAGCCGGGCGCTGCTGCGGCCCCCGCGCGCACTGGTGCCGCTCGCCGCCGACGTGCACCATCGCCGCAAGCCGCAGGCGCCGCCCGAGCCGAGCGCGCTGCGCCGCTGGTTCCGCAGCTGGCTCGAGCCGGTCTACTTCCGCGCCAAGCGGCTGCGCCGGCGACTGCTGGCGCGGCTGCCGGGCATCGACTGGAAGCGCGTGGGACTGCGCCTCGAGTCGCTGTCGCCCACCTTGTCCGGCGTGCCGTGGCTAATGCCGGCGCTGCTGTCGCTGGCCGCCGCCGCGGGCATCCTGCTGTGCACCACGCCGCTGCCACTGCGCGACCAGCTCCTGCTGGCCGTGCTGATCATCCTGGGGCTGCTGGTGCTGCGCCGCATCCCGGGGCGCGCCGCCACGCTGGCCATGGCCGCGCTGTCGGTAATGATGGCCGGCCGCTATATCTGGTGGCGCATCACGACCACGCTGCAGTTCGAGAGCGTGCCGGAGGCTGTCTTCGGCTACCTGCTGTTCGCGGCCGAGGTCTATACCTGGATCGTGCTGTTCCTGGGCTACGTTCAAACCATCTGGCCGCTCAACCGCCAGCCGGCGCCGCTGCCTCCCGATACCGCGAGCTGGCCTACCGTCGACGTGCTGATCCCCACCTACAACGAGCCGTTGCGGGTGCTGCAGCCGACCGTCTACGCCGCACTGGGACTGGACTGGCCGCAGGACAAGCTGCGCATCTATATCCTCGACGACGGTGCCCGCGACGAAGTGCGCGACTTCGCGCGCGACGCCGGCGTGGGCTACCTGGCACGCACCGAGCACGCGCATGCCAAGGCGGGCAATATCAATTCGGCGCTGCGGCACACGCAGGGCGAGTACGTCGCGATTTTCGACTGCGACCACATGCCGGTGCGCTCCTTCCTGCAGATGACGATGGGCGAGTTCCTCGCCGACCCCAAATGCGCGATGGTGCAGACGCCGCACCATTTCTTCTCGCCGGACCCGTTCGAGCGCAACTTCGACACCTTCCGCCGCGTGCCCAATGAAGGCAGCCTGTTCTACGGCCTGATCCAGGACGGCAACGACTTCTGGAATGCCACCTTCTTCTGCGGTTCGTGCGCGGTGATCAAGCGCGCGCCGCTGGAAGAAGTCGGCGGCATCGCGGTGGAGACCGTGACCGAGGACGCCCACACCGCGCTCAAACTGCATCGCCGCGGCTACAACAGCGCCTATATCCGCATCGTGCAGGCCGCCGGGCTCGCCACCGAGAACCTGGCGGGCCATATCGGCCAGCGCATCCGCTGGGCGCGCGGCATGGCGCAGATCTTCCGCATCGACAATCCGATGTTCGGCAAGGGCCTGCACCTGTTCCAGCGCCTGTGCTACACCAACGCGATGCTGCACTTCTTCTACGGCGTGCCGCGGCTGATCTTCCTGACCATGCCGATCGCGTACCTGTATTTCGGGCTGCATGTGATCCATACCTCGGCGGTACTGATCATGGCCTACGTGCTGCCCTACCTGTTCGTCGCCAACATCACCAACTCGCGCCTGCAGGGACGCTACCGGCATTCGTTCTGGGCCGAGGTCTATGAATCGGTGCTGGCGTGGTACATCGTGCTGCCGACCACGATGGCGTTCATCAACCCGAAGCTGGGCAAGTTCAACGTCACGGCCAAGGGCGGACAAATCCGCGAGGAATACCTGGACTGGACCATTTCCAAGCCTTACCTGGTATTGCTGGCGCTGAACGTGATCGCGCTGCTGCTGGGGCTGGGGCGCATCCTGTTCGATCCGGCCTTCGAGCCCTCGGCGATCATCATGAACCTGGGCTGGGCGCTGGCCAACCTGGTGATGCTGGGCGCGGCCATCGGCGTGGCGCGCGAGGCGCGCCAGGTGCGCGTGTCGCACCGCATCCCGATGCGCGTGCCGGCGACGCTGCTGCTGCCCGACGGCCGCACGCTCGCCTGCAAGACCGAGAATTACTCGCTGGGCGGGCTGGGCCTGGCGCTGCCGGTGGAGGCCAGGGTCGAGCCCGGCACGCACGTCGGCGTGTGCCTGTCGCGCGGCACCCGCAGCTACCATTTCCCGGCGGTGGTGACGCGCAATGTCGAGCGGCAGATGGGCGTGCGCTTCGACGGCATGGACGCGCGCACCGAGCAGCAACTGGTCCAGTGCACCTTCGGCCGCGCCGACGCCTGGATCCACTGGGTCGACGAGCAACCGGTGGACGTGCCGCTGCGCGGTCTCAAGGAAGTGATCGAGATGGGCTACCAGGGGCTGCTGCGGCTGGTCGATGCGTTCCGCGGCGCCACCACGGCGCTGGCCGAGCGCGTGCGCCCGCGACGGCTCTGAACTCAAACACAACGGAAACGCGGCCACGCCACGCTTCGGACAATGGGCATCTGGAACCTTTACTTCATCGCCAAGCTGTACCTGTTTTTTATCGGCCGGCTGCATCCGCAATGGCTGCTGAACCTGCTGTTCGCGCTGGTGCTGGTGGTGCGCATCCGCCATCCGGCGCTGTCCGCGCTGCGGCACATGCTGGCGGTGGTGGCGGGCGCCGCGCTGATGTACCGCGAATCGGAGCTGCCGCCCTTCGCGCGCGTGGTCTCGCAGTTCACCAGCCTGCAGGCGTTTACGCCCGCGTACATGCTGGAACTGGCGCAGCGCGTGATCACGCGCGAGATGCTGCTGGTCGCGCTGGCCGCGCTGGTGACCTTCTGGCTCGTGAACCGCTGGGTGCGGGTGACAACGCTGGTGCTGGGCGCGCTGGTCGCGGTTCCGCTGTGGCAGGCGCTGTACGGCGCCGGCGGACCGGGCGGCATCGCGGGCGCCCGCGCCGGCACCGCGACCGCGGCGCTGACCACGGGCGCTGCGCTGGGCACTGGCGGTGCCGAGGTCGCCGCAAGCGGCCCGGATGCCCGGCTGGCCGCGTTCCGCAACCAGGAAGCGCTGCGCCAGGTCAGCTTCCCGCGGATGGCGGCCACGCCAGACACGCAGTACGACGTGATCGTGCTGCATGTCTGCTCGCTGTCATGGGACGACCTGGACACGGCGCGCGCGCGCGACAACCCGCTGCTGCAGCGCTTCGATTTCCTGTTCACCAATTTCAGCTCGGCGGCCAGCTATAGCGGCCCGGCGGCGATCCGCGTGCTGCGCGCGGCCTGCGGCCAGCCCGAGCACAAGGCGCTGTACGACCCGGCGCCGGCCCAGTGCCACCTGTTCCAGGCGCTGGCGCAGGCCGGTTTCTCCACGCGCATGCTGCTCAACCACGACGGCCACTTCGACAACTTCCTGAAGGAAGTGCAGAAGGAGATCGGCGTCGACGGCGTCGCGCCGCCCCCCAACACCGGCCTGCCGGTGGCGATGCGCTCGTTCGACAACTCGCCCGTCATCGGCGACTTCGACGTGCTGCAGCGCTGGTTCCGCGATCGCCAGCAGGCCGGCGGCGGGCCGCAGGCGCTGTACTACAACACCGTGACGCTGCACGACGGCAACCGCATGACCGACAACCGGCTGTCCAGCCTGGAGTCCTATCCGCTGCGGCTGTCGCGGCTGCTGGGCGACATCGACAAGGTCATCGAGATGGTGGCGCAATCGGGCCGGCGCGCGGTGATCGTGTTCGTGCCCGAGCATGGCGCGGCCTTGCGCGGCGACGCCAACCAGATCGCCGGCATGCGCGAGATCCCGACCCCGCGCATCATCAACGTGCCGGTGGGCGTCAAGCTGGTGGGACTGCCCAGGCCCAACAACAGCACCGTCACCATCGATGCGCCCACCAGCTACCTGGGCCTGTCGCAGCTGCTGTCCAACCTGATTGCCGAGAACCCGTTCGCCGCGCAGGCGCCGGCGCTGGCCAGCTATGCCAGCGACCTGCCGCAGACGCAGATGGTCGGCGAGAACGAGGCCACCGTGACCATGCGCGAAGGCAACGGCTATGTCGTGCGCACGCCGGACGGGGTCTGGATCGAGGGCAAGCCATGAAGCCGGCCAACGCACGCGGACAGCCGCTGGCGCGCAGCGATATCGACGTCCTTGGCAGCGAGGTCGACGGCTTCGACCCGCGCCGGTATTTCGACCACCAGGAACGGCGGGCCGCGCAAGCGGCCGCGCGGCGCTGGCCGCTGCTGGCGGGGTTGCTGGGCTATGACGCGGAGGCGCCGCCGCGCGACGCCTGACCGCCGCGGCCGCCGTATCCGGCACGGCCGTTGCATGGCTCGACGGCGTGGCCGCTATCGTCCGGTCAGATCACCAGCTCGATCAGGAACGGTCCCTTGCGGCCGTTCGCCGTCCGGAACAGGTCGGCGAAGGTCTCCATGTCCTTCGCCCGCGCTCCTTCCACGCCCATGCCGTTGGCCAGCTTGACCCAGTCCAGGTCCGGTATTGCCAAGGCCCAGCATGTCGAGCGCGGTCTTGCCGGGGCTTGCCCCGACGCCGGCCAGTTCGCCCAGCAGGATCGCGTACTTGCGGTTGGCGAGCAGCACCACGGTGACATCGAGCCGTTCGCGCGCCATGGTCCACAGCGACTGCAGCGTGTACATGGCCGAGCCGTCGGCCTGCAGCGACACCACGCGCCGGTCCGGTGGCGCCACCGCCGCGCCGACCGCCAGGGGCAGGCCGTCGCCGATGGCGCCACCGGTCAGAGCCTTCGGTATCGGCGGTCAGCGGCGCATCGAGCGGCCGGTGGCAGGTGGCCTGGTCGCCGATGATGTTGCGTGCCACACCATGCACATCAGCGCACCGCATCCGGCCAGAATGCCAGCATGCCCCGACCTCCCCGGGGCAGGCGCGGCTGCCGCCTGCAGCCCTTTCAAGGAGTCAACACATGTTGATGCGAGACGTGATCCCCCAAGTCCTGAACCACGCGACGACGATGCCGGAGCCAGGCTCGCTCGAGGCCGGCGAACACAAGACCTTCCACCATGCAATCGACATCTACCTCAAGGATTCCAACGCCTTCATGAATACGTACTTCGCCCGCTATTTCGAATGGCAGGGCATCTGCCGCGAGCGGTGGTTCCATGAATGCATCCATGACAACCTGCTGGCCGCCGGCGGCGTCTTCGTGACCAAGCGCGCGCACCAGGAGTATGTCGAGGAGACCTTCCCGTTCCAGCGCGTGGACTGCTACCTGAACACCTTCCAGGTGCGCCAGTGCTCGGCCTACCTGCTGTTCCGCTTCTGCGTGGGCGGCAAGCCGGTGTCGCTGGGTTACCAGCAGATCGTGTTTGCCGACCGTCAGAAGCGCATTTCGCGCTTCCCGGCGGGAATCATCGAACGGGTGAAGGAGTATGAGCTGGCGTTGCCCCGGTTTGCCAGCTGATGCAGCGGCCCGGCGTGGCATGCGTCAGTGCAGCGCCTGGCCTGATACCCGCTGAAATGCACGCTGAAAGGCAGCAAGACGTTGTGGCATGACCCCTACCGCCGGCGTGGTTCAGCCGGCGGTGCTGGTGCGCAGCCGGCTGTCGGCCATCGGGGTGAAGCGCGGCAGCCGCAGCGTGAAGGTGGTGTGCACCCTGGGCACCGACTCGCACTCGATGCGGCCGCCAAAGGTCTCGATCACGCGGCGGCAGAATGCCAGCCCGAGGCCGGCGCCGAGGCCATGCGCCTTGGTCGAGAAAAACGGCTCGAAGATGCGCGGCAGCACGTCGGCCGCGATGCCGGGGCCGGAATCGCGGAAGCGGATCACATGGTGCTGGCCTTCGGTCGCGCCGGTGATGTCGATGCGCCCGCCGCCGGTGGCGCGGATCGCATGCAGCGCATTCTTGAGCAGGTTGAACAGCACGTAGACCAGCAGCGTGTCGGAACCGACGAAGCGCCAGCCCGCATCGATGCCGCGCACATGCACCCAGCCGCGCTCATCGCCCTGGAACGGGTAGCGCTCCAGCGCCGCATGGACACAGTCGGCAATGCCGTGCGGCGCGAAGGTGCTGCGGTCCAGCCGCTCGAGCGTGACCGAGGCCAGCGCCATGTCGATCACCGTGCTGGTGCCATCGACCTCGCGCGTGATCGCGCCGACCAGGCTCGACACGCGCTCGAGCTGCCCGGGGCGCATGCGGTCTTCGCACAGGCCCTGCTCGACCGCCAGCTGGTAACCCTGCAGCACCTGCGGCCAGGTGCACGCCAGCTCCTGCGCCTGCATGCGGATCGTGGCCAGCGGCGTGCGCACTTCATGCGCGACCGTGGCCGCCAGCGAATACGGATGCATCAGGTCGTAGCGCACCACGCTGACAGCCAGCATGCCCAGGCTCGCCGCCACGAAGACCACACCCGGCGGGTAGAAGGCCACGCCGTAGTTGACCAGGTAGTCCACCGCCGCCAGCGAATACAGCACCACCGCCACCAGGCACAGGTTGTAGCGCTTGCGGCGTTCGGCGGTGGCGTTGCGGCGGGCCTCGGCCAGGATCCAGGCGCTGCGGATCGCCACCAGCACGGTCTGCGCGAGGTGCAGCGGATGCAGCGGCCCGGCCTTGGGATAGTCGCCGAAGAAATAGGTGTAGTAGCCCGACACCACCTGCCCGGTGGTCAGCAGCAGCACCACCAGCACCAGGCTGAGCCCATAGGAGGCCAGCAGCAGCGGCCGTTCCCGGCGGCGCTCGGTCACTTCGGCGATGAAGTGGTAGAACGTCGTCGGCAGGAACAGGATGAACAGGTAACCCAGGCGGGCCAGCAACAGCGCCACGTCGGGATGCGTGGCCTGGTACAGGAAGACCCACGTGCCCTGCCAGGCGAAGGTGGTCACGCACAGCAGGAAGAACGATGCCGACACGCGCGTGACCCCCTTGGTCACCAGCACGTAGAGGCCGTAACCGAGGAAGGTGGACGAGACGAAGGCAGGCAGGGCAGCGTACATGCGCGGTGCGGGTAGCCAGCAGGCGTACAGCGGCAGGTCGGCGCCCATCGCTGGCGCGCTGCCGCGACGCGACATGTTATGACGTCTGCGCGTGATGCGTGCTTCATTTCTTTGCATACAGAGCTAACGCCTGCTTAATGCAGCGGGGATCACTCCCCACGACGTGGGGGTATCCAGAGCGCAGCCCGGGCAACAAAGAAGGCGGGACGTCCAAGGACGTCCCGCCTTATGCTGCCGTGACAAACCGGCTTACCAGCGCGAGTCGTTTTCCCACGCCTTCATCTCTTCCTCGGCGCGCTCCTTGGAGTAGCCATAGCGCTCCTGGATGCGGCCGGCGAGCTGGTCGCGCTTGCCATTGATCTGCGCGATGTCATCGTCGGTGAGCTTGCCCCACTTTTCCTTGATCTTGCCCTTGGCCTGCTCCCACTTGCCTTCGATCTGGTCCCAGTTCATGTTGTGCTCCTTCATGCGGGGGCGGACGGGCCGCGCGGTGGCCGCCCGCCATTGCGTCGATGAATGGTCCGCCAGGGGCTGGCGGACGGCCCGGCTGGACCATGCCGGCGACAGCGCCGGCATGGGCTGCCTGTCGGCCTACTTGCCACCTTACTTGCCGTACTTGGCCTTTACGTCAGCCTGGCACTTGTCCTTGGCATCGCCGGACATTGCATCGCAACGTTCCTTGTCGGCCTTGTAAGCGGCGTCCATCGTGTCCTTCTTGGCATCTGCGCGGGCTTCCGCCACATCGGTGCGCGAGCCGGTTGCCGCGGCCTTGTCGACCTTGGCGGCGGTCAGGGCCTTTTCATGGGCAGCCTTGGCGTCCTTCTTGCAAACGTCCTTGTCGTTGCCCTTCTTGTCGTCGCACATTTCCTTGGCAACGTCGTAGTCACGGTCGGCCTTCACTTTCTCGGCCTTGGCCATGGACTTCTGCGTGCCGTCGCGCCGGGCTTCGGCCTGGGCCTTGGCCACGTCGCGGTCGCGCTTGGCCTCGGCCTTGCACACGTCCTTGGCGTTGTCCTTCATGCCGTCGCACTTGGCGGTGGCAGCCTTGTAGTCCGCATCAGCCTGCTTGGCCGCGGCGTCATAGTCGGCGCGGGTGCCAGCGGCGGCCGTGGTGGCCGGCGGCGTGCCGGGCGCTGTCGCCTGGGCCAGGGCATAGCCCGCGGGGGCCGCGACCATCATCGAACACACTGCTGCAGTGAGCCATTTCTTCATCATGTCGAGCTCCTTTCCAGTTGGTTGCGTGGTCGTACGCATAGTCGTACGCATAAGGGGCCGGCGGCGATGCGCTGCTGGCCACGCCGTATGTACAGCGTAGGCTGCAGGGGTAATGGGAAGCAGGCGTTGGGTTCCGAAAGGCGCGTCAGACTATTCCGACACCAGGGTCCGGGAGCGGCACTTGCGGGGATAGCGCGCAAAAAAAGAATCCCCTGTACCGCTCACGGAACAGGGGAGGACACCAGCCGGGGAGCCTCAGCCGGAGATAGACGTCGTCAGCCTGTTCTCGTCAGGCGCCGGGGCTTCTTCGTCCGGCCAGTTGCGGCCGACCATCCATTCGTACAGCGTCGGCAGCACGATCAGCGTCAGCACCGTGGCGGTGATCAGGCCGCCGATGATGACGATGGCCAGCGGGCGCTGCGTCTCCGAACCGATCGCGCGCGAGATCGCCATCGGGAACAGGCCAAGCATTGCCAGCAGCGCCGTCATCAGCACTGTGCGCAGCCGGTCCATCGAACCGGTCAGCACGGCCTGGCGCACCGGCATGCCCTCGTCGCGCAGCTGGTTGAAGTAGGTCACCATCACCACGCCGTTGAGCACGGCCTGGCCGAACAGTGCGATAAAGCCGATCGCCGCCGACACCGACAGCGGGATGCCGGTCAGGAACAGCGCGAACACGCCGCCGACCAGCGCGAACGGGATGTTCGAGATAATCAGCGTCGCGCTCTTGAACGACTTGAACGCGTTGAACAGCAGCAGGAAGATCATCAGCACCGACAGCGGCACCACGATCGCCAGCCGCGCCATGGCGCGCTCCTGGTTCTCGAATTCGCCCGACCAGCTGATCTTGACGTCGTCGGCCTTGACGTTCTTCTTCACCAGCGCCTGCATGTCCTTGACCACGCTGCCCATGTCGCGGTCGCGGATGAAGATGCCGATCGAGGTGGTGCGCTGGCCGTTCTCGCGGCTGATGTTCATCGCGCCCGACGCTGCGCGGAAGGTCACCAGCTGCGACAGCGGCACCTGCGCGCCATCGGCGGTCTGCATGAAGATATTGGGCAGGTTGGGCAGCTCGCGCTCGGACGGCTTCAGGCGCACCGCCACGCTGAAGTGGCGCTCGCCTTCCCACAGCTCGGTGGCGGCCTTGCCCGCCAGCGCGGTTTCCATCAGGTCCTGCACGTCGGCCACGTTGATGCCGTAGCGCGCGGCCTGGGCGCGGTCGAACTCCAGCACATACTGCGGCAGCTCGCCGTCGCGGTCGATAAAGGCGCGCATCACGCCCTTGACCGACTGCACGTTGGCCAGGATCTGGTCGGCCACCTTCTTGTTCTGCTCAAGGCTGTCGCTCTGCACCTTGATCACGATCTGGCCCTTGATCTGCGAGATGCTTTCCAGGATGTTGTCGCGCACCGGCTGCGAGAAATTGGGCTCGATGCCAGGCAGCTGGCGCAGGTTCTTGTCGATTTCGCCGATGATGGCGCGCTTGTTGAAGCCATCGCGCCATTGCTTCTCGGGCTTGAGATCGACCAGGACCTCGACGGTGTTGATCAGCTTGGGATCGGTGCCGTCGTCGGGGCGGCCCACCTTGGAGATGGTGGTATTGACCTCCGGCGTCTTGCGGATGATGCTGCGCAGCAGCCGCGCCTGGTCGCGCGCCTCATCGACCGAGACCGAGGCCGGCAGGTCGAAGCTGACCCACATCGAGCCTTCGTCCAGTTCGGGCAGGAATTCGCTGCCGAGGAACTTGCCCACGCCCACCGTCACCAGCAGCAGGCCCAGCGCGGCACCGATCACCAGCTTCTTGTGGTCCAGCGCCCAGCCCAGCATGGGCTCGTACAGCCGCTTGCAATGGCGCACGATGAAGTTGTCGTCGTGCGCGATGTTCTTCGTCAGCAGCAGGTGGCACAGCAGCGGCACCAGCGTCAGCGAAATGATCAGCGAACCGATCAGCGCACCCGTCACGGTATAGGCCATCGGCGCGAAGATCTTGCCCTCGTGCCGCTGCAGCGTGAAGATCGGAATGTGCGCGGCGATGATGATGACCATCGAGAACACGGTCGGGCGGCCCACCTCGGTGGTGGCCAGCAGGATCGCGTGCAGCCGCGCCTTGCTGTCGCGGATCTGCTGCTCCTTGAGCTCGCCCAGGCGCTTGAAGATGTTCTCGACCACGATCACCGCGCCGTCGACGATGATACCGAAGTCCATCGCCCCCAATGACAGCAGGTTGGCCGGGATGCCGACCCAGGTGAGCCCGATGAAGGTCGACAGCAGCGCCAGCGGGATCACCAGCGCCACGATCGCCGCGGCGCGCACGTTGGCCAGGAACAGGTACAGCACGGCCATCACCAGCAGCGCGCCTTCGACCAGGTTGCCGAACACCGTGTGCAGCGTCTTGTCGATCAGCGTGGAGCGGTCGTAGTACGGCACGATTTTCACGCCCTTGGGCAGGATCTGGTCGTCGAGCAGGTCGATGCGCTTCTTCAGCGCTTCGAGCACCAGCGACGGGTTCTCGCCCTTGCGCATCACCACGATGCCCGAGACGATGTCGTCTTCGTCGTCCTGGCCCATCAGGCCCTGCGGCGGCGCGCTGCCAACCTTGACGTCGGCGATGTCCTTGACCAGGATCGGCGTGCCGTTGTTCTCGGCCACCACCACGTTGGCGATGTCGGCCGAGGTGCGGAAGCTGCCCAGCGAGCGCAGCAGGAACTGCTGGCGCCCGTGCGCGACGGCGCCGCCGCCGGCGTTGGCGTTGGCGCGCTGCAGCGCGGTGAACAGCTGCGACAGCGAGATCTTGGCGTCGCGCATGCGCGCGAGGTTGGGGTTGACCTCGTACTGCTTGATGGTGCCGCCGATCGTCACCAGGTCGGCCACGCCCGGCACCTGGCGCAGGTTCTTCTCGACCACCCAGTCCTGCAGCGTGCGCAGCTCCTGCGGCGTATAGCCCTTGCCGGTCAGCCGGAAGCGGAAGATCTCGCCGATCGCGGTCGACAGCGGCGCCAGGTCCGGATGCACGCCGTCGGGCAGGTCGACGCTGCGCAGCCGCTCCAGGATCTGCTGGCGCGCGGTCACGTCGGTGGCGCGGTCATTGAAGGTCACCATCATGAACGACAGGCCGAACTGGGTGTGCGAGAACACCCGCACCGCGTTGGGCGTGCCGGCCAGCGCGGTCTCGATCGGGATGGTGACCTGCCGCTCGACTTCTTCCGCGGCGCGCCCCGGGTACAGCGTGATGACGTTGACCTGGATGTCGGATACGTCGGGGAAGGCCTCGATGGGCAGGTTCTTGAACGCGGCCAGGCCGCCGCCGACGAAGATGAGCAGGCCCAGCCAGACAAAGAGCTTCTGGTGCAGGGCAAAGCTGACGATGCGCGAGATCATGTGGCGGCCGTCCTCACTTCTTGTCGGCCGCACGCGCCGCATTGACTGCTGTGGCATCGCGCAGGATGTCCTGCAGGTAGAGGTTGCCCTCGGTCACCACGGTCTCGCCTTCCTTCACGCCTTCCAGCAGTTCGGTGGTGCCGGGCATGGTCACGCCCACGCGCACCTGGCGGCGCTCGAAGGTATTGGGGGCGGTGCGCACAAAGACATAGTTGCGGTTGTCGGCCAGGAACACGGCCTTGGATGGCACCGCGATGCCTTCGAACGACGCCGCGGGCAGGCGCGCCGTGACGAACATCTCGGCCTTCAGGCGGCGCCCGGGATTGGGCACGCTCAGCCGGACCTTGATGCTGCGCGCGGTCGGGTCGACATAGTCGGCGATCTTGACCACGGTGCCGGTGAAGGTTTCGCCGGGGTAGGCGGCGGTGACCACCTGCACGATGACACCGTCGCGAAACAGGCTGAGGTCGGATTCACCGGCATCGACCTGCGCCCACAGCGTGGTGGGGTCGGTGATCAGGAACAGCGGCGCGGCCGGCGGCTGGTCGGGGCGCAGCTCCATGCCCTGGTTGATGTTGCGCTCGACCACCAGGCCGTCGATCGGGCTGCGCAGCGCGAAGCGCTGGTTCACGCCGTCGCTGCCCGCCGCTGCGCCGTACTGGCGCAGCGCCGCCTGCGTGCGCTGCAGGTCGGCCGCGGCGCGCGCCGCGTCGGCCTGCGACTGTTCCAGGTCCTTCTGTGCGATGACGCCGGCGCCGTACAGCTCGCGCTGGCGCGCCAGCGCCTTGGCCGCGACCGCGCTGTCGGCGGCAGCCTTGCGTGCGTCGGCCTGGGCCACGCCGAAGTCCGGCGACGTCAGGCTGGCCAGCGGCTGGCCGGCTTTGACCGTGGCGCCGGGCTGCACCAGGACCTCGGTCACGCGGCCGGCAAAGGGCGTGGACACGCGCACAGTCTTGTCCTCGTTCCAGACCAGCCGGCCCGGCAGGTTCAGCATGCGCTCGCCGCCGGACTTGGCGGGTTCGCCGGCAATGCCGGGCAGCGATTTCACGCTGGCCGGGAACTGGATGGTGTTGCCGCTGACCTTGGGATCGTCATCGGGCTTGGGCGGCTCGGACTTGCCGCAGGCGGCGAGCACCAGCGCGCACAGCGCCATGGCGCAGACGGAAGACAGCCGTGCGGGCACGGCGGTGGAAAGCGGACGATGGGTGCAGGACGTGCGGCGGAACATGCGTGACAAGTAAGACATGAAGAATGCGCGGGAACTGCGGTATCAGGGACGTGCCTGCGAGGCCACGGGCGCGCCCGCGGTGCCGGAGGTCTTGGAGGTCTTGGAGGTCTGCAAGGCGGCGCGGTAGGCCGACAACGCCTTGGCGTATGCGCCCTGCGCTTCGACGGCGTCGAGCCGGGTCTGGCGCAGCGCGCGGCGCGCGTCGAGCAGGTCGAGCACGCCGGTGGCGCCCTTGCTGTAGGCGAACTCGGCGCTGCCGGCGACGCTTTCCGCGGCGGGCAGCACTTCGTCGCGCATCTGGCGCAGCGACTGGCGCGCGGTTTCGAGCTGGCTGCGCAGCCGGTCGATTTCGTTGCCCGCCTCCAGCATCACGCGGTTGCGGTCGTCCAGCGCGGCGTAGTAGTCGACTTCGGCACGCCGTGCCTCGCCGCTGTTGCGGTGGCGCACGAACAGCGGGATCGACAGGAACACGCCGAAGCTGTTGCCGGTGCCATAGGAGTTGGTGGGAGAGACCGGATAGTGCTCGGCCTGCGCCCCAATGGTCACGTCAGGCACGCGTCCGGCGCGGGCCAGGTCGCGCGCGGCGGCGGCCGCTGCCAGGCGGGCCTCGGCGGCGGTCACGTCGGGGCGGCGCTCGAGCAGGTAGGGATCGGGTTGCGGCGCCGGCGCATCGAGCGCTGGCCAGTCGGCGACCAGCCGGTTATCCGACAGCGTGCCGGGAACCCCCATCGCCTGCGCCAGCGCGGCCTTGTCGCTGTAGTGGTCGGTCATGGCCTGGCGCATGTCGTTCTGCGCGCGCAGGACGTCGAGCTGCAGCTTGTTCACGTCGGCGCGCGCCACGTCGCCTGCCTTCAGCCGCGTTTCGCTGGCCTGGCGGGTACGCTCGTACAAAGCCAGCGTTTCCCGGAGCACCGCCACGTGTTCCTGGCTGACCAGCGCCTCGAAGAAGGCCTGCTCGACCGCGGCAGTCTGCTGCGCCACCACGGCCTGCACCGCCTCGCCCGCCGCGGCGCTGGCCTTTTGCGCGGCGTCGACGCGCAGGTTGCCCTTGTTGGCGGTCTCGATGAGCTGGTCGACGCGCAGCTTGGAGTCCACCGTCTTGCTGCGCAGGTTGCCGGAGCCGACGCCGGCGTGCGGGTTGATGTTCTCCACACCCAGGCTCAGCACCGGGTTGGGCCGCTGCGACGCGATCTGCACATCGGCCTGGCTGGCTTCCACGCCCCGGCGCGCGGCAATGATGGTGCGGTTGCAGCGCAGCGCGTCCAGGCGCGCCTGGGCCAGCGTCAGCGTGGCGCCGGCGG
This sequence comes from Cupriavidus sp. IK-TO18, assembly GCF_015549295.1. Taxonomy (NCBI): domain Bacteria; kingdom Pseudomonadati; phylum Pseudomonadota; class Betaproteobacteria; order Burkholderiales; family Burkholderiaceae; genus Cupriavidus; species Cupriavidus sp. IK-TO18. Next base: position 169,701 of record NZ_JADGMP010000012.1, read on the forward strand.
GCGGTGGCGTGCAGGGGGCGGCGGCATCGACGGTATCGGCGGCGGCGGTATCGGCGGCGGTATCGGCCGCAGGCTCGGATTCGGCGGCAATGCTGGCCGCAGGTGTGGCGAGAACGCCCAGCAGGAGCAGGGTTCCCGCGGTGGCACGGGCAAAGACAACGGGCACGGTCAGTCAGGCTCGGTTCGAAAGCGGTTTTGCGGTCAACGGTCTGCGGTAAACGACCGTGCCCCCAAAGCGGTGCACCGACCGATGAATTTTCATCCGTCTGGCAGCTGCTCCGGCGGTCGCCCGGCTGGGCTGTCATGCCGCGTCCTCGCGCGCCCTCGCCCTGCTATCCCGATGCTTCAAACGCCACCCGGGCACGATCTCCCGACGGCATTCAAACCGAATCGCTTTACAAACGGCTTTCATATCGCTGACAAAAGCCTTTAACTGCGTGAAAACCCCAGTCCGCGCGACTTCGATCAAGAATGCAAGCGGCCCGGGAATCACCGACGCGTGCGTCGGTGATTCCCGGTCCGTTATTCCAGCCTTGGCCGCCCTGGTGGCTTATGCCTTGGCGCGGTCGTCCAGCCCGAGGCTGCGCCCGATGATTTCTTTCATGATTTCGCTGCTGCCGGCGTAGATTCGCGAGATCCGCGCATCGGTGTACATCCGGCAGATGCGGTACTCCTCCATATAGCCGGCGCCGCCGTGCAGCTGCACGCCCTCGTCCACCACGCGGCCCTGCAGCTCGGAGGTCAGCAGCTTGGCCGACGCCGCCGTCTCCACCGTCAGCGTGCCGGCGTTATGCTGCAGCACGCACTGGTCGACAAAGGTCTGGATCGCGTCGAGCTGGGCGCGCAGCTCGGCCAGCTTGAAGCGCGAGTTCTGGAAGGTGCCGATCGGCCGGCCGAAGGCCTTGCGTTCCTTGACGTAGTCCAGCGTCAGGTCGAACGCCACCTGCGCCGACGCCATGTAGCCGCAGGCGCCGATCAGCCGCTCCTCGGCCAGGTGCCGGGTCAGGTAGCGGAAGGCCTGGCCGGGCTCGCCGAGCACGTTGGCCTTGGGCACCTTCACGTTGTCGAAGAACAGCTCCGAGGTGTCCTGCGAATGCAGGCCCATCTTGCGCAGCTTGCGGCCGCGCTCGAAGCCCGGCATGCCTCGCTCGACGATAAACAGCGTCAGGCCGTGGCTGCGCTCGGGGTCGGTGCGCGCCACCACTACCACGTAGTCGGCCAGCTGGCCGTTGGAGATATAGGTCTTGGCGCCGTTCAGCACCCAGTGGTCGCCATGATCCTCGGCCCGGGTGCGGATGCCGGCCAGGTCGGAGCCGGTCTGCGGCTCGGTCATGGCGATGGCGAAAATCGCCTCGCCGCGCGCCGCGGCCGGCAGCAGGCGCAGGCGCTGCTCTTCGTTGCCGATGCGGCCGACATACGGCGCCACCAGGCGCGAATGGAGCGTGCCGAAGAAGCCGGAGTCGCCATGGCGCGCGTTTTCCTCGATCAGGATCTGCTCATAGCGGAAGTCATCGACGCCGGCGCCGCCGTATTTCTCGTCGGCCCACATCAGCAGGTAGCCCTGCTCGCCGGCCTTGCGGAACACCTCGCGGTCGACGCAGCCCTGCTCGCGCCAGCGCTCGCCGTGCGGCCCGACCTCACGCTGGTAGAAGCGGCGGGCGGATTCGCGGAAGGCGTCGTGTTCGGCTTCGAAGATCAGGCGTTGCATGGCTGGAGTCCCCCTTCTGGTGTGATGTTCGGATCGGTTGAGTGTCTGCCGTGCCGCGCGCCTGAGGTTCGTCGGAAAAGATGATTTTTCTACAACCCGTGCCCACGCTGGCGTTGCCGGGACAGGCCATTCAATGCAGTTTTATTGATATGAACCCATGATAACTTTCATTTACCCGCGGGCATGGTTTGTGCCAATACTAGGAGACACCGACACTTATTCGATGGAGCGGGAAATCATGGAAACCGTCCTCTGGATCGCGCTGGCGCTGGCGCTGTTGGCGCTGGGAGGCACTGTTACCTGGCTGATCGGCACGCGGGTACCTGAACCGGTATTCGAGCGCGTGCAGCGGCATGGCCGCTTCGCCGGCCTCGAACCCAGGCCGCCGCGCCGGCCGCGGGGCGGCAAGCGCGTGCGGCAGTACCGGCTGGTGCCGGCCGGCATGCCCGGCTGGGCGGGGCTGTCGGCGCGGCCCATGCCAGTGCGCGCCTGATGCCGCGGGCGCCCGCTACAGTGGCACGTCCCAACGCTGCGACCAGTCCGATTCTTCGCGCACGATATCGCGCAGCATGCGCACGGCCTCCTGCGTCATGCCGGCTGGCGTCCTGGCGCAGACAAGGAAGACCGGATACGAGAATTCCGATGCGCTGTCGACTCGCACCAGCGCGCCGCTGTCGAGGTAGCTCTGCACGACCCGCGTACGGAAATACCCGCTGCCGCCGAACTGGAGGATGTACTGCAAAGCCAGTGGCCCGAGGTTGAAATACAGCGACGCGCGCGCATGCTGGGGCAGGACGCTGTCATGCTGGCGCCGGAATTCCGGCCCCCAGTCAACGTAGACATAGGGGCCGTCGCGCTGGGCCGAGCGGATCAGGATCAGCTTTTCCTCCATCAGCGCCTCGACATGCATGCCGGGCGCGTACTCCGGCTGGTAGACCAGCGCCGCATCGAGCGTGCCCGACTGCAGCTTGTACTGCAGCGCCTCGCCCTCCCCCACTTCAGCGCGCACCGCCAGCGCCGGCATCTGCTGGCGCATGCGCGTGGCCCACAGCAGCGCCAGCGGATTGCCCAGGCTGATCTCGGCGCCAAAGCGGAACAGGTTTGCCAGCCCAGCCGGCAGTGGCAACTCGCGGCAAGCCGCCTCCCAGGTCTGCACCAGCTGGCTGGCATAGCCCAGGAAACGCTGGCCGTCGGCGGTGAGGCGCGCGCCGGCCTTGTTGCGCTCGAACAGCCGGCAGTTCAGCTGTGACTCCAGGCTCTTGATCCGGGCCGTTACCGCGGTTTGCGTGACGTGCAGCTTGTCGGCCGCCGCCAGCAGGCTGCCGGTGCGCACGACTTGCAGGAAGGTGCGGGCGAGTTCGATGTCCATGGTCGGGGCTGCGTTGGGCCGGTGTGACGGATTGTAAGCAGATCCCAACCGAGAATCGGAAATCTCACACTGACTCCCTTGCATCCCGCTCAACGAACCCGCGGCTTTGCCGAAACCGGTCGCATCGCCGCGCCGGCATCTCCCGCACTCGGCCCACGCACCTCGCGCGGCTGCCGCAGCGGCGCGATGCCTTCCGGTTCCCGCCACGCCACGCCATTGTCATAGCCGGTGGACACGGCCTCGAGGTAGCCGGGGGCGAATTTCTGTTCAGGGGTGACAGCCGCTGCCGCGGGAGCGGCAGGCTGCGGGGCTTCGGCCTGTGCGCAGGCGACGCTGTTCAGGCACAGCCCCAGCACACGCAGCAGCACGACGGCGCGGCGGGTGCGGTGCAGCAGTTTCTTTTGCGGGCGCGATGCGGCCTGCCCGCGCTGGCAGGGGGATTGGGGGTTCATCGGTGTTCTCCGGGGAAGCCATTGCTGGCGGGTGGGACAACGAGCATCGGCGCCGCGCTCGCTGTCCATTCCGCAATGACCGTGCCACCACCACTACGCCGCCTGCGGCGCGGTGCAGGGCACTTTCCGGGCTGTTCCGCTGATCATTCGTTGGCACCGGGCCGACGACCAGCGAAAAGCTGTCGGTATCCGTCCAACACCGCATGAAGCTCAGGGCAGGTACCCCAGCAGCCGCCACCAGAGGTAATCCAGCGGCAGCAACGCCACCACCGTGATGGCCGCCAATGCCAGGCACAGCCGCGTGCCATGGCGTAGCCCGACGCCGCCCAGCTGCATCGCGATCACGATCGGCGGCGACTGGTAGGGGAAGAACACCGTGGAGAACACCGGCACCTGCAGCATCAGTACCGTCTCCAGCGGCAAGCCGGTGGCGCTGGCAAATTCCCGCGCCAGCGGAGACAACACCGCCGGCAGGCTCGGCAGCGTGGTCATCAGGCCCATGCTGGCGCCCACGGCGCCGAGCGCGCCGACGTTCGCCACCGTGTGCCCCGGCGTCAGCTGCAGCCACTTCAGCAGCGCGTGGCTGACGGCAGTGCCCAGGCCGGTCGACTCCACCACCGCGCCAAGTCCGAGGAAGCCCGCCACATAGAGCAGCGGCACCAGGTGAACCTGCTCGGCCAGCGCCCTGGACGAGACCAGCCCCACGCCCGGCAGCAGGCAGACGATGCTTGCGGCCAGCGCGATCCAGGCCGGCGAGATGCCATGCAGCGCGTCGGTGGCGAATCCCACCACGGCGATCGCCAGGATGACCGCCAGCAGCCGCTCCTGCCGGCCCATCGGCGCGCGCGCTGTCGCCGGCGCCGCGGCCAGCGGCGCGTCGTGCGGGAACAGCCGGCACACGAGCCAGACCAGCACCACGGTCTTGAGCAGGCCCAGGACCGGGAAGTGCAGCAGCAGGTAGCCGCCGTAGCTGAGGTTGATGCCGTACAGCGAGCTGGCCGCGCCCAGCAGCACGCTGTTGGGGATATTGGCGGGCAGGATGGTGGTCGGCGGCATATAGCTGGCCGCAGCCACCGTCAGCACCAGACCGATACGGCCGTTGGAGCCGGGGCCCAGGCCCACGCGGTCCGCCAGCGCCAGCACGATCGGGACCAGCAGCAGCACACGGCCGGTGGTGGACGGCATCAGGAACGCGAGGCCCACGGCGCTGGCCGCGACCAGCGCGACCAGTTGCGGATATCCGTGCACCCGGCGCTGGAAGATGGCGTCGGCCAGCCGCAGCGCCAGCCCGCTGTTGCGCAGCGCCACGCCGGTGACGGCGCCGCCGAACATCAGCCACCACGCGGGCGACGCAAAGCCGCTGAACACCACCTTGGGCGGCGCAATCTGGAATACGACCGCGCACAGGAAGAACAGCAGCGTGGCGGTGGGCTCGGGCAAGGCGCCGAGCGCCCAGCAGCACACCGTGGACAACACCAGCGCCGCGGCCCAGACCAGCGCCGGCGGCGCGTCGATGGCGTGGCCGGCGCTCAACACCAGCGCAATGCACACGCCGATGGCAAAGGCGGCCCTGCCGGATTGCCGCAGGCCGGGGTCGGAAATGGTGTCCCGCACCGGCGCGGTGGCGGCCAGCGTGGCATCCGGGCCGCTCAGGCCGAAACGCGCCGCGGCGCGGCGTACGAATGGAGGCATGGAAGAACATCTCGTCTATGGCGCCGGTCCCATGCCGCGCGCGATTTCGGCGGGCCGGTGCCTGTTCGGCAATCGGCCGGTCACGTTTCCGGTCGCGGCCGCTCGATGCATCGTAGGCCGACCGCGATTGGCGGAGTTACACTAATCAGGCAATTTCTTACGATTTCATGCCACACGACGTCGCCCCCGCCCCTGCCCTGCCTGCCGCCTCGCCGCCCGCCCCGGCCCGCCGCCGCCCGGTCTACTCGCCGGTGCCGCGCGCACGTCCCAGCGCCGCCGACCCGGTGATCGCACACCTGCGCCGGCCGCCTCCCAACGCGGTGATCCACCCGCACCGCCATCCGTGGGGCCAGCTGTCGTTCCCGATCAGCGGCAGCCTGCGCATCACCGCCGGCGGCACCACATGGCTGGTGCCAGCGATGCGCGCAGTCTGGATCCCGCCCGACGTGGAGCACAACGTGGTGGTGCTGGGCACGGTGCGCTTTTACGCCTGCTATATCGCGCCGCAGGCCTGCGCGCTGTCGGCCGATTCATGCGCGGTGCTGGAGGTGTCGCCTCTGTTGCGCGAGCTGATGGAGGCCCTGGCCCACGACGACACGCTCGGCGAGCGCCGCCGCCAGCTCTGCGCCAGCCTGCTGGTGGAGGAACTGGCGGCCGCGCCCACGCTGTCATTGGGGCTGGCGCTGCCGTCGGACCGGCGGCTGCAGGCGCTGTGCCACGCGCTGATGGAAGATCCCGGCTCCAGCCTGACGTTGTCCGAATGGGCGGCCCGCACCGGCGCCAGCGAGCGGACGCTGGCGCGGCTGTTCGAAAGCGAGCTGAAGACCAGCTTCGGCAGCTGGCGCCAGCAGTTGCGGCTGGCCCATGCGATCGACCTGATGAGCCGCGGCCGGCCGCTGGCGCATGTGGCCGCGGAAACCGGCTACGCCCACGCGGGCGCGTTTTCGACCATGTTCCGCCGCGCGCTCGGGCAAACCCCGCGCGACTTCATGGCGCGCCGGCGCCGCGTGCTGGCTTGAGGTGACGCACGGGAGGTGACGCGGGTGGGTAACGTACAGCGGCGCCGGGTCAGGGCTTCACCGCGGCGGCCAGCACCGCCGGCATCGGCACCTCGAAGCCGCTGCCGCGCATATAGCCGGCCACCGTACCGCGCAGCACGGCCCGGATCTCGTCGCGCGCCCGCGGGGTCTGCGCGCGCAGCGTGGCGGCCGCGCGCACGGTGCCTTGCGCAAGCGCATCGAACAGCTGGTCCGGCGTGGAAAAGCGCCATACCTGGTGCACGTGCCGGCACGACGGGGCAACGAAGCCGGCCTGCTGCAAGGCGCTGCGGCACTCGTTGGGATCGCTGAAGAGAAAGAAATTGGGCCCCGCCGGCAGGTCGACCTCCATCGAGCCATAGGCACGGATGGCGGCATAGACCGCGCCGAAGCCCACCGCGCGTTCGGGGGCATCCCACACCGTGAAGGCTATGCGACCGCCTGGGCGCAGCACGCGGAAGGCTTCGCGCAGCGCGGCATCGGGATCGGACAGGTGGCACATGCCGAAGCCGTTGACCACGACATCGAAGCTGGCGTCGCCGAAGGGCAGCGCCTGCGCGTCGGCCTGCTGGTAGTCGATGTGGGGATACAGCTTGCGCGCCAGCTCCACCTGCGCCAGCGAGAAGTCGATGCCGATGGCCTCGGCGCCGCGCCGTGCCGCCGCCGCGGCGATATGGCCCGAGCCGCTGGCGACATCGAGCACACGCTGCCCGCTGGCGGCGCGCGCGTCGTCCAGCAGCGCCTCGATCGATTGCCGGGTCACGTGCGACAGGTGCTCCTGGTAGCGGCTGACGACTTCGGGGTCCTCCCAGCCAGCCAGCTCAAAGGCGCGAAACGAATCTCCGGTGTGATCCATGCCCCCCTCCCAGGCGTCGGTGTCCAGGCTGCGGTTTGCGCGGGGACGAAGCAGGCACGATTGATGCGCCGCGGCCCCCTCCAAGCGAAGTATAGTCAGCGTGGCGCCGGCGCAATGGCCTGGAAATGGCCAGCAGATGGCCAGGCGATGGCCCCGCTCACACGCAGCGCAGCGTGGCAGCGCCGGGGCAGTCCGGCATGGGCCTGGCCGCTATTTCGCCCCGCTCACACGCCAGATGACATTGCCGACGTCGTCCGCCACCAGCAGCCCGCCGCGCTTGTCGATCGCCACGCCCACGGGCCGGCCGCGCGCATTGCCCTCGCCGTCGACAAAACCGGTCAGCACGTCGAAGGGCGCGCCGTTCGGACGGCCTTTGCTGAACGGCACGAAGATGACCTTGTACCCCGCCAGCGGCCGCCGGTTCCAGGACCCATGCTGGCCCACGAACATGCCCTCGCTGAAGCGCGCCGGCAGGCTGTTGCCGGTGGCGGCCGCGAGCCCCAGCGGCGCGGTATGCGCGCCGACCGCGTAGTCGGGCACGATCGCCCTGGCCACCAGGTCGGGCGCCGGGGGCTTGACGCGCTTGTCGACGTGCTGGCCGAAGTAGCTGTATGGCCAGCCATAGAAGCCGCCGTCGCGCACGGTGGTGATGTAGTCGGGCACCAGGTCGCTGCCGAGCTCGTCGCGCTCGTTGACCGCGGTCCACAGCGCGCCGGTGACCGGCTCCCACGCCATGCCGTTGGGATTGCGCAGGCCGCTGGCAAAAATGCGGTGCGAGCCGTTCCTGGGATCGACCTCCCAGATAGCGGCGCGGCCCGCTTCCTTGTCCATGCCGTTCTCGGCCACGTTGCTGTTAGAGCCCACTGTCACGTAGAGCTTGCGGCCGTCGCGGCTGGCGATGATGTTCTTGGTCCAGTGGTGATTGAGCGGCCCGCCGGGCAGGTCGACCACCTTCTGCGGCGCCGCGGCGATCTCGGTCTGGCCGGGCTGGTACGGGAAGCGCAGCACCGCGTCGGTGGCAGCCACGTAGAAATCGTTGCCGACCAGCACCATGCCGAACGGCGAGTTGATGTTTTTCAGGAATATCGACCGCTGGTCGGCGACACCGTCGCCGTTGCTGTCGCGCAGCAGCGTGATGCGGTTGGCGCTGGGCGTGCCGGCGCCGGCGCGCTTCATCACCTTCTTCATGATCCAGCCCTTGATGCCCTTGCCGTCGTCGGGCTTGGGCGGGGCATTGCTCTCGGCCACCAGCACATCGCCGTTGGGCAGCACGTAGACCCAGCGCGGATGATCGAGCTTGTCGGCGAAGGCGGTCACCGCCATGCCCTCGGCCGCCACCGGGCGCTGCCCTTCGCCCCAGCCGACGGCGGGCGCGATCTTGACGGTGGGGATGGCGGTCTCGTTCGGCGGCGGCAGCTGCGGCGTGGGTCCGAAGCCGGCCTCGGAAGGCAGCTTGGCCGATTCGCCGCACGCGCCCAGCGTCGCGGCGGCGCCCGCCAGCAGCACTGCGCCACACAAGCGGGAAGAAGGCGGGAAGGGCTCGGGCAGCGGCATGGTGCGGACTCCTCGGGCGAGGCAGGATGCGCCCGCTACTCGACTATAGGATGCGTGCCGCCGTCCCCTCTGTAGGCCCCTGGGAAGGCCCGGTGTAGGACAACGCCCACGCCGGCCCACCGCATGCCGGCACTCAGCCGCGATGCGGCGTATCCAGCCCCTTCACCACCGCCGGGCGCTGCACGAACGCCTCCAGCACGCGCCGCACGTTGGCAAAATCCTTGAAGCCGACCAGGTCGCCTGCCTCGTAGAAGCCGACCAGGTTGCGCACCCACGGGAAGGTGGCGATGTCTGCAATGGTGTACTCGTCGCCCATGATCCACGCGCGCCCGGCCAGGCGCTGCTCGAGCACGTTGAGCAGGCGCCGGCTTTCCGCCACGTAGCGGTCGCGCGGGCGCTTGTCTTCATAGGCCTTGCCGGCAAACTTGTGGAAGAAGCCGACCTGCCCGAACATCGGGCCGATGCCGCCCATCTGGAACATCAGCCACTGGATGGTCTCGTAGCGCCGTGCCGGATCGGCCGGAATCAGCTTGCCCGACTTGTCGGCCAGGTACAGCAGGATCGCGCCCGATTCGAACAGCGGCAGCGGCTTGCCGCCCGGGCCATTGGGATCGAGAATCGCGGGGATCTTGTTGTTGGGGTTGAGCGACAGGAATTCCGGCGAGAGCTGGTCGTCGGTGTCGAAGCGCACCAGGTGCGGCTCGTACGGCAGGCCCGTCTCTTCCAGCATGATCGATGCCTTGACGCCGTTGGGCGTCGGCAGCGAATAGAGCTGGATGCGCTCGGGATGCTGCGCCGGCCATTTGCGGGTGATGGGGAAGGCGGACAGATCGGACACGTGGGCTCCGGTGGTGGCATGGTGCCAGACGCGCGGCCGGCACCGGATGGCTGAAAGCCCGGATGATAGCCCGGCGCGGCAAACCATGCCGGGAGGCTGGCCAATATGCAAAACCCCGCGTCTCTCGCGAGATGCGGGGTTTTGTTTTGCCGTGTGGGGCGCTGTTGTGCGGCGGCGCCCCGCCGCCCTTACCAGCTCAGTGCGACGCTCAGACCGTCACGCCGTCAGCCACTTCCTTGAAGTCCTCGATCTGGTCGAAGTTCATGTACTTGTAGATCTTGTCGCCATTCTGGTTGATGACGCCAATATCGGCCATGTACTCGTCCTTGGTCGGGATGCGGCCCAGGCGCGAGCAGATCGCTGCCAGTTCGGCGGAACCCAGGTACACGTTGGTGTTCTTGCCCAGGCGGTTCGGGAAGTTGCGGGTCGAGGTCGACATCACCGTCGCGCCTTCGCGCACCTGTGCCTGGTTGCCCATGCACAGCGAGCAGCCCGGCATTTCGGTGCGGGCACCGGCGGTGCCGAACACGCCGTAGTGGCCTTCCTCGGTCAGCTGCTTCTGGTCCATCTTGGTCGGCGGCGCCACCCACAGCTTGACCGGGATGTCGCGCTTGCCTTCGAGCAGCTTGGAAGCCGCGCGGAAGTGGCCGATGTTGGTCATGCACGAACCGATGAAGACTTCGTCGATCTTGGCGCCGGCCACGTCCGACAGGGTCTTGACGTCGTCCGGGTCGTTCGGGCAGGCCACGATCGGCTCGTGCACGTCGGCCAGGTCGATCTCGATCACGGCGGCGTACTCGGCGTCGGCGTCCGGCTCCAGCAGCTTCGGATCGGCCAGCCACGCTTCCATGGCCTTGATACGGCGCTGCAGGCTGCGCGGGTCCTGGTAGCCCTGGGCGATCATCCACTTCAGCAGCGTGATGTTGCTGTTGATGTATTCGATGATCGGGTCCTTGTTCAGGCGCACCGTGCAACCGGCGGCCGAGCGTTCTGCCGAGGCGTCCGACAGTTCAAACGCTTGCTCGACCTTCAGGTCGGGCAGGCCTTCGATTTCCAGGATGCGGCCCGAGAAGATGTTCTTCTTGCCTTGCTTGGCCACGGTCAGCAGGCCTTGCTTGATCGCATACAGCGGGATCGCGTTGACCAGGTCGCGCAGGGTCACGCCCGGCTGCATCTGGCCCTTGAAGCGGACCAGCACCGATTCCGGCATGTCCAGCGGCATCACGCCGGTGGCGGCGGCAAAGGCCACCAGGCCCGAACCGGCCGGGAAGCTGATGCCGATCGGGAAGCGGGTGTGCGAGTCGCCGCCGGTGCCGACGGTATCCGGCAGCAGCATGCGGTTCAGCCACGAGTGGATCACGCCGTCGCCCGGGCGCAGCGAGATGCCGCCGCGGGTGCTGATGAACTCGGGCAGGGTGTGGTGGGTCTTGACGTCGACCGGCTTCGGATAGGCGGCGGTATGGCAGAACGACTGCATCACCAGGTCGGCCGAGAAGCCCAGGCAGGCCAGGTCCTTCAGCTCGTCGCGGGTCATCGGGCCGGTGGTGTCCTGCGAGCCCACCGAGGTCATCTTCGGTTCGCAGTATGTGCCCGGGCGGATGCCCTTGCCTTCGGCCAGGCCGCAGGCACGGCCGACCATCTTCTGCGCCAGCGTGAAGCCCTTGCCGGTATCGGCCGGGTTTTGCGGCAGGCGGAACAGCGTCGACGGGGCCAGGCCCAGCGCTTCACGCGCCTTGGCGGTCAGGCCGCGGCCGACGATCAGGGGGATACGGCCGCCGGCACGGACTTCGTCGAACAGCACGTCCGACTTGACCTTGAACTCGGCGATCACTGCGCCGTCCTTCAGGGCCTTGCCTTCGTACGGGCGCAGTTCGACCACATCGCCCATTTCCATCTTCGACACGTCCAGCTCGATCGGCAGTGCGCCGGCGTCTTCCATGGTGTTGTAGAAGATCGGGGCGATCTTGTTGCCCAGGCACACGCCGCCGAAGCGCTTGTTCGGGATGAACGGGATGTCTTCGCCGGTGAACCACAGCACCGAGTTGGTGGCGGACTTGCGGCTGGAGCCGGTACCGACCACGTCGCCCACGTAGGCAACCAGGTGGCCCTTTTCCTTCAGCGATTCGATGAACTTGACCGGGCCGCGCTTGCCGTCTTCTTCCGGCTGGAACGCCGCGCCTTCGCGCTTGTTCTTCAGCATGGCCAGCGCGTGCATCGGGATGTCCGGGCGGGTGGTGGCGTCCGGGGCCGGCGACAGGTCGTCGGTATTGGTTTCGCCCGGCACCTTGAACACGGTGATGGTCAGGCTTTGCGGGACTTCGGGTCGGCTGGTGAACCATTCGGCGTCGGCCCAGCTTTGCAGCACTGCCTTGGCGTTGGCGTTGCCCTTGTCGGCCTTCTCCTTCACGTCGTGGAAGGCGTCGAACATCAGCAGGGTCTTCTTCAGCGCGTCGGCAGCCACGGTACCGACTTCAGCGTCGTCCAGCAGCTCGATCAGCGGCGAGATGTTGTAGCCGCCCAGCATGGTGCCGAGCAGCTCGGTAGCCTTGGCGCGGGAGATCAGCGCGCACTTTTCCTTGCCCAGGGCGACGGCGGCCAGGTACGAGGCCTTGACCTTGGCGGCGTCGTCCACGCCGGCGGGAACGCGGTTGCTGATCAGGTCGACCAGGTTCTGCTCTTCGCCTGCGGGCGGGTTCTTCAGCAGTTCGATCAGCTCGGCCGTCTGCTTGGCGGTCAGGGGCAGAGGAGGGATACCAAGCGCGGCGCGCTCGGCCACATGTGCGCGATAGTTTTCAAGCATGGGAACCTGCTGAGTAATTAGGTTTTGAAAAACTTCCTTTGACGTTCGCGATTGTAGTCGGTGTGGGGGCTTCGGTCAAATGTCTTATATCTTATATAAGAGTTGGGTTTTGAAAATCCTTATTAATCAATGGGGTTCTGGATAGAAGAGTTGGTGGGTTGCAGGGGGACTACTTGAGTAGCGGAGTCGGGAATGGTGGCTTTGTCTTGGATATGTGGCTTTGGCATGGCATTTGATGGGTTCGTGCGCCTTCGGCTTGGTATCTGGTGGTGATGGATGCGCCCTGTTCCGCCCTCCCGGGCAGGTCACTTTTTGGCCGAGCGCCAAAAAGCCACCAAAAAACGCGTTTACGGCCGTGCGAGCGGCCACTCTTATCGTAGTGTGCCCGGGCTTTCGTACGGGGCTTTGCTTCGTTGCAGGGCCTCGCAGGGGTCGGCTTGAGCGAATTGGTTGGGCTTCACTCCGTGGCGGCTCCGGCCCTCTCCCCCGCCCGCAAGCGGGAGAGGGGAGAAAACGGTGGCCGCCCGCAGGGCCGTTACGCGCTTTTGGTTACTTTTGCCGCTCGGGCAAAAGTGACTCGCCCCTTTAGGGGCGAAACCGGGGCATATCAAATCCCGCCAGATGCCAGCCGCCAGGCAAAACAAAAACACAAAAACAACCACATCCCACCCCCACCACCCCCAAACTCAAGTTCCCGCCCCACCACTCGTTAACCCCCCTGCAGGCGCGCACCACAAAGCGCCCGCTAGCGTAGCCATGCCTGCTCCCTTTCCGCTCAAACGGCCAAGCTGAAAGGGTTTCCCCCTTTTTTTCGGCCCTTTGCTGGCCTGCGATTCCGTAAGAATGGCAGGCATTCCGACACAGGCTTCTCATGGCGAACACGGCTTCCCCTTCCCAGACTGGCAGCAACACAGGCAAGCGCGGCCGGCTGCTGCTGATCGGCGGCGGCGTGCTTGTCGTGGCACTGGGTGCCGGAGGCTTTGTGCTGGGCAGCGTGCTGAGCAACCGCCTGCCGGCGGCGCCCGCCGCGCCCGCCGCCCCGGTCATTCCGCCACCGATCTTCGTGCCGCTGGATGCGTTCACCGTCAACCTGAAGAGCGAGGACGGCGACCGCTTCCTGCATACCGGCCTGTCGCTGAAGGTGGCGGATGCCGAGACGCAGGCGCGCCTGGCGCAGTACCTGCCCGAGGCACGCAGCCGCATCCTGCTGCTGTTGTCGGCACGCCAGCCCGCGGATCTGGCCACGGTCGAAGGCAAGCGCAAGCTGGCCGACGACATCCGCACCACCATCGCCCAGCCCTTCGCCACCGGCCTGCCGGCCCAGCGCGTGCTGGATGTGTTGTTCACCTCTTTCGTGGTGCAGTAAGCGCCCGCTTGCGCCCTGCCCCGCCCGCAAACCGATATGAAACCGTCCGCCGCCACAAAGGCCCGCCCTGCACACGCATGCCGCCGGGCACGGTGATGCGCGCCTGGCCATGCCGCAACGGTTTCATCCATAACGACGCCGCATAAAGCCGCACAAGGGGCAGGACACCAGATGGCCTACGACAAGTTCCTCTCGCAAGACGAGGTCGACGAGCTGCTCAAGGGCGTATCCGGCGAGGCCGATACGCCCAAGGCCAGCGAGCCGGCGCTGGACGACAGCGGGGTGCGCCCGTACAACCTGGCGACGCAGGAACGCATCATCCGCGGCCGCCTGCATACGCTGGAAATCATCAACGAGCGCTTTGCGCGTTCGCTGCGCTCGGCACTGTTCAATTTCATCCGCCGCGGCGCGGATATTTCGGTCGGCAGCATCAGGATCGAGAAGTTCGGCGATTTCGCCCGCAACCTGCCGATGCCGACCAACCTGAACCTGGTCCACCTGAAGCCGCTGCGCGGCACGGCGCTGTTCGTCTACGACCCGAACCTGGTGTTCCTGGTGGTGGACAACCTGTTCGGCGGCGACGGCCGCTTCCACACCCGCGTGGAAGGGCGCGACTTCACCCAGACCGAGCAGCGCATCATCCAGCGCATGCTGGAGCTGACGCTGGCCAGCTACGGCAGCGCCTGGCGCACCGTGCATCCGATCGAGACCGAGTACATCCGCTCGGAGATGCACACCAAGTTTGCCAATGTCGCCACGCAGAACGAAGCCGTGGTGACCACCGCCTTCCATATCGAACTGGGCGCAGTCGGCGGGCAGCTCCACGTGTGCCTGCCGTACGCGATGATCGAGCCGCTCAAGGACCTGCTGATGAATCCGCTGCAGGACGAGAAGGAAGTCGACAAGGGCTGGGTCAACCAGCTGTCAAGGCAGCTGCGCGCGGCCGAAGTGGAACTGGTCGCCGAGTTCGCGCACCTGCAAAGCACGGTGGCCGAAGTGCTGGCGCTGCGCGCCGGCGACGTGCTGCCGATCGAGCTGCCGGAGAAGATCTTCGGCAAGGTGGACGGCGTGCCCGTGATGCAGTGCGGCTTCGGCACCATGAACGGCCAATACGCGCTGCGGGTAGAACGAATGATCAATCACCAGGACGGCCAATCCCACCTGGACACCGAGGACACCGATTATGAGTGACGGCTTCGAGGACAAGCCGGTCGATCCGATGGACGACTGGGCCAGCGCGCTGGCGGAGCAGACCAGCGCCACAGCCGCCGGGGTGCCCGCCGCGGCCCCTTCGGCGGCCTCCGCGCCCGCGGCCACCCCGGCCGCCGCCACTGTCTTCCAGCCGCTGGCGAAGGAAACGACCAGCGGCTTCCACAACGATATCGAGATGATCCTCGATATCCCGGTGCAGCTGACGGTGGAACTGGGCCGCACCAAGGTGCCCATCAAGAACCTGTTGCAGCTGGCACAGGGCTCGGTGGTCGAACTGGACGGGCTGGCCGGCGAGCCGATGGACGTGCTGGTCAACGGCTACCTGATCGCGCAGGGCGAGGTGGTGGTGGTGAACGACAAGTTCGGCATCCGCCTGACGGACATCATCACGCCGTCCGAACGCATCCGCAAGCTGAACAAATGACCATCCGGAAGTACCCCGCGCCCGGTGCTGGCCGCCTCCGGGCCGTCGGCGCCAGTCTCGCCACGCTGATGCTGGCGCTGACCCCGGCGCTGGCACTGGCCGCCGACGACAAGCCGGCACCGGCCATCAGCGGCGCGGGCAGCCTGGCCCAGGCCGGGCTGGGGCTGTTTGCCGTGATCGCGCTGATCCTTGGCATGGCATGGCTGGCCCGGCGTGCCGGACTGGTGCGCCATGCCACCGGCGGGGTGATGAAGGTGGTCGGCAGCACCATGCTGGGCGCGCGCCAGCGGCTGGTGCTGGTGGAAGTCGGCGATACCTGGCTGGTGCTGGGCGTCAGCCCCGGCGAAATCCGCCCGCTGCACAGCATGCCGGCGCACACCGCTGGCGGTTCCTCCTCTGCCTCCGCCAACCCGCTGACCCCGGCACACGCCACCGGCATGCCGCAACCGCCGACCGGCGGCACCTTCGCCGAGAAGCTGCTGCGTTCGCTGCAATCCCAGTTCAAGTCATGAATTCCCTGCGTGCCGCATGGCGGCGCCGCTTCCGGCCCGCGTGCCTCGCCGTGGCCGCGCGCTACCGCCCGTTGTCGATTGCCCTGGTCCTGGCGCTTGCCGCCGCCGTACTGGCATTGGCCCCAGCGCCTGCCTGGGCGCAGCAGCTGCCCGGCGTGGTCAGCAAGCCCGCCCCGGGCGGCGGCCAGATCTGGTCGCTGCCGATCCAGACGCTGGTGCTGCTGACCTCGCTGTCGTTCCTGCCGGCGGCGATGCTGATGATGACCGGCTTCACCCGCATCATCATCGTGCTGGGCCTGCTGCGCAACGCGCTGGGCACGGCCACCTCGCCGCCCAACCAGGTGCTGGTGGGGCTGTCACTGTTCCTGACCTTTTTCGTGATGGCGCCGGTGCTGGACCGCGTCTACAACGACGCCTACAAGCCGCTGTCGGAAAACAAGATCAGCCTGGAAACCGCCGCCGCCAGGGCCGCCGAGCCGCTCAAGGCCTTCATGCTGCGCCAGACCCGCGAAAAGGACCTGGCGATGTTCGCGCAGATGGCCAAGGCGCCGGAGATGCAGGGCCCGGAAGAAGTGCCGCTGAGCATCCTGGTGCCCGCCTTCGTCACCAGCGAGCTGAAGACCGCGTTCCAGATCGGCTTCACCATCTTTATCCCGTTCCTGATCATCGACCTGGTGGTTGCCAGCGTGCTGATGGCGATGGGCATGATGATGGTGCCGCCGGCAACCATCTCGCTGCCGTTCAAGCTGATGCTGTTCGTGCTGGTGGACGGCTGGCAGCTGCTGCTGGGATCGCTGGCGCAGAGCTTCATGAACTGAGGCCAGTTGCCTCGCCCTTCGCATTCCTATCCGCAGGATCCGAGCCATGACCCCGGAAACCGTAATGACCATCGCCACCCAGGCGATGAAGATGACCCTGCTGCTAGCCGCGCCGCTGCTGCTGGTGGCGCTCGCGGCCGGCCTGGTGGTGAGCCTGTTCCAGGCCGCAACGCAGATCAACGAGATGACGCTGACCTTCATCCCCAAGCTGATCGCGCTGTTTGCCACCATGGTGCTGGCCGGCCCGTGGATGATCAACACCATGGTCGACTATATGCGCGAGGTGTTCCAGAGCATTCCCGCGCTGGCGCACTGACGCGCGCTCACTCCCGCCTTCCGCCAGACTGCCGTGGTCGAGTTCACTTCAGCCCAGCTCTATGGCTGGCTCGCGGCATTCCTGTGGCCCTTCTTCCGCATCCTGGCGCTGATCGGCACCGCGCCGCTGTTCGGTGAGTCGACCATCCCGCGGCGCGCCAAGATCGCGCTGTCGGCGATGATCGCGATGGTGGTGTCGCCTACCATCGCCCAGCTGCCGGCGGCGCCGGTGTACTCCTTCGAGGGCCTGCTGATCATCCTCAACGAGGTCGGCATCGGCCTGGCCACCGGCTTTGTCATGCGGCTGGTGTTCGCCACCGTGCAGCAGGCCGGCGAAATCATCGGCCTGCAGATGGGCCTGTCGTTCGCCTCCTTCTTCGACCGCGCCGCCGGCGGCCAGACCATGGTGCTGTCGCGCTTTCTCAACATCATCGCGGTGCTGCTGTTCCTCGCGCTGGACGGCCACCTGATGATGCTGGGCGCGCTGGTCGACAGCTTCAATGGGCTGCCGATCGGGGGGACGCCGCTGTCAGCGGGCGGCGCCATGGCCGTGGCGCGCGCCGGCGGCATGGTGTTCGCTTCGGGGCTGCTGCTGGCGCTGCCGATGATCGCCGCGCTGCTGACGCTGAACCTGGCCATGGGCATCCTGAACCGTGCCTCGCCGCAGCTGTCGATCTTCGCGGTGGGCTTCCCGGTGACGCTGTCGGGCGGGTTCCTGGTGCTGATGCTGGTGATGCCGCAGATGGGCACCTTCATGCAGCACCTGATCGAGGCCGGGTTGGAATCGATCGGAACGGTGCTGGGGCAGTTCGGGCGCTAGCGCCACGGCGGCACCGCGCCTTCTTTGCGGCTGCAATTCCACTCTTTTCGGCAACAAGGTAACGCGGCGCCACGCCGATCTTCAACGCGTGCACGCATTAATCTTAGACCTCGAATATGTCTTGACACGAGGCGGCAAGGCGCTAAGATTGCGCCATGTACTTCGATCTCTAAGATTATTGAAGTACCGCAACCCCTGCCCAGGAGCCCTTACATGTACGACCTCTTTGCCACCGACAAGCTGATCGACCTCTGGCTGACCGAAGACATCGGCATCTGCGACTTGACCGTCCAGACCATGATCCAGCCCGGCGAGACCGGCACCTTCTGCATGAACGCCCGCGAGCCGATGATCATCGCCGGCATCGACGTGGCGGCACGTATCTTCGCCCGCTACGATCCCACGCTGTCTGTCGACGTGCGCGTCGCCGACGGCGACAAGGTCGCCAAAGGGGCGGTGCTGCTGAACGTGAGCGGCAATGCGCGCAGCGTGCTGACGGCCGAGCGCACCGCGCTGAACATCATGCAGCGGCTGTGCGGCATCGCCAACCTCACGGCCACCTATGCCCAGGCCATTGCGCATACCAGGGCGCGCCTGATCGACAGCCGCAAGACCACGCCAGGCCTGCGGGCGCTGGAAAAGCATGCGGTGACCTGCGGCGGCGGCCTGAACCACCGACTGAGCCTGGACAATGGCGTGATGATCAAGGACAACCACATCTCCGTGTGCGGCAGCATCGCCGCCGCCGTGGAACGCGTGCGCCGCAAGCTGCCGGTGCTGACCAAACTGGAAGTGGAATGCGACCGGCTAGAGCAGGTGCACGAGGCCCTGGCCGCCGGTGTCGACGTGATCATGCTGGACAACATGTCGGTGCCCGACATGAAAGAGGCCGTTCAGATCGTCAATGGCCGGACCAAGGTCGAGGCCTCGGGCGGCATTCGCCTGGAAACGATCCGGGCCGTGGCGGAAACCGGCGTGGACTACATCTCGACGAGCAAGATCACGCAGTCGGCACCGGCCGTGGATATTGGACTGGACGACGCCTGACGCATCGCGCCTGTCGGGGCCCAGGCGCTCCGGCATCGGTTTCACGCCTTCTACCCAAGGCATTCCCCCTCGCCGGCATGGCCGACGGGGGCTTTTTCATTGGCGCCAGCCGACTACCGCTACAGGTCCGACAACAGCCGCCCCACCTCCTGCGTGGACGGCACCCGCCGGCCGTTCTCTGCCGACGCGATTTCGTCGGCGACCAAGCGCTTGGCGATGGTAATCAGTACGCGGCGCGTGGTCAGCACATCCTCTTCGCTCACGCCTTCCACGCTGAGTTCGTTGACCTCGGTGGCCAGCGGTTCGAGCTTGCGGCGCAACGCGCGCCCGGTCTTGCTCAGGAACACGTGCACCTTCTTCTTGTTGCCGGGAAGGTGCGTGCGTTCCACATAGCCCAGCGCTTCCAGCGCCTTCACCGCCGCAAAGGTGGTCGGCTCGGTCACGCCGGCCCGTTCGCTCAGCTCCCGCTGCGACAGACCATCATGGCGCCACAGGATACGCAGAATGGTCCAGTGGCCGTACGAAACCGAATGTTCCGCCAGGCGCAGTTGCAGCGCCCGGATATAGGCGCGCGCAGCGTCCTTTACCAGGTGGGCAAGCCGTTCTTCATCGGCTTCATCCGGCGGCGTGATTTTGACCGGAGCATCCGGCTTCCTTGTGGCCATAGTCGTGACGGGAAATGAGATGTATGCATGCGGCACCATGATGCGGTGCAAGCGACAGCGCACATGATAGCGCCTCGCGCGCTCGCGCGTCCGGCACCGCGCCCCTGGCCTCCGGTCCTCTTTATGTAGTATTCACTCCATTAGTGCACCATGCGCGCAACCGATGCATGAGGCACCGGCAGCGCGCATGCGGTGACCCGTGTTTTCCCCTACGACCATGCGAATTCCGCGTACACACTGGATTTGCGGGGGATGGTCCATTGCTTGCATTATCTTAGACATCGAACTTATCTTGACACCCGTCTAGCCGGTGCTAGCATAGCCGTACAACTTCGACATCTAAGATAATCATGAAGGCAACCGGCACATTCTTTCTCGTTGTAGGGCCCAGTGGCGCTGGCAAGGATTCCTTGATCGACGGTGCGCGTGCCTCGCTCGATGACGACTATGTCTTCGCACGGCGCGTCATCACGCGCCCGGGCGGGTCTGCCGGCGAGGATCACGAGGGCGTTTCGGAAGCCGAGTTCGCACGGCGCCAGCGAAAGGGCGAGTTCCTGGTCACCTGGGACGCACACGACCTTCGCTATGGATTGCCCATGTCGCTGGTGCGCGAGCTGGAACGCGGGCGCAACGTCGTAGCCAATGGCTCGCGCGGCGTCGTCGCCGACCTTGCCGCCCGCTTGCCGCGCTTCGTGGTCATCCTGGTGACGGCACCGCAGGAGGTGCTGGCACAGCGCATCAGCGCGCGCGGACGTGAATCGGGCGACGAGGTCGCCAGGCGGGTGGCGCGAGCGGGAGTATCGATGCCTCCCGAGGTCGCCTGCATCACGGTGTCAAACGACGGCACGCTGGAAGCGGGCATGGCACGCTTTGTCGAAGCGCTGCGAAACGGCACCAGTACATCCGCCGCCAGGCAGCCGGCCAGCCGCGCCAACCTCATGGCCAAGCTGCGCAGCGAGCCGCTCGACGAAGCTGCCTATGTTGCCGTGCTGCAAGACGCCATCGCCGGGCGGTACACCGAGGCAGAGCTGACCGACTTCCTCATTGCCGCAACCCTCACGCTGACCGATGACGAAGTGGTGGCGCTGGCACGCGCTCGGACGGCCTTCACACCCCGCATCGACTGGGACGAGCCTCTTGTCGTCGACAAGCACTCAATGGGCGGCGTTCCCGGCAGTCGCATCACGCTGGTCGTGGTGCCGATTGTCGCGGCCTACGGCCTGGCCATGCCCAAGACGTCATCGCGCGCTATCACATCTGCTGCCGGCACCGCCGATGCCATGGAAACCATCGCGCGGGTCGACCTGACGCACGAGGACGTGCGCCGATGCGTGGCGCAGGCGCGTGCATGCATTGCATGGAACGGACGCCTGAACCATTCCGTGATCGACGACGTGATGAACGCGATCACCCGGCCCCTGCGCCTCGATTCGCGACGCTGGTCGGTGGCGTCGATCCTGTCGAAGAAGTTCACCGCCGGCGCGACCCATGTCATCGTCGACCTGCCCTTCGGGCCGCAGACCAAGCTGGCGACGCGCGCCGACGCCGAGGCGCTTGGCGCACTGTTCGAACACGTCGGCAAGGGACTGGGCCTGCACGTGCACGCGCTGGTCACGGACGGCAGCCACCCGATAGGCCGTGGCATCGGCCCCGCGCTGGAAGTGCGCGACGTCCGGCTGGTGCTCGACAACGATCCCGCGGCTCCCGCGGACCTGCGTGAAAAGGCCCTGCGCTTTGCCGGCGAAATCATCGCCTTCGATCCGCGCGTGGGCTGCGCCGAACAAGGCATGCGCATTGCGGCTGCGCTGCTGGACGAAGGCAAGGCAAAGGCCGCATTCGACCGGATCGCCGCAGCGCAGGGTATTCGCTCCCGCCCGGTGGCGCCGGGTGCGCATACACGGATCGTGGCCGCCACGACGCGGGGCCAGGTGACGGCCATCGACGGCTTGCAGATTTCCGGCGTGGCGCGCGCCGCCGGGGCACCGCGCGCTGCGGGTGCAGGCATCGACCTGCTGTGCACGCTCGGTGCGCAGGTGGCGCCAGGGCAACCTCTCTACCGTATCCACGCCGACTCCGCTGCAGCACTTGAGGCGGCATCGGCACTGGTCGGCGTTGGTGGCGAGTGCCATCAGGCAGTGCGTATAGATTTCGATTGACCAGCGTTTCCCCTTCCTTCAACCTAACCGACGAGACATATTGATGAGACCCCTATCCGTCGTCAACAGCCTGGCATCGCTCCTGTTTGTTGCAGGGAGCCTGGGCACCCTGCCCGGGCGCGCCGAGGCCAATATCGCCAGTACCTTCCCGCAGAAGCCCATCCGCATGGTGGTGACGTTCCCGGCCGGAGGCGGGACCGATTCCCTTGCGCGCGTGATCGGAGCGGACATCAGCAAGTCGCTGGGGCAGCAGGTAGTCGTCGACAACCGGCCCGGGGCCAGCGGCAACATCGGCGCCGAGTACGTCGCCAAGAGCCCTGCCGACGGCTACACGCTGCTGATCGTCAACAGCAGTTTTGCCATCAACCCGAGCGTCTTCAAGAAGCTGCAGTTCAACCCGAAGTCCGATTTCAGCGCCGTCATCACCTTTGCTTCGGTGCCGTCGGTGATCGCCGTGCCATCGCACTCGAAGATCCGCACCTTCAACGACTTGCTGGCGACGGGCAAGAGCGCCTCCCCCCCCAGCTATGCCTCGTGCGGTAACGGCACGCCCCAGCATCTGGCCGGTGAATTGCTGAAGGTCTCGGCAAAGATCGCTATGCTTCACGTGCCGTACAAAGGTTGTGCACCCGCCATCGCCGACGTGCTCGGCAATCAGGCCGATGTCAGTATCAATACGCTGACCAACACCATGCCCTACCTGAAAAGCAACAGGTTGCGCGCGCTGGCCGTCACCTCGAAGGCACGTTCGCCGTTCCTGCCCGACGTGCCAAGCGTGAGCGAGCTTGGCATCCCCGGCTATGACGTCGACCAATGGTTCGGCATCCTGGCTCCGGCGAACACGCCGCCCGAAATCGTGCAGAAGCTGAACACGGAAATCGCCAGGGCCATCTCCAAGCCCGAGGTCAGGTCTTCGCTGGAGCAGCTCGGCTTTGCCACGACCACGAGCACCCCTGCCGAATTCCAGAAGCTGGTGACCTCCGATATCGATCGCTGGCAGAAATTCGCGACGAAGATCAATCTGCTGGTCGACTGACCACCCGGGTGACCGGCCGGGCCACAGCAGCCGGAGCCCTGCCTTTCTCCCTTGCATTGTTGCCGCGCGGGCCTTGTCGCGCCTACCCCTTTACACACACCACCTGCCGCAGCGTATGCACCACCTCGACCAGGTCCGACTGCGCCGCCATCACCGCATCGATGTCCTTGTACGCCATCGGGATCTCGTCGATCACCGCGGCGTCCTTGCGGCATTCCACCCCTTCGGTGGCTTGCTTCTGGTCAGCCACGGTGAAGCGGCGCTTGGCTTCGCTGCGGCTCATGGTGCGGCCCGCGCCGTGGCTGCATGAGCAGAACGATTCCGGATTGCCCTTGCCGCGCACGATGAAAGAGCGCGCGCCCATCGAGCCGGGGATGATGCCCAGCTCGCCCGCGCGCGCACTGACCGCGCCCTTGCGTGTCACCAGCACTTCCTTGCCGAAGTGATGTTCCTTCTGCACATAGTTGTGGTGGCAGTTGACGGCTTCGAGCCGTGCCTGGAACGGCTTGCGCAGCACGCGCTGCGCCGCGGCCAGCACCGCTTCCATCATCAGCTCGCGGTTGCGGCGCGCGAACGCCTGCGCCCACGACACCGCGAAGACATAGTCCTCGTAGTGCTGCGAGCCTTCGACAAGGTAGGCCAGGTCGCGATCCGGCAGGTTGGCCAGGTGGCGCCGCATGTCCTGCTGCGCCAGCGTGATGAAGGTGGTGCCGATGGCGTTGCCCACCCCGCGCGAGCCGGAGTGGAGCATGAACCAGACCGCTTGCGACTCGTCCAGGCAGACCTCGATAAAGTGGTTGCCGGTGCCGAGCGTGCCCAGGTGGTTGCGGTGGTTGGTGCGCGCCAGCTGCGGGTATTTGTCGGTAATGCGGCGGAAATCCGCGGCCATGCCCGCCCACGCCGCGTCGACGTGCGTGGGCACCGAGCCCCAGGCGCCCTGGTCGCGCCGCCCGCCCTGCGCCGTGCGGCCGTGCGGCACGGCGTGCTCGATCGCGCTGCGCAGCGGGCCGAGGTTGTCGGGCAGGTCCGAGGCGGTCAGCGAGGTCTTTACCGCCATCATGCCGCAACCGATATCCACGCCCACCGCGGCCGGGATCACCGCGCCCACGGTCGGGATCACCGAGCCGATGGTCGAGCCCTTGCCGAGGTGCACGTCCGGCATCACCGCCAGGTGGCGGAAGATAAACGGCATCTGCGCGGTATTGACGAGCTGCTGGCGCGCGGAGTCCTCCACGGGGACACCGCGGGTCCACATCTTTGCCGGCTTGCCGGCGCCGGTATCGAGAACGTCATAGTGCTGCCTGGCCGTCATGGTCTGTCCTGCTCTGGCGTTGCGTTGCAGGTTAGACGGCCGGGCGCCGCACGGATTCCGGATAACGCAAGGCAGTCGCGGCTCAGCTCGGCTGCCCCTGCAGGAAGCCGGCAAAGCTGCCCAGGTCGACATTGCCGCCGGAAACGATGATGCCCACACGCTTGCCCCGCACATCGAGCTTGCCATGCAGCACGGCGGCCGCGGCCAGGCAGCCGGTGGGCTCGACCACGATCTTCATGCGGCCAGCGAAGAACTTCATGGTCTCGACCAGCTCGGCGTCCGAAACGGTCACGATATCGGTCACCCGTTCGCGGATCACGGCAAAGGTGTACTGGCCGAGGAAGGGAGTCTGGGCACCGTCGGCGATGGTGCGCGGGGTGTCGATGCGGACGATCTCGCCGCTGCGCAGGCTGCGCTGGCCGTCGTTGCCGGCTTCGGGCTCGACGCCGTAGACCTCGCAGCCGGGCGACATGGCGTGCGCCGCCACGGCACAGCCCGACAGCAGCCCGCCGCCACCCAGGCACACCGCCAGCATGTCCAGCGGGCCGGTTTCCTCCAGCAGTTCCTTGGCCGCGGTACCCTGCCCGGCCATCACGTGCGGATGGTCGTACGGCGGGATCAGCGTCATGCCGCGCTCGGCGGCGATGCGCCGGCCCAGGGCCTCGCGATCCTCGGTGTAGCGGTCGTACAGCACCACCTCGGCGCCATAGCCGCGCGTGGCCTCGATCTTGATCGCCGGTGCGTCCTGCGGCATCACGATCACCGCCTGTACGCCGAGCAGCCGAGCCGACAGCGCGATCGCCTGCGCGTGGTTGCCGGAGGAGAACGCCAGCACCCCGCCGGCCTTCTGCTGCGGCGTGAACTGGGCGATGGCGTTATAGGCGCCGCGGAACTTGAAGGCGCCGATGCGCTGGAAATTCTCGCACTTGAAGAACAGCTGCGCGCCGGTGGCCGCATCGGCGGTCGCGGAAGTCAGCACCGGCGTGCGGTGGGCCGCGGCGCGGATGCGGTCGTGGGCGGCGGCAACGTCTTCGAAGGAGATCGGCAGGTTGGGCATGACGGTGGCGATGGAAGGGAATGGGACAGGCAAGTCTACCCGTCCCGCGCCGCCAATGCATCCGCCGGTTTGCTCTCCTCTCCCGCTTGCGGGAGAGGAGCCGGGGGAGAGGGCATGGCCGTGGCATACCGCTGCGCTGACATCGTTGCTACGCCGGCCCTCTGCCCAACCCTCTCCCAGAGGGAGAGGAAACAAGGCAGCGCTATGCCGTCGCCAGCGAGCCTGCCTGACGGCGCGCCGCGACTGCCGCACCCGGCACCGCACACCCGCCACCCTCACCCGGCAGCCGGAAGAACGACACCACCTCGTTCAGCTCGCGGCCCTGCTCTTCCAGCACGCGCGATGCCATGGCGGCCTCGTTCACCAATGACGCGTTCTGCTGGGTCACCTGGTCGATCTGCACGATGGCCTGGTTGACCTGCTCGATGCCGCGGCTCTGCTCGGCCGCACCTGGCGGCCCGAAGCCTCGATCAGCTCCTTGATTTCCCTGGCCGCGCTCGACGACCGCTGTGCCAGCCCGCGCACCTCGCTGGCCACCACCGCGAAGCCGCGCCCCTGCTCGCCCGCGCGCGCCGCCTCGACCGCGGCGTTGAGCGCCAGGATATTGGTCTGGAAAGCAATGCCTTCGATGATGCCGGTGATCTCGGCAATCTTGGCCGAGCTGGCGCTGATGTCCTGCATGGTGCCGACCACGCGCTGCACGGTGGTGCTGCCGCGCAATGCCACCTCGGCGGCATTGCCGGCGGCGATCTCGCTGGTCGACAGCGCGATATTGGCGCTGCTCGCGCGCACCTGCGTGACGGTGGCGGTCGCGCCGTCCCTCAGGCAGACACCTCCCCCGGCTGCCGCTGCCCCTGTCGCCGCGCCAGCAGGTCCAGCGCCACGTCGACGATCATGTCTTCCTGCCCGCCCACCATGCGGCGGCGGCCCAGCTCGACCAGGATGTCGACCGTACCCAGCCCATAGCGTGCCGCCGCCGCTTCGGCATGGCGCAGGAAGCTGGAATACACGCCCGCATAGCCCAGCGCCAGCGTCTCGCGGTCGACCCGCACCGGGCGGTCCTGCAGCGGCCGCACGATATCGTCGGCGGCATCCATCAGCGTGTACAGGTCGCAGCCGTGGTCCCAGCCCAGCCGCTCGGCGGCAGCGATGAACACTTCCAGCGGCGCGTTGCCCGCGCCGGCACCCATGCCTGCCAGGCTGGCGTCGATGCGGTCGCATCCCTCTTCCACGGCGACGATGGAGTTGGCCACGCCCAGGCTCAGGTTGTGGTGCGCATGCATGCCGGTCAGCGTTTCGGGCTTCAGCACGTCCTTGAACGCGCGGAAGCGCTCGCGCACGTCCTGCATGCCGAGCGCGCCGCCCGAATCGACCACATACACGCATTGCGCGCCGTAGCTTTCCATCAGCTTTGCCTGCTGCGCCAGCGCCGCCGGCGTGGTCATGTGGCTCATCATCAGGAAGCCCACGGTGTCCATGCCGAGTTCGCGCGCCGACTCGATATGCTGGCGCGAGACATCGGCCTCGGTGCAGTGCGTGGCCACGCGTACCACGCGCGCGCCGGCGTCATAGGCGGCGCGCAGGTCGTGCACGGTGCCGACGCCAGGCAGCAGGAGCGTCGCCACGCGCGCATGGCGCACGGTCTCCGCCACAGCGGCGATCCATTCCAGGTCGGTATGCGCGCCGAAGCCGTAGTTGAAGCTGGAGCCCGACAGGCCATCGCCGTGGGCCACTTCGATCGAATCGACCCGGGCCGCGTCGAGCGCCGCGGCGATGCGGCGCACCTGGTCCAGGCTGTACTGGTGGCGGATGGCGTGGCTGCCGTCGCGCAGCGTCACGTCGGAGATGTAGAGCTTCTTGTTGGGCGTGTTGGACGGTAAGGTCATGTTCGTCTCCCTGCGGTGATGGGGCCGCGCTCAGGCGGACAGCCGGGTCGCGGCCAGGCGCTCGGCGCAGGCCAGCGCGGCGCTGGTCATGATGTCGAGATTGCCGGCATAGGCCGGCAGGTAGTGCGCGGCGCCCTCCACCTCGAGGAAGATCGAGGTCTTGAGGCCGCTCATCGGTCCCAGCCCCGGGATGTTCAGCGGCGCCGAGGGGTCGATGCGCTCGAACTGCACGCGCTGCTTGAGCCGGTAGCCCGGCACGTAGGCCTGCACCGCCTGCGCCATCGCTTCGATGCTCGCCTCGATCGCCGCCGTGTCGGCATCCTCCGACAAGGTGAAGACGGTGTCGCGCATCATCAGCGGCGGCTCGGCCGGGTTCAGCACGATGATGGCCTTGCCGCGCGCCGCGCCGCCCACCGAGCACAGCGCCTGGCTGGTGGTCTCGGTGAATTCGTCGATATTGGCGCGCGTGCCCGGCCCCGCCGACTTGCTGGAGATCGACGCGACGATCTCGGCGTAATACACCTTCGCCACGCGCGACACCGCCGCCACCATCGGGATGGTGGCCTGGCCACCGCACGTGACCATGTTGATATTGGGCGCCGCCAGGTGCTGGTCGAGGTTGACCACCGGCACCACGTGCGGCCCGATCGACGCCGGCGTCAGGTCGATCACGCGCACGCCGTGCTGCTGCAGCACGCGGTTGTGGTGCGCGTGCGCGCCGGCCGAGGTGGCATCGAAGGCGATGCGGATCTCGCCAAAGCCGGGCATGGCGACCAGCCCGTCGATCCCTTCCGCGGTGGTCGGCACGCCCAGCCGCGCGGCGCGGGCGAGCCCGTCCGACGCCGCGTCGATGCCCACCATGGCGCCCATCTCCAGGTGCTGCGATTGCCGCATCACCTTGATCATCAGGTCGGTGCCGATATTGCCCGAACCGATGATGGCCACCTTGTGCCGGGCGTTTGCTTTCATGTCCATGTCGCTGTCTCTCCGTTGTCTTCCCTGTCTCTGCGCAGTGCTCAGCGCCCCAGCGCCTTGGCGGTCGTGCCGCCTATGCCGAACTGCGTCTTCGGCACCTCGGTGATCATCACGCGCACGGTTTCCACCGGCGCGCCCACCGCTTCCACCGCGGCATCGGTCAGCGCGCGGATCAGGCGCGCCTTCTGTTCGTCGGTACGGCCTTCGATCAGGAAGACCTGCATGATCGGCATGGTGTGTCTCCTTTTTCCAAACGTTCGCGGCGCGGGTTCAGGTGAAGCGCATCGAGACCGTGCCGAGATGCTGGTAGCGCACGGTGATGCTGTCGCCCGCGGCGACCGCGATGGCCTCGGTCACGCCGCCGGTCATGATGAAGGTCCCTGCAGGCAGCTCGCGGCCGCGCGCGCCCAGCATGTTGGCCAGCATGGCAACGCTGTTGGCGGGATGGCCCAGCACCGCGGCGCCGGCGGCGGTGGCGACCACCTCGCCGTTCTTCTCCAGCACCACGCCGAGGGTCTTCAGGTCGAGCCCGTCGGCGCCGCGGTGGCTGCCGCCGACCACGAAGCGCGCGGACGAGGTGTTGTCGGCAATCACGCTCTTGAGGTCGAAGCGGAAGTTCTCGTAGCGCGAATCGATCACCTCCACCGCCGGCACCACGAAGTCGGTCGCCGCCAGCACGTCGCCGATATGGCAGCCGGGGCCTTTCAGCGGCGCCTTGAGCACGAAGGCGATCTCGGCCTCGACCTTGGGGTGGATCAGCGACGACGTATCGATGGCGGCGCCGTCCATGCAGGCGCCGTAGTCGGTGAGGAAGCCGTAGACCGGATCGCTCACGCCCATCTGGCGCATCTTGGCGAACGAGGTCAGGCCCATCTTGAGGCCGGCGATGCGGGTGCCCCGCGCCAACTTGCGCGCGCGAATCGCGTCCTGGATGGCGTAGGCGTCGTCCCAGTCCATCTCCGGATGCGCGTCGGTGATCTTCGGCACCGCTTCCCGGTGCAGCTCGGCGTTTTCCAGATGCTCGGCCAGCCGGGCGATGGTGTCTTGCGTGAGGTTCATGGCTTTGTCCTGCTGAAGGGATGGAAGGGGTCAGACGAAGCGCACGCCGGCCGAGCCGATGCCACCCAGGCTGATGCGCAGCTGGTCGCCGGCGGCGACCGGCACCATCGCCGCCAGCGAGCCCGACAGGATCACCTCGCCGCGCTTCAGGCCAAGCCCCAGCCGGCCGAGCGTGTTGGCCAGCCACGCCACCGCATTGGCGCGGTGCCCGAGCGCGGCCGCGCCGGCGCCGGTGGCGACGATCTCGCCGTTCTTCTCCAGCGTCATGCCGACCGTGCCGAGGTCGAGCCGGCGCGGATCGACCGCCGCATCGCCCAGCACGAACACGCCGGAGGAGGCGTTGTCGGCGACGGTGTCCTGGATGCGGATCTTCCAGTCGCGGATGCGCGAGTCGACGATCTCGAAGCACGGCAGCACGTAGGCAGTGGCGCGCAGCACATCGGCATTGGTCATGCCGGGTCCTTCAAGGTCGTCCTTCAACACGAAGGCGATCTCGCCTTCGGCCTTGGGCGCGATCAGGGAATCGGCGGCAATGGCGGCGCCGTCGGCATACACCATGCCCGACAGCAGGTGGCCGAAGTCGGGCTGGCGCACGTCCAGCATGTCCATCACCACGCGGCTGGTCACGCCGATCTTCTTGCCGACCACGCGCTCGCCGGCATCTAGCCGGTGCTGCACCATGGCGAGCTGGATGCGGTAGGCGTCGTCGAGGGTGAGCTCGGGCCAGGTTTCGGTCAGCGGCGCCAGCGGGCGGCGGCTCGCCAGCGCCTGGTGCAGGCTGGCGCCAAGTTCGCGGATTTTTTCGCTTTGCATGTGGTGGCTCACAGTTTGACGCAGACGTTGCGCAGCTCGGTGTAGAACTCGAGCGAATGGACGCCGCCTTCGCGGCCGATGCCGGATTGCTTCGCGCCGCCGAACGCGGTGCGCAGGTCGCGCAGGAACCACGCGTTGATCCAGCAAATGCCGACTTCCAGCGCGCTGCCCATGCGGTGCGCGGTGCCGAGGTCGCCGGTCCACACGGTGGCCGCGAGACCATACGGCGTGGCGTTGGCCAGCGCGATGACTTCCTCTTCGGTGTCGAACGGGGCGATATGGCAGCACGGTCCGAAGATCTCCTCGCGGATCACCGCGGCGCTTTCCGGCAGGCCGGTCCAGATGGTCGGCTGCACCCAGGCGCCTTCGGCGAGCTTGCCCTGCATCTGCGGCACGCCTCCGCCGGTTATCACCGTGGCGCCTTCCTCGGCGGCCTTGCGGTAGTAGGACAGCACCTTGTCGCGGTGCTCATGCGAGACCAGCGGCCCCATGTTGACGCCGGTTTCCGTCGGTGCGCCGAGCTTCAGCCCTTCAGCCCTGGCCTTGAGCGCGGCGACGAAGCGCTCGAAGATCGGGCGCTGCACGTAGACGCGCTCGGTGCCCAGGCAGACCTGGCCGCTGTTCTCGAATGCCGAGCGGGTGATGCCGGCGACCGCCTTGTCGAAATCGGCATCGGCGAAGACGATGCCCGCGTTCTTGCCGCCCAGTTCAAACGACACCGGACGCACGCCGCTGGCGGCGGCCTTCATGATCGCTTCGCCGGTGCGCGTTTCGCCGGTGAAGGTGATGCCGTTGACTTGCGGATGCGCCGTCAGGAAGGCGCCAGCGGAATCCGGGCCAAAGCCGTGGACCACGTTGTAGACGCCCGGCGGCACGCCGGCCTCGTTCATAACCTCGCCCAGCAGCGTGGCGGTGGCGGGGGTTTCCTCGGACGGCTTGACCACCACGGTATTGCCGCAGGCCAGCGCGGGGCCGACCTTCCACGTCATCAGCAGCAACGGCAGGTTCCATGGGCAGACCACGCCGATCACGCCGCGCGGGCTGCGCACCGCATAGTTGATGGCCTTGCCGCCATCCGGCGTATCCATGGCGAAGCTTTCGGTGGGCACGTTGCGGATCAGGTCGGCAAAGACCTTGAAGTTGGCTGCGCCGCGCGGGATGTCGATATGGCTGGCGAGCGCATAGGGCTTGCCGGTATCGGCAATCTCGGCCTGCACGAATTCGTCGAAGCGGCGGTTGATGCCGTCGGCGACGGCGTGCAGCAGTTCGACGCGCTGCGCTACGGTCATGCGGCCCCAGGGACCATGCAGCGCATTGCGCGCGGCCTGCACGGCGGCGTCGACTTCGGCCTGGCCGGCTTCGTGGACATGGCCGATCACGGTGTTGTCGGCGGGGTTGCGGTTGGGGAACGTGCGGGTGGTGCCGACCCACTCGCCGTTGATGAAGTTCTTGAAGTCTTTCATGTTGGTTCTCTGTGTTGGGCGACGTATCCACTACGGCTTTCCCGCTCACCGATTGGTTGCTCCCTCTCCCGCAAGCGGGAGAGGGAGCAAACCAGCTGCGGGCTGGCGCAATGCGTTCTCAAGTCAGCACATTCAAAAACGCCTCGTTCAGCTTGCGGTCGTGATAGAAAATCGCCTTGCCCAGCTCGTTGTCCGTCCACGTGATCGTCGGCTTGTCCGGATAGTGGATATAGCCACCGGAAAACACCTCGTTCCGGTTTCCCGAAGGATCGAAGAAGTAGATCGTCGCCCCGCGCGTGATCCCATGCCGCGTCGGCCCGATATCCAGCGACACGTCCTTCTTGGAAATAATGTCCGCCGCCTTCAGCACCTCGCTCCAGTTGTCGAGCAGGAACGACGCATGGTGGAAGCGGTTCTTCTCCGGGTGCCGGATGAAGGCCACGTCATGCGCCTTGTTCGAGCATGTCAGGAAGGCACCGATCAGCACCTCGCCGTCCGGCCCGGCCACCACCTGCTCCGCCAGCGAGAACCCCAGCACATCGCGGAACAGCTTCACCGTGCCGTCGACATCGTCGCCATACAGCAGGCAGTGGTCGAAGCGGCTGGGCGCCATGCCGCGCAGGTCGTCCGGCCAGGGATCCGGGTTGAGGTCTCCGGTCTTGCAGCCGGGCTTGTCCTTGTCCGCGAACAGCTCCATCGCATGGCCGGTGGGAATCGTGAAGCGGAAGCGCACGCCGGTGTGCGGATGCTCGCCCGCGGCGATCCACTGGCATTCGGTGGCCAGCCCCGACTGCTCCACCTCCTGCGCCAGCCGCTCCAGCGTGCGGCCGCTGTCGACGCGAAAACCCATGTAGTCCATGCCCGGGCTGTCGGACTCGCGCAGCACCACGCTGTGGTGGTCGTGCTCGTCCCACGCCTTCAGGAACACGCGGCCGTGCTCGTCGCGGGCGGTTTCGATCAGGCCGAGGACCTCGGTGTAGTGCTTTACCGCCGGTTCCAGCTCCAGCACGCGCAGGGCCACATGCCCCGGGCGCAATACGCCAGTCAATGCCATGTCTGTCTCCTTGTGTGTGTCTTCACTGCTTGGTCATGCGTGATTGCTTTTGCCGGCATGCCGCTCCAGGCAGCGCTGCAGCAGCGCCACCGGGCGCAGCCGGATATCGCTGTCGGGATAGGTCTTGCAGGCGAGCACCAGTCCGTCGCGCTGCTCCGACTCGGACAGGCAGGTGCGGCTCATCTTGCCCACGTGGTAGTGCCCGGCCTCAATACGCACCTTGCACACACCGCAGCCGCCACCGCGGCAGCCGGCGGGAATGCCACGCTGGCCCAGCACTTCCATGGCCCGCAACAGGTTCTGCTCCGGCGCGCATGCGTAGCGCTGGCCGCTGCCGGCGATTTCGACGGTATGCATGCAGGGCCCTCCCCGATCAGATCTTGAACAGCGGGCTGCGCGCGCTGTTCTGCGCATCGCCCGCGGACAGGAACTTCTCTGTGTGGATATCCGCCTCGAACAGGCGTCCCTGCATCAACGTGCGGATGCAGGCCTCGATCATCGGCGGCGGCCCGCACAGGTAAGCCTTGTGGCCGCGGAAGTCGGCGCTGCCGTCCTTTGCGTAGAGCTGGTGCAGCACGTCATGCACGTAGCCGCGCGCGCCGTCCCAGCCGCTGCCGGCGGGCTCGTCCGACAGCGCCGGCACGTAGCGGAAGTTTGCATGCGCCTGCGCCAGCGCGTGGAACTCGTCGTCGTAGTACAGCTCATCACGGTTGCGCGCGCCCTGCACCAGCGTGATCGGCAGCGTTTCGCCGGCGGCGAGCAGGTCGAGGATCATCGAGCGCGGGCTGGACAGGCCCGAGCCGCCGGCCAGGAACAGCATCGGCACCTGCGCCGACTTGCGCACGAAGAAGCGCCCGTACGGGGCCGAGAAGCGCAGTTCGCTGCCTACGGCCAGCTGCTCGTGCAGCCATGTGGTGGCGGGCCCGCCGGGCACGCGGCGCACATGCAGCTCGACCAGTTCATCGCCGGGCTTGCTGGCAAGCGAGAAGGCACGGGGCTGGTCGCAGCCCGGCACCTGCAGGTTCAGGTACTGGCCGGCCTGGAACGCGGTGCGCTGGCCGTCCTTCGGCTTCAGCCAGATGCCGAGGATGGTCGGCGTCAGCGCGCGTGGCCACCACCTCGGCGCGGTAGTCGGCCAGCGGCAGGCCTTCGGCGTCGGCGTCTTCCTCGATATCGGCTTCGATCACGAGGTCTGACTGCGCGGTGGCGCAGCAGGCCAGGCACTGCCCGTTGTCGCGCTCGAAGTCCATCAGCGCGAAGCCGGAGGCATCGCCCTGGTCGACCTCGCCGTCGACCACCTGCACCTTGCAGGTGGCGCACAGGCCATGGCAGCAGGCATGCGGCAGCCACACGCCGTTGCGCAGGCAGGCATCGAGCACGGTCTGCCCCGGCGCGATGGGAATGGTCTGGCCGATCGGTTCAATGGTCAGCGAATACATCTCGGTCTCCTTGCTTGCCAACCGCGCATCAGCTGCCGCTGCCGCCGATGCCATCCAGCCCTGGTGTGCGGAAGCGGATCACGTCCTTGTGGCCCAGGCCGTTCTCTGCCAGCGTGCGGTCCAGGTCGGGCTGCCACGGCTGGCCGCCGCGCAGCCACTGCACCGCGCTCCAGTCGATGCGGGCGAAGTCCGGGTGATAGCCGTAGACGCCAGGAAGCACGTCCTGCACCACCGCGCGCAGCGGCATCGACGGCGCAAACGGGAAGCAGTGCGGCGCGCAGAACAGCAGGTGGCCGTCCCAGCCGATATAGAGCAGGCGGTTGCCGTGGAACGCGTCTTCGCGGTCGGCCGGCGCGAAGGTGTAGTCGCCGATGGATACGACGGGCATGGTTGTCTCCTTGTCTGTGATGCGTCGCTCAGGCGGCCGGCGCGATGCCCTTCCAGGCATTCCAGTTGCGCTGGTCCTGCGAGCCTTCGAAGTCGAGGTTGTCGGCGCCCTGATTGATGCGGTACCACTGCAGCACCTCAGGCAGCGTGGCGCCGCCGCAATTGCCCTGGTAGATCTGGTGCACCGGCAGCCAGGCCTGCGCGTACTTGCCCGGCTCGTCGTCGAAGATGTCCTTGCAGCCGTCGGAGCAGAAGTGGAACTTCATGCCGTGGTAGCTGCTTTCGCGGTAGCAGGTCTGGGTGGGGTCGTCCGCTTCGGAGAACACCATCGGGATCTGGCAGGTCTGGCACAGCATCGGCAGCGTGGCGTTGTAGAAGCGCCCGCCGGCCTGCTGCCGATCCTGCCAGTGGTCCAGGCGCGGCTTGTAGTAGCGCTCGAAGGTCTGGGGGTATTTCTCGGCCAGCCACGCCATCTCGTCGGCCTTCGGGATCCAGGTGTGGAAGCCCGCCGCGGCCGCGTAGTTGTAGAAAGTGCCCCACGCCTCGTGCGTGATGCGGTCCTTGGTCCTGGTGGCGACCTCGTGGTACTTGGGCATGCGCAGCCCGTAGCGCTCCAGGTCCTTGAACAGCGCGCCGCCGGCCTGCTCGAAGTACATCTCCCACGCCTCGGCCCACGACATCACGCGCTTGGGCAGCATGTAGTCCATCATCATCCCGACCAGCGTCAGCAGGCGGAAGCCGCGCCAGAACCATTTGTCCAGCCACTTCTGCAAGATCGGGATGTTGCCGGGGTCCTGCTCGCACAGGAACTTGACCACCTCCAGCCCCAGCGTCATGTGGCGCGACTCGTCCGACTGCGCCGAGAAGCCGAAGGTCACGGTGGCCATGTCGCCGTTGTACGCCGCGCCCGACATGAACGGCATGAACAGCAGGTTGGTCAGCACGTATTCGAACGAGAACGAGATCGCGGTGATGAACTCGAACGGCCCCGCGCTCATTGCGTCTTCAAAGTAGGACTTGGGCACCGACAGGTACCAGACCCGGTCGTGCATATGGCGCCATTCGCCGAAGCCGTGGAAGTACTTGTTGTAGACCGACAGCGTATGCAGCTGGGTCTGCGCGTGGCGCAGTTCGTCGATCGACTGCATCTGCGCCGCCACTCGCGCGCCGGCGCCGCGAAAGTGCCGGCCCAGGTGGGCATAGCCGCGGTGCGCGGCATATTCGAGCGGCGTCACGCCGGTCAGGAACAACCGCAGCGCGTTCAGGTAGCGCGGGTCGGATACGTTGAGGTGGCCGTTGTTCTGCACGAACGAGTCGATGATCGCGTACAGCTTGCGCTCCTTCTCCGACTGGTATTTCCAGTAGGCGTCCATGGTCATGCGGAACGGGTCTTCCCACTTGTCCCAGTCGTGGATCTTGATCCCTTCGTACTTGTCGAAAGGAAAGACCTGGTCCATCGGCTCGTAGGTCGTTTCCCAGGCGAGGTCGCGCGTCATCGAGGCGTACTTCTCGCGCAGGTTGAGCTTCTTGCGTGCGTCCATGATGTCTCCGTGTTGTCCTGTATGCGTGGGGTCAGGCGTTCCAGCGCAGCGTGAAGGCGTCTTCGTCTTCGTCGATGTTTCCGCACAGCGAGATCAGGTTGAGGTGGATCTCCTGCAGGTCCCAGTCGCGGCCGAGCTTGCCAGCGACCAGCTCGCGCACGATGGTCAGGTGGCCGGGGGCGTCGATCTTGACCATGGCCGGGAACTGCGAGACCACGGCGTGCGGGTTGGCTTCGGTGATGGCGTCGATGATGGGGCGGGTGTCGTCGTTGTTCTGCAGGGCGATGTAGACGTTGGCAGCGGTCGTCATGGCGGGTCTCCTTCTTTGCAGTCAGGCAGCAAGGCCGAGCTTGTTCAGGCGGACTTCAAACTGTTCGCGGCACAACGCCACCATCTGGGCACCGTCGGCTCCGGTCAGTGCGTTGGCAACTGGGACCAGCGCTTCGGCTACCTGCGCCGCGGCGGCGTGCGCCCAGCCGGACAGCAGCGCGCGGTTCGCGTCGGACTCCGCGGCGGCGGCCTGGATCACCGCATCGACCCAGCGCGCATGCTCGTCGCGCCAGTCATTCATGAACTCGGTCAGCACGGCGAGGCCGGTGCCGCAGGCGCGCACGATGACCGCGTCGGCGTGCTGGTAGACCAGCGGGTAGAGCAGCCCGTCGAGCACCAGGTTCTGCGCGACAAAGGTCTCGAACCAGTCATCGGTGACGAAGCTGTGTTCGACATAACGGCGCAGCGGCTGCCACGCCGCGCCTTCCAGCCACGCCACTCTCGCGCGCTCCAGCGCCACGCCGGTATTGCCGTCGAGCAGCATGCCGATGCGCGACAGGTACTGCGCGATGCCGAGGCGATCCATCGCGCAGTAGGTGCAGGCCTGCGTGATCGCCGTGCCCCAGCCATAGTCGGCGCAATAGAAGTTGTTCATGTTCGCGCCCCACTCCACGTGGCGCAGCGGCAACAGGCCCGTGGCCAGGCGCTCCTGCCATTCAGCCGGCAACGCCTGCAGCAGGCCGCGCTTCTCGACGAAGGCGAAGTTCTTCTCGGCGGCATCCTGCTGGCGGCCGCGCGTGGTCACGTAGGCGCCGTAGTAGTACTGGCGCGGATCCTTTAGCGCGTACCAGTCCTGCATCACGATGGCGGTGCGGCGCTTGTCGTACAGCTCGAAGCCGGGGTCCCAGGTGGGGCGGTAGTGGAAGTTGACCTCCGACTGCACGTCGTAGGTCGCCTCCTGGTAGCGCGACGCGGGCTTGTCGCCGAAGCGGCGCGCCACGTGGCCGTAGGTCTGGCGCAGCGGCTGGATCTGCTGGGTCTTGATATCGACTTGCATCGCTTGGTCTCCTGTGTCCCTCTCTTGTGGTGCGGTGGGTGGGGTTGGTTCTGTCAGGCTTCGTCTTGCTGCGGGGCTTCTGCCAGCGGCGGCAGGAAGCGCACGCGGTTGACGCAGCAGAAGGCTTCGAACATCGGCTCTGGCATGATCAGTTCGACGTTGAGGTCGGGGTCGGCCACGCTGAAGGCGAATTGCACGAAGCCTTCCGGAGTACGGCCTTCGACGCGGACGTAGCGCGGCGTGGCTTCGAACAAGGGGACCGATGGGGTGGTCATGGCAGGCTCCTTCGCAATGGCTTGGGGTGCGGGGGTTATTGCGAAGACTGTGCCAAGGGCTTGGAAGGCTGGTGGGATAAGGGATTGCGGGGGATGGGCGTGGCTTGCGTCGGCGTTAACCCGCAGGCGCTGGCGTTGTGGCGATCATTCGATTGATCAAGCTGGGGGGAGTGTTTGATCAAATGATCAAAAGCCGCTTGGGGTGGGCGATTGCGGGTAGCGGGGGTATTGGGCGTGTTTGCCTTGCGGCGCAGCAGCTAGTTACACGGTTGTGCCTTTAAGTTGCTGATGTGACAGGGGAAATGCAGTGAGGCAGTGCAGCATTGCGCTACCGCGGGAACTGACAGGATGGACTGGGGATGGATTAAATGGTGAAGCCAGGTTTTGCTGTGCCTGACGGCTCGGCATCTGGCGGATACTTGATGCGCCCGGTTCCGCCCTAAAGGGCGGGTAACTCTTTGTCCGAGCGACAAAGAGTCACCAGAAAGCGCATTACTGTCCTGGGCGGACGGCCACTCTTATCGTAGTGGGCTGGGGCTTTCGTACGGGGCTTGGCTTCGTTGCAGGGCAGGACTGCCTGACGCCCTGGTGCGCCACGGTGGCTGGGATTGATTCGATTTTTGAACGAGCCCAGAGCTGTTGGGTGGCCCCTGCTGCTGGCGGCGTGGTAGGAACGCCTGCGGCTGCGCTGCGCGCGGGTCCTAGTTGGTTTGCTGGGCTTGGCGATATGGCTATCGCTAATGAGAATCCGGGGCCCGGTCTGAGGGAATTGGCTGGATGCACTTCGTGGAGGCTCCGGCCCTCTCCCCCGGCCCCTCTCCCGCAAGCGGACGAGGGGAGCGAGCAATGGGTAGGGATGCGCCTGTGGGCTCATCGGCGATAGCGCCAAGCGAGCGCAGCGACGCGTTCGTGCCGGAGCTCCTGACCTGAGATGCTGCCGGCGCGCAGCGCAGCCGTAGGCGTCCCCGCGTTGACGCCAGCAGCAGGCGGCCACCCAACAGCTCTGGGCTCGTTCAACAATGGCGTCAATCCCGAGCCACGGTGGCGCGCCAAGGCGTCAGGCAGTCCTGCCCTGCAACGAAGCCAAGCCCCGTACGAAAGCCGTTGCCCACTACGATAAGAGTGGCCGCCCGCAGGGCAGTTAACGCGCTTTTGGTTACTTTTGCCGCTCGGGCAAAAGTGACTCGCCCCTTTAGGGGCGAAACCAGGGCATATCAAATAGCTACCAGATGCCGAGCCGAAGGGATTAAAGCAATTTCAATTCCCCCCTCTCCTAATCTTCCACCGATAAGCCAACTGCGGCCGCGTAATCCCCAACAACCGCGCCGCCTGACTCATATTCCCATCCGTCCGCTGCATCGCAGCCTCCATCAACACCGTCTCCACATCCCCCAGCGCCAGCTGCTGCTCCGACAACTGGTCAAGCAACGCATGCACAGCCGCCTCACGCAGTTCGGGCAGCGTCCCGCCAGCACCAAGGCGTGGTGCGGTATCCACCGGCGGCGCAGCGCTTGCCGGCAGGAACAAATGATCCGCACCAATCTGCCCCCCATTGCTTGCAAGAATCACTCCCCGCTCAATCACATTCTCCAGTTCCCGCACATTCCCCGGCCAGTCATAGCGCCGCAGCTCCGCCAGCGCCCGATCGGTAATGCCAAGGATGCGCTTCCCATGGCGCGCGCCATAGCGCGCCAGAAAGCGTTCCGCCAGCAAACGAATATCATCCAGCCGCTCCCGCAACGGCGGAATCGTCACCGGATACACATTGAGCCGGTAATACAGATCCTTGCGGAAGGTGCCTTCCCTGACCGCCTGCGCCAGGTCGACATTAGTCGCGGCCACCAGCCGCACATCGACCTTGCGCGATCCCGAGCCGCCCACGCGCTCGACCTCTCCCTCCTGCAGCACGCGCAGCAGCTTGGACTGCGCCGATGCCGACAACTCCCCCAGCTCGTCCAGGAACAGCGTGCCGCCGTGCGCGCGCTCGAAACGGCCGGGCCGCGACTGGTGCGCGCCGGTGAAGGCGCCCTTCTCCACGCCGAACAGCTCCGACTCGATCAGCTCGTCCGGGATCGCCGCGCAGTTGACCGCGACAAAAGGCTTGTCAGCGCGGCCACTGACGCTGTGCAGCGCCTGCGCAAAGCGCTCCTTGCCCACGCCGGTCTCGCCCAGCAGCAGCACCGTCACGTTGCTGGCCGCGGCGCGCTGCAGCAGGTTCCATGCGGCACGGAAGCCAGGCGAGCTGCCGACCAGGTCGGCCGGCGTCGCGCGCGTTTCTTGCAGCGCGCGCAGGTTCTCGACCTCGCTCTGCAGCGCCATGATGGTTTCGATCACGGGATCCGGCTGGTACAGCGCCAGCACCTGCTGCCCGTCTTCCCAGGCCTCGACCGGCTTGCCGACGATGCGGCAGTGCGCATGGCCGCAGGCAATGCACTCCACCTCGCGATAGAGGATGGTGCGGCCCATCAGCGCCGAAGTGTAGCCGGTGGCATAGCCGATCTGCATCCAGCAGGCGGGCTCG
Source organism: Cupriavidus sp. IK-TO18 (assembly GCF_015549295.1). Lineage (NCBI taxonomy): Bacteria > Pseudomonadati > Pseudomonadota > Betaproteobacteria > Burkholderiales > Burkholderiaceae > Cupriavidus > Cupriavidus sp. IK-TO18. The sequence continues at coordinate 209,487 of NZ_JADGMP010000012.1, forward strand.
TCGACAATACCGAACAGTTGCCGGTGCACGTCGCCCTCGAACGAGTCTTCCCACAGGAATTCGCCGTCGTAGATGCCGGCGGCGATATCGATATCGACCTTGACCGGCGTGACGCGGACCACGCCCTCGATGGTATGCAGGCACGGCCCGATCTCGAGCTGGCCGAAATCGCTCTGGCCGGCGCGCAGCTTCTTCGCGACCTCGGCATCGCGCATGCCGGAATGGAAGCCCATGCGCATAAACAGGCCGCGCGCGCGCTCCATGCCCATGGTGTCGACCAGCTCCTTGCGCAGCGCGCCAAGCGCCGCGGTGTGGATCAGGATCATGCGCTGCTCGTCGAGCCAGATCGCGCCTTCCTCCATGGCAAAGCGCAGCCGGCGCGCAAGGTCGGCCAGCCCGGCGCGCATGGTCGCCGAGAACTTGTCGGTTGAACTGCTCATTGTCTCCCCTCTGTGGCGGCGGGTAACCCGCTCGCGTGTGCCGTTTCACCGGCATCGCTTGCACATTATGTGCCAAAGGCAGAGGGGGTTTCTAGTGGATTTCCCTTGGAGAAACGGCCGTGCTCAGGCCCGGCAAAGCACCGCGGGCGCTTACGGTGGGACGCCGGCCCGCCACGGCCGGCGCTATATTGCGGGCCGGTCCCGGCATTACGCCAGCATCCGCACCTGCGGCTCGCGGTCCCACTGCCGCGTCTTGGCGGCCGCGATAAAGCGCGCGGTATCGCCGGCCGGCACCACCCCGTTATCGGGCTTGAGGTTGGCCTGCGCCAGCAGCGCATCGCCGCCGGCATCGGCCGCGATGGCTTTCAGGTGCGCGTAGGCAAAGCAGACGAAGTCCAGCGCCGCGCTTTCCTGCGCCAGCTGCGCCGCGCCGTCGGCGGACAGCACCACCGCCACCGCGTCGAACATCACGGATGGGGTGCCGGCAAGCTGCCCGTCGGCGGCCAGCCTGGAGCCGTCGGCCATTACCGCGCCGCCCACCTTGGGCGCGACGATCCTGACCGTGGCGCCGGCGGTGGCCGCAGCCTGCCGGATCGCCTCGACGGTCGCGCCATCGGAGCCATCGGCAACCAGGATGCCAACCTCGCGCCCCTGCAGCGTGTCTTTCATGCGGTCGATGATCTGCAGCGCCGGTGACGGCGGCAGGTCCTGCACCGGTGCGGCGGTGGGCAGCGGATCGGGCACCCGGTCCAGCGCCAGGCCGTCGGCGACGCGCCGGCCCAGGCCTTCGTCGATATTGCGCAGGTGCGCCACCATGCGCTCGCGCACGTGCACATGCTCGACCTTGGACAGCTCGAACACCAGCGCCGAGGCGATATGCGCCTGTTCTGCGCGGTTCTGGCTGCGAAAGAACATGCGCGCCTGGCTGTAGTGGTCGGCAAAGCTCTCGGCGCGGATGCGGCCCTTGTCGCCCTGCTCGGGCACGCGCGCGTTCGGGAAGCCGAGGTCCGGCGCCTCGCGCGGCGATGCGTCGTCGAGCGAGCTGGGATCATAGGCCACGCGTCCGCGCGGCACCTCCATCTGCATCTTGCCGTCGCGCTGGTGGTGGGCGAACGGGCACTTGGGCGCGTTGACCGGGATCTGGTGGAAGTTCGGCGAGCCCAGCCGCAGCAGCTGCGTGTCAAGATAGGAGAACAGCCGCCCCTGCAGCAGCGGGTCGTTGGAGAAATCCACGCCCGGCACGATATTGGCCGGGCAGAAGGCCACCTGCTCGGTCTCGGCAAAGAAGTTGTCGGGCCAGCGGTCGAGCACCATGCGGCCGACGATCTTCAGCGGTACCGTCTCTTCCGGGATGATCTTGGTGGGATCGAGGTGGTCGAACGGAAATTTCGCCGCGTCGTCCTCGGTAAAGAGCTGCACGCCCAGTTCCCATTCAGGGAAGTTGCCCGACTGGATCGCGTTGAACAGGTCGCGGCGATGGAAGTCGGGATCGGCGCCGGCGATCTTGACCGCCTCGTCCCACACGGTCGACTGCAAGCCCAGCCTGGGCCGCCAGTGAAACTTGACGAAGGTGGAGTTGCCCTGCCCGTCGAGCAGCCGGAAGCTATGCACGCCAAAGCCTTCGATCATGCGCAGCGAGCGCGGGATGGTGCGGTCCGACATGATCCACATCACCATGTGCATCGACTCGGGCGTAAGCGAGATGAAATCCCAGAAGGTGTCGTGCGCGCTGGCCGATTGCGGGAAGCCCCGGTCCGGCTCCATCTTGACGGAGTGGACCACGTCCGGGAATTTCATCGCGTCCTGGATAAAGAACACCGGGATGTTGTTGCCGACCAGGTCCCAGTTGCCTTCCTTGGTATAGAACTTGACCGCGAAGCCGCGCACGTCGCGCGGCGTGTCGACCGAACCCGCACCGCCGGCCACGGTGGAAAAGCGGGTAAAGACCGGCGTTTTCTCGCCGACTTCGGTCAGCATCCTGGCGGTGGTGAAAGCCGCGAGCGACTCGGTCAGCTCGAAGTAGCCATGCGCGGCCGAGCCGCGTGCGTGGACGATCCGCTCCGGGATGCGCTCATGGTCGAAGTGTGTAATTTTTTCGCGCAGGATGAAATCTTCGAGCAAAGTCGGGCCGCGCGGATTTGCCCTGAGCGAGTTCTGGTTGTCCGGAATGGGAATGCCCTGCGCGGTGGTCAGCGGCGGATGGCTGCTGCCGGCAGTCTGGTGCAGTTCGCCGCCGGTGCCGCGCCGGGCGTCGCCGTAGCCCGCCGGCGTGCCTGCTGCCGCCTGGCCTGCAGCGTTGTTTGCCCTGGGCCTTGCCTGTTTGTCGGCCATATCGATCTCCTTGCGCTGGGTAGTTGGAGGACGGGAGGAATGGGAACCTTCGCGATCGGTGCTCGCTATCGGCTGGATAGCCGATATCTATTGAGTGCTTTACGCCGATCACAAGACCATCCAACCGCCAGCAATTGCCGCGCCTGGCGATACAGAACGTCCGGTTGCAAGACCAAGGAGACCAAATGTGCTTCGCGTCAGGCTTCTGACTGGCAAAAAAAAACCGGCTCGCAGGCAGCGATGCCTGCGTGCCGGCGTGTGGAAGGGCCTAATGCAGGTCAGGCGCTCCGGCCTGGCGCTGCATTTGAGCGAGCACTACGGCGACGCCACGCCGGGATCGACGGTGTTCGTGCCGATGCAGGACATCGATGCGCTGCAGCGCGAACTGGCGGCGAAGGACTATGCGTATGCGCGCCCCGGTATCGAGACGCTCGGCTGGGGAAGGCAATTGCAGGTAGCGGATCCGTTCGGCAACCGGTTGCGCTTCTGCGAGCAGCCGGAATAGGCGCGAGCCTTCGCTACGCCCGCTAGTCTGCATCCCCGGCACCGATCGCGCCGCTGGCCATGACCTGCTCCATGCTCAGCTGCGCGATGCCCTGGTCGTAGCGGGCGCCATTGCCGCCTAGCACCCCGGTGGCCTGCCGCGCGACCTTGAGCAACGTTGCCACTGCCGCGTACATCGTCGGCGCCGCGGCAAGCCTCTGCTTCGGGCCCGACAAGGTCAGCGCGCCCACCAGCTCGCCGGTGGCGCCGAACACCGGCACCGAGGCCGAGGCGGTCTCGGCATCGCGCTCGCCATACGACACCGCCCATAGCCGCGCCCGCACTTCGCCCCATCGCTCGTCGCCGGGTTCGGTGAAAGCGCGCAGCACCTTGCCCGAGGCGCCGCGGTCGATCGGGAAGGCATCGCCGACGCCGATCGAGACGCGCACGGCGCGCGCCGGCTCGACGCGGTAGAGCACGAGGCGCTGCTCGCCCTGGCGCACGTAGAACGATGAGGTTTCGCCCAGTTCGCGGCTGACCTGCTCGAGCAGCGGCTCGATCACCGGACCGACGCGAAACGAGCGCTGGTAGATCGCCGCCAGCCGCAGCGGCTGCGGCCCGATCGCATACTGGCCGTCGTCGAGCTTGCGGATATAGCCGCCATGCTCCAGCGCCGCCAGCAGGCGCAGCACGGTGCTCTTGTACAGGTCGGTGCGGCGCGACAGTTCGGTCAGCGACAGGCGCTCGTCGGTCGGCCCGAAGGCGCCGAGGATGGCGAAGGCGCGGTCCAGTACAGCGACGCCGCTGGAGGTATCGGGGGCGCCGGCAGGTTGGGCGGGTTGGTTGTCTTCCATGGGCAAAGCGGTCGAAGTTCTGTCTAGTAGAACACAAATCCTAGAATTCTCGAAATTCGCGGGTATACCCGGATTAGTTTCGCTGCCGGACGGCATTAAAGTTCTTTTCCGTAGAACCATGTTCTATCTGAAAGAACAAAACGACGCCACACTCGCCGCCAGTCAGGAGACCCAATGACCCGCCGATCCCTTCCTTCCCCGATGCTTGCAAAGCCGACGCGCGCGCTGGTTCGCGCCGTTGCCTGCTGCGCGCTGCCGGCGCTGCTTGCCGCCGGCGCCGGCGTCGCCCATGCCGCCGACGCCTATCCCGCGCAACCGGTCCGCCTCATCGTGCCCTTCCCGCCGGCCGGCGGCACCGACGTGCTGTCGCGGCTGGTCTTCAACAAGATCGGCATGGCGACCAAGTGGAACGTGGTGGTGGAAAACCGCGCTGGCGCCGGTGGCAATATCGGGCTCGACAGCGTGGCCAAGGCAAAGCCCGACGGCTACACCCTGGGCATGGGCCAGACCGCCAACCTGGCGATCAACCCCACGCTGTACCCCAGGATGCCCTACAACGCGCAGAAGGATTTCACGCCCGTGGCACTGGTAGCGGCACAGCCGGTGGTGCTGATCGTGCGCAACGACGCCCCCTACAAGACGGTCGCCGACCTGGTGGCCGCGGCCAAGGCGAAGCAGCTGTCGATGGCGTCTGCAGGCACCGGCACGGTCGGCCACCTGACCGGCGAGATGTTCGCGCGGCGCGCCGGCATCAGGATGCTGCATGTTCCCTACAAGGGCGCCTCGCCGGCGCTGACCGACCTGATGGGCGGGCAGACCGACTTCTATTTCGCCACGCCGCCGATCGCCATGCCCATGATCAAGGCTGGAAAGGTCCGCGCGCTGGCGGTGACCTCGGCCAAGCGCATGCCGCTGCTGTCCGCCGTGCCTACCGTTGCCGCGTCGGGCTACGCCGGCTTCCAGGCGGAAGACTGGAAGGCGCTGGTGGCGCCGGCCGGCACGCCGCCCGAGGTGGTGGCGCGGCTGAATGCCGAAGTCAACAAGGCGCTGGCGCAGGCCGACACCGTCAGCAAGCTGCGCGAGGAAGGCAGCGAGCCGCGCGGCGGCACCGCCAGGGAGCTCGGCGCCTTTATCCAGAGCGAGAACATGCGCTGGGGCGAGATCGTGCGCCAGTCCGGCGCGCGCGTCGAATAGCGGTTCAGACATCAACGGATCAGACACCAACACCATGCAAAAGCCCTTGCGCAACATCCGCGTGCTCGACCTCACCAACGTGCTGGCCGGCCCGTTCTGCTGCCACCAGCTCGCCCACCTGGGCGCCGAGGTCATCAAGGTGGAAACGCCGGGCACCGGCGACCTCGCGCGCCAGCTGGGCGCGGATGCCGAGCTGAACCAGCGCCTGATGGGCGTCTCCTTCCTGGCACAGAACCCCGGCAAGCAGTCGGTGACCATCAATCTCAAGCACGCTCGCGGCAAGGAAGTGTTCCGCAAGCTGGTGCGCAGCGCCGACGTGGTGGTCGAGAACTTCCGCCCCGGCGTGATGGACCGGCTTGGGCTCGGCTACGAGACGCTCAGGCAGGAGAACCCGCGGCTGGTCTATTGCGCGATCTCCGGCTTCGGCCAGGACGGGCCGCTGGCGGAACTGCCGGCCTATGACCAGATCATCCAGGGCATGTCGGGCGTGATGAGCATCACCGGCGATCCGCAGACGGCGCCCTACCGCGTCGGCTATCCGGTGTCCGACACCATTGGCGGCCTGACCGCCGCGTTTGCAGTGGCGGCATCGCTGGCGGACCACCAGCGCACCGAGGGCTATTTCATCGACGTATCGATGCTTGAGGCCACGCTGGCCACGATGGGCTGGGTGGTCTCCAACCACCTGATCGCCGGCAAGGCGCCGGTGCCGATGGGCAACGAGAACATGACCGCGAGCCCGTCGGGCACCTTCCGCACCGGCGACGGGCTGCTCAATATCGCCGCCAACAAGCAGGAGCAGTTCGAGGCGGTGTGCCGCGTGGTCGGCCGTCCCGACCTGGCGGGCGATACGCGCTTCGCGCAGCGGCAGGCGCGGCTCGCCAACCGCGCTGCGTTGACCGAAGCACTGGAAGCGGAGCTGGCGAAGAAGCCGGCCACCGATTGGTGGCCGCTGCTGAATGCCGCCGGCGTCCCCGCCGGCCCGGTGCTCGATGTGCCCGGCACGCTGGCGCATCCGCAGGTGCGCGACCGCGGCATGATCGGCGAATTTGCCGAAGTGCCCGGCGTGGGCCGCGACATCCGCGTGGTGCGCACCGGCTTCAAGCTCAACCGCGAGGCCCCGGCAGTGGATGCGCCGCCGCCAGAGCTGGGCCAGCACACGCGCCAGGTGCTGGAAAGCCTGGGCTACAGCAGCACGGACATCGACCAACTCAGCCAGGAGCGCGCAATATGAGCGGCATCGGCCAACCCAGCAACGCCGGCAAGGACGGCAAGGACGGCAAGGACGGCAAGGACGACATGGACCCGGGCCAGCGTCTGTCGCAGGACTGGTGGCACACCGGCATCATCGACATGAAGCCCGGCGAGATCCGCTACCGCGGCTATCCCATCGAGCAGTTGATCGGCCGCGTTTCGTTCGCGCAGATGATCTGGCTGATGCTGCGCGGCGAACTGCCGGGCCCGGGCCAGGGCGAACTGCTCGACGCCGCACTGATGGCCGCGGTCGACCATGGCCCGCAGGCACCTAGCATCGCCATCGCGCGCATGGCAGCCACCTGTGGCGTGGGGCTGAACAATGCGATGGCGTCGGCGGTCAACGTGCTGGGCGATGTGCATGGCGGCGCCGGCGAGCAGGCGGTGGCGCTGTATCAGGACGTCGCCGCGCGCATCGACAACGGCAGCAGCATGGACGATGCCGTCGCCGCGGCACTGCATGGCTACCGCGACCTGCACGGCAAGTTCGTTTCTGGCTTTGGCCACCGCTTCCATCCTGTCGACCCACGCGCACCGCGGCTGCTTGCGCTGGTCGAACAAGCCGCTGCCGATGGCGTCGTCACCGGGCGCTGTGCGTCGATCGCGCGCGCGATCGAACAGGCACTGTCCGCCGGACGCAGCAAAGCCATTCCGATGAATATCGATGGCGCCACCGCTGTCATCTATGCCGAGCTGGGCTTCCCCGCCCCGCTGGCCCGCGGCCTGTTCTGCCTGTCGCGCTCGGTCGGCATCCTTGCGCACGCGTGGGAGCAGACCTGCCAGGGCGGGCGCAACAAGGGACCCATCCCGCGCCAGTTCCTGTGGACCTATGACGGCGCGCCGCAGCGCGACGTGCCTTAGTTTAGTTAGTCGTTGATGAATCATTGCGTGGCGGCGGCACGCCTGCGCCTCGCCGCCATGCAAGACTGGCAAGCCCATGCACAACGCATCGCGGCACCAGTCATCCTTTTCCTATATCGATGTCGGCGCCTCACCGACAGCGAAGACAGAAGGCGGCCACTAGTATCCATGCAACAAGCAGTCACGCTCCCCACAAAAAACTGATGCCCTCTCCGGCGTCCGGGCCGCGGCTGCGTTCCGCAACCCGAGAGTAGGAGAACGATCATGGATCGACGCCAGTTCCTGAAGTGGGGAAGTTTCATGACCGTCACGATCGCCACCGGCGGCCTGACCGCCTGCGGCGGCGGTGACGACGGCGATGAGCCCGATACCGGCAATCCGGAAAACTTCAATTTCGTACATGGCGTCGCCTCGGGAGATCCCAAGCCTGACAGCGTGGTGGTGTGGACCCGCGTCGAAGGCAACAACGGCAAGCGGCCCGTGGTGGTACGCCTGCAAGTCTCGACGCAGCAGGATTTCGCGCCGCAATCGCTGCTGGTCAACGAGCCGCTGATGGCCCGTCCGGAATGGGACTACACCATTCGCAACAAGGTCACGGGACTCACCGCCGGCACGCGCTATTTTTACCGCTTCCTGCTCGGCAACCGCGCCAGCACCGTGGGCCGCACGCGCACCGCCGCTGCGGCCGGCACGCCGCTGTCGCAGCTGCGCTTTGCCTTTGTCAGCTGCCAGGACTGGAACGCCAACCATTGGGCCGGCATGGAAGAACTGGTGCAGCAGGACCTGGACTTCATCGTCCACGTGGGCGACTACATCTACGAAGCGGTGCCCGGCGGCTCGCGCGCCGGCCTGGTGGAAGACCGCCACACCGCGCTGCAGCTGCCCAACGGCACGGTGCTGCCGGATGCCAGCGTCTACGCCACCACGCTCGACGACTACCGTTACCTGTACCGCAGCTACCGCAGCGATACCCGCTTGCAGGCGCTGCACGCGGCCTTCCCGATGATCGCGATCTGGGACGACCATGAGTTCTCGGACAACTGCTGGCAGGACCGCCAGACCTATGACTCGGACGACGACCAGACGCCACGCACCGCGCGCCGGCGCGCGGCCAGCCAGGCCTGGTTCGAATACCTGCCCGCAGACGTCAGCCTCGACACCAGCAACCCGTCGTTCCAGAACATCCAGATCTACCGTTCTTTCACCTTCGGCAACCTGGCGACGCTGCTGATGACCGACGAGCGCCTGTACCGCGCCAACCACGTCATGCCGGAGGAAACCATCGGCCGCACCGTGGGCAGCCTGTACCTCGTTCCCGCCGACACGCTGGCCGCCACCGAGGCGCAGAAGATCAGCGCCGCCGGCAATGCGCTGACGCCGGTATCGATGCTCGGCGACACGCAGCGCGCATGGTGGCAGGACCGCGTGGGCGGGGCCAATACCACGTGGAAGCTGTGGGGCAACCAGCTGTCGCTGCTGCGCATGCAGGTCGACGTCACCAAGGCCATCGCCGACCTGATCGCGCGGGCGCTGGTGCAGGCCCACAGTGCGCTGTCATCGCTGCAATCCGCCATCGCCAGCGCGCTGGAAAGCGACCTGGCCGCGGCCAAGGCGGCTGGCACCTATGCCAACCTGGCGTACACCGAATTGCGCAACCTGCTGTCGCAGGCCGGCATCGATGCGGCGGCCTTCGACGCCAGCATCCGCCCGCTGATCGAAAGCCGGCTGCCGGCGATCGCGCTGCTCGACCGGTTTATCCTCAATACCGACCAGTGGGACGGCTTCAATGCCGAGCGCAAGAACCTGATGGCGTTCCTGAAGGCCAACAGCGTGCGCAACGTGGTGGCGCTGAGCGGCGACATCCATGGGTTCTTCGGCGGCCAGGTCATGGACGACTACGATGCGGCCTCGCCCATGCCGGTGATGGTCGACCTGGTCACCGCGGGGTTGTCCAGCAATTCGCTGCTGAGTTCGTTCCGCGCTATCGTCGACAACGACCAGGAATTCGCCGCGTTGCGCGAACTGGTTTACAGCGACGTGGGCGGTGTGCTGTTCAACGCGTTCGACAACACGCTGCGCGCCTTCAATTCCTGGATCCGCCACGCCGACACCAACGCGGAAGGATACGCGCTGGTGACGCTGACGCCGGACAAGCTCAGCTGCACGTACCATACGCTGAAGTCCATCAGCGGCGGCGTCGCACCGGCGCTGCCGGCGACCGCAAGCACGCGGGTGCTTGAAGTGGCGGCAGGCACGGCGGATGTGAATGTGCTGTAGCAGGATGGGTGCGGTGCGGTACGGTGGGTGTATTCGGCTGCTGCGCCAGTCCGCTCAGGCGCCAGCCATACCCGCCGCGATCTTGCCCGCAATGCCAGCCAGCGGCGCCACAAACTTCGCCTCCGCCTCAGCCGGCTTGAGCGCGCGCGACAGGTAGACCACGTTCAGGCTTCCGAGCACGCGTTCCCCCGCGCGCAGCGGCACGGCAATGGCGCTGATGTTGCGCTGCTCGCTCCAGTCGCCATGATTGGTGCTGAAGCCATCCTGCCGCACACGCTTCACCAGGTTCTGCACGAACTGCGCATCGCTGGCGAGCGCGGCCTGGTGCTCGCCCCCGGCACCTGAGCGCAGCATCGCGACGATGCTCTCCTGCTCGGCCTCGGTACAGTTGGCAAAGTAGGCGCGCCCCGACGCCGTCAGCAGCATCGGCAGCCGCCGCCCCACCATGGCGCGGTGGAACGACAGCGGGCTGAAGCGGTGCGTGGTCTCGCGGATGATCATCGCGTCGCCGTCGGGGGTGGTCAGGTCGGAGGGCCATACCACTTGCTGCAGCAGTTCGCCCATCAGCGGCGCGGCGGTGGTGGAGATCCATTCGTCGTCGGTGAAGCCTTCGCTGAGCGCGCGCACCTGCAGCGTCAGGCGGAAGGTGTCGTCCGACTCGCTGCGACGAACGAAGCCCTGCGCCACCAGCGTCTCCAGCAGGCGCCGTACGGTGGTGCGATGCAGCCCCGTCTCCTGCGCGAGTTGCTGGGCCGTCGCGCGCCCGCTTTCCATGCGGTTCAGCGCCCGCAGCACATCCAGGCCACGCGTCAGCCCCCTGACATTGGCGTAAATGGCATCCCGTTCCAGCGCCATAAAAAATCCTTTTAAATCAACGTTGTGCACTCCTTGCACAGTTTGCACATTTTTTTTGCCGCGAGCAATGCGGTCTCTAGACTTCCGTTCAAAGCAAGCCCCCCGAATGCAGGCACCCTGCACAGAACCTGGAGACAACCGAATGTCGACGCAAGCCGTCCCGGCCACCGCCCTCAATACTTCCACCACTGCCGCCAAGCCGTTCCAGAGCATCTGGGCCGACCTGCGCGGCGTCAGCTTCACCCAGGGCTGGCTCGATGCCGGCGGCATCCAGACACGCTACCTGCACGCCGGCGACCGCAGCAAGCCCGCGCTGATCCTGCTGCACGGCGTCGGCGGCCACGCCGAAGCCTATGTGCGCAACCTGAAGGCGCATGCCGAACACTTCGACGTCTGGGCCATCGACATGATCGGCCACGGCTGGACCGACAAGCCCGATGGCCCGCGCGAGGTGTCTGCCTATGTCGACCACGTGATCCGCGTGCTCGATGCGCTCGACATCGAACGCGCCTCGTTCAGCGGCGAATCGCTGGGCGGCTGGGTCGCCTCGCAGTTGGCGATCGACCATCCCGGTCGTGTCGAGCGCCTGGTACTGAACACCGCCGGCGGCTCGCAGGCCGACCCCGTGGTGATGGAACGCCTGAAGACGTTGTCGATGCGCGCGGTCGAAGACCCGAGCTGGGACTTCATCAAGGCGCGCGTGGAATGGCTGATGGCCGACAAGTCCAAGGTCTTCGACGACCTCGTCGCCACGCGCCAGGCGATCTATGCGCAGCCCGGCATGGTCGAGGCGCAGCGCGGCAACATGGTGCTGCAGGACATGGAGACGCGCCAGCGCAACATCCTGCGCGCCGGCGACTATGGCCGCATCCAGGCGCCGACGCTGGTGCTGTGGACCTCCGACGATCCCACCGCAGATGTCTCGGAAGGACGGCGCATCGCCACCATGATTCCCGGCGCGCTGTTCACGGTGATGGATGGCTGCGGCCACTGGCCGCAGTTCGAGGATGCCGACACCTTCAACCGCATCCACCTGAACTTCCTGCTCGGCAAGCCGGTGCCCGAGGCCACCGCGGTCTGATGCGCTGCGCGCATCCCTGACGACTGGGCTGCGCACATCCCTGACGGTCCGGGCCGCGCCCGGACACCCACAACACATAACGGAGACAGACATGACCCACGCCATCGCCATGGCGGGCGGCGACGCTCGTCCTGACACTGTCGATTGCGATGTCGCCATCGTCGGTGCCGGGCCGGTCGGCCTGATGATCGCCAATATCCTCGGCCTGCAGGGCGTCAGCGTGGTGCTGGTGGAAAAGCTCGCGCAGATCATCGACTACCCGCGTGCCATCGGCCTCGACGACGAAGCGCTGCGCGTATTCCAGTCGGTCGGCCTGGCGCAGACGCTGCTGCCGCACACCACGCCCCACCACTGGATGCGCTTCGTCACCGCGGGCGGGCGCTGCTTTGCGTCGATCGAGCCGCGCACCGACGAGTTCGGCTGGCCGCGCCGTAATGCCTTCATCCAGCCGCTGGCCGACCGCATCCTGTTCGAAGGCCTGCGGCGCTTCCCGCATGTGCGCACGCTGCTGGGCCACGGCGTGGCGTCGTTCACGCATGACGACCACGGCGTGCAGATCGAAGCCGCCGACGAAGCCGGCCGGCCGGTGCGCATCCGTGCCGCCTATATGGTCGGTGCCGACGGCGGCAACAGCCTGGTGCGCCGCGCGCTCGACATGCCGTTCGAAGGCCGCACCAAGCCCAACCAGTGGATCGTGGTGGACGTGCGCAACGACCCGATCGGCACGCCGCACATCTACATGCACTGCGACCCCGAGCGGCCCTATGTGTCGGCCGCGCTGCCGCACGGCATCCGCCGCTTCGAGTTCATGGTCATGCCCGGCGAGACCGAGGAAGAACTGTCGCGCCCCGAGAACATGGCCGCGCTGATTCGCAAGGTGGTGGCCGACCCGGACAAGGTCGACTACATCCGCAAGCGCGTCTATACCCACAATGCACGCCTGGCGCGCGACTTCCGTGCCGGCCGCGTGCTGCTGGCGGGCGATGCCGCGCACATCATGCCGGTGTGGCAGGGCCAGGGCTACAACAGCGGCATCCGCGACGCCAGCAACCTGGGCTGGAAGCTGGCGATGGTGGTCAAGGGCCAGGCCGGCGATGCGCTGCTCGACACCTATACGGCCGAGCGCCGCGCCCATGCGCGTTCGATGATCCACCTGTCGGAGGTGGCCGGCGATATCTTCGCGCCTGCCAGCCGCGCGGGCTCGGCGCTGCGCGACGGGCTGACCAGGGTGCTGAACCGCTTCCCCGCGGTCAAGCAGTACTTCGTCGAGATGCGCTTCAAGCCGATGCCGCGCTACGAGCAAGGCGTCGTGCTCCTGCCCGAAGGCCAGCGCCGCGCGCATCCCGGCCTGCTGGCCCGCTGCCTGGCGCGCTCCGGCAACTCCGCGCTGGGCCGACTGCTGGGCCTGATGAGCGAGAAGCGCGAATCGCTGGTCGGCCGGCTGGTGCATGGCCGCGACCCCGCGGGCAACTCGCCGGTGGGCCGCATGTTCATCCAGCCGCTGGTGCGCACCGAAGCCAATAACGTCGAGCGCCTCGACGATGTGATTGGCAACCGCTTCGCCATCCTCGGCTGGGGCACCGATCCCACCTTCGGCCTGACGGCGCAGGCGCGCGCGGTGTGGCGCCAGCTCGGCGGGGTGTTCGTGCTGGCCAAGCCGGATCCGCAGCTCGACTACCGCGACGACGTGCCCGCTGGCGTGATCGCCGTGGGCGACGTGCATAATCGCCTCAAGGACTGGTTCGGCAACCAGCCCGGCTCGGTGGTACTGCTGCGGCCCGACCGCTTTGTCGCGGGCATGTGCTCGCCGCAGCAGGTCTCGGATTCGGTGGTGGCGCTGGCGCGCAAGCTGGCCTTGCGCACGCCGGCGGCCGAGGAGGCCGGGGAAACCGATACGCGCGCCGCCGCCCGTGCCGCCGCGCCTTCGTACGAGGCGCAGGCCGCCGCCGTCCGGCAGCTTGCCGCGGGAGCCTGACATGCCGATTCATCTCGAATGCCTGTCGCATACGCCGCTGCACGGTTACTACGACCCGGCGCCGGCAATCGTGGCCGAGGTCGAGCGCCTGCAGGCCGCCGCGCGCGCCCGCGTGGAAGCCTTCGATCCCGAGCTGGTGGTGGTGTTCGCGCCCGACCACTACAACGGCTTCTTCTATGACGTAATGCCGCCGTTTTGCGTCGGCGTGGCGGCCAGCGCCATCGGCGACTTCAACAGCCTCGCCGGTCCGCTCGACGTGCCGCAGGACGTGGCGCTGGGCCTGGCCGAAGCGGTGATGGCGCAGGACCTGGACGTGGCGGTGTCGTACCGCATGCAGGTCGACCACGGCTGCGCGCAGGCGCTGGAAGTGCTGACCGGCGCGCTCGACCGCTACCCTGTGATCCCGGTGTTCATCAACTCGGTCGCGCCGCCGATGGCAAGCTGCCGCCGCGCGCGCCTGCTGGGCGATGCCATCGGCCGCTACCTGTCGGGGCTGGGCAAGCGCGTGCTGGTGGTCGGCTCCGGCGGGATCTCGCACGAGCCGCCGGTGCCGGAGATTGCCGGCGCCAGCGCGGAAGTGGCGGAACGCCTGATCGCGGGGCGCAACCCGCCGCCGGCTTCGCGCCAGGCGCGGCAGGAGCGCACCGTGGCCGCCGCGCGCGCCTTTGCCGGCGGCGACAGCCACCTGCATGCGCTCAACCCCGACTGGGACCGCGCGTTGCTGGCGCTGCTCGCAAGCGGCGAACTGACCCGCGTCGACGGCATGACCAACGACGGCATCACGCGTGACGCCGGCAAGTCGGCCCATGAGGTGCGCACGTGGATCGCCGCCTTTGCCGCACTCGCTGCGAGCGGCGCCTACCGCGCCGAACTGGACTACTACCGCCCGATCCCGGAATGGATTGCCGGCTTCGCGCTGATGCACGCCGCGCCCGCGCATCACTGACACTTCTCAAGGACACAGCCATGCCAGACCAGGAAACCATCCTCGCCCTCGCCGCACGCCTGCGCGAAGCCGAGCGAACGCGCACACCGGTAGCGCCGCTGCGCGGCGAGATCGCCACGGACGACGCGGCCACCGCCTACGCCGTGCAACGCGCCAACGTCGCCGTCTGGCAAGCCGGCGGCCGCCGCGTGATCGGCCGCAAGATCGGCCTGACTTCGCCCGCGGTGCAGCGCCAGTTGGGCGTTGACCAGCCCGACTTCGGCACGTTGTTCGCCGACATGGTCTACGGCGACGACGAGCCGATCCCGATGGCGCGCACGCTGCAGCCCAAGGCCGAGGCCGAAGTGGCGCTGGTGCTGCGCCGCGACCTCGACGTGGCCGATGCCACCGTGCTCGACGTGCTGGGCGCGGTGGACTACGTGCTGCCGGCGATCGAGGTGGTCGGCAGCCGCATCGCCAACTGGGACATCTCGTATGTCGACACGGTGGCCGACAACGCCTCCAGCGGGCTGGTGGTAATCGGCGCAGTTCCGGTGCCCCTGGCTGGCCTCGACCTGAAAGCGGTGGAGATGGAAATGCGGTGCGGCGACGAACGCGTCTCGCACGGCAGCGGCGCCGCCTGCCTGGGCCATCCGCTCAACGCCGCGGTGTGGCTGGCGCGCAAGCTGGCCAGCCTGCGCGACCCGCTGCGCGCCGGCGACCTGGTGCTGACCGGGGCGCTGGGGCCGATGGTGCCGGTGCAGGCCGGCAAGACCTATGCAGCGCATATCACCGGCGTCGGCACCGTACGCGCGAAGTTCGCCGACAGCTGACATGACTGCCGAAGCTTTGAACCCATAACGACAGAGAAACGGAGACAACCATGCAACGCCCCCATCGCATGCATCGCCTGATTGCCAGGCTGCTCGCCCCCTTCGCCATCGGCGCCGCCCTGGTCGGCAGCGCCGGCGCGGCCACGGCGCAGGCGCCCGCCTTCCCCAACCGCCCCGTCACCATCGTGGTCCCGTTCCCGGCGGGCGGCATCACCGACATGATCGCGCGCCAGGTCGCGCAGCAGATGCAGAGCGACCTCGGCAAGCCGGTGATCGTCGAGAACCGCCCCGGCGGCGGCGGGCAGATCGCCGCGCTGGCGGTCAAGCGCGCCGAGCCGGATGGCCACATGGTGTTCGTCGCGGCCACCGAGATGTTCGCGATCAACCCGGGCCTGTACCGCAACTTCTCATACGACCCGCTCAAGGACTTCAAGCCGGTGACGGCGCTGGCCGCCTCGCCGCTGGTGCTGGTGGTGCCGCAGAACAGCCCGGCCGGCTCCGTGAAGGACCTGGTCGCGCTGGCGAAGTCGCGCGCGGACGGGGTCAACTACGCTTCGCAGGGCATCGGCTCGATCGGGCACCTGCTCGGCGGCCTGTTCGGCGACAAGACCGGCGGCAAGTTCACCCATGTCGCCTACAAGGGCTCGGCCCCCGCGCTGCAGGACGTGATGGCGGGCCAGGTCGACATGATGTTCGACCCGGTCATCACCACCTCGCCGCTGATCAAGGGCGGCAAGGTCAAGGCCCTGGCGATCGCTTCAAGCAAGCGCTCCCCCAGCCTGCCCGACGTGCGCACGCTGGCCGAGCTGGGCGTGCCCGGCCTGGATGCCGGCGTGTGGTTCGGCATGGTGGTGCGCAGCGGCACGCCCGACGCGGTGGTCGCGCGGCTCAATGAATCCGCGCTGAAGGCGCTCAAGGCCCCGGAAGTGGCCAGGCGCTTCGCCGACCAGGGCCTCGATCCCATGCCGATGAGCCCGCAGCAGTTCGGCACCTTCCTCGCCAGCGAAAGCACGCGCTGGACCCCGCTGGTCAAGGCCAGCGGCGCCAGCGTCGAGTAACCCATCCAAGGAGAATCCCTATGACGCGCAAGCTCAAAGCCGCCATCATCGGCTCGGGCAATATCGGCACCGACCTGATGATCAAGATCCTGCGGCATGGCCGGCATGTCGAGATGGGCGCGATGGTCGGCATCGACCCCGCCTCCGACGGCCTGGCCCGCGCGGCCCGCATGGGCGTTGCCACCACGCATGAAGGCGTGGAAGGGCTGGCCCGGCTGCCGGTGTTCGGCGACATCGACATCGTGTTCGATGCCACCAGCGCCGGCGCGCACGTGAAGAACGATGCGTTCCTGCGCGCGCTGCGCCCGGCGCTGCGCATGGTCGACCTGACCCCGGCGGCGATCGGCCCGTACTGCATCCCGGTGGTCAACGGCGCCGCGCACCTCGACGCGCCCAACGTCAACATGGTCACCTGCGGCGGCCAGGCCACCATCCCGATGGTGGCGGCGGTATCGCGCGTGGCGCCGGTCCACTACGCGGAGATCGTCGCCAGCATCTCCAGCAAGAGCGCCGGCCCCGGCACGCGCGCCAATATCGACGAATTTACCGAAACCACCTCGCGCGCCATCGAGCAGGTGGGCGGCGCGCGCCGCGGCAAGGCCATCATCGTGCTGAACCCGGCCGAGCCGCCGCTGATCATGCGCGACACCGTGTACTGCCTGAGTGAGCCGGCCGACCAGGATGCCATTGCCGAATCGGTGGCGCGCATGGCCGCCGACGTGCAGCGCTACGTGCCGGGCTACCGACTCAAGCAGGCGGTGCAGTTCGAGGAAATCCCCGCGGAGGCGCCGCTCAATATCCCGGGGCTGGGCCGCCTTGCCGGCCTGAAGACCACGGTTTTCCTTGAAGTCGAGGGCGCCGCCCACTACCTGCCTGCCTATGCCGGCAACCTGGACATCATGACCAGCGCCGCACTGAACACCGCCGAAAGCATGGCCGAAGCCATGCTGGCCGAGTCCGCCGCAGCCTGAACCGGAACCAAGCCATGAGCACCGACAAGAAACTCTATATCTCCGACGTGACGCTGCGCGACGGCAGCCACGCCATCCGCCACCAGTACAGCGTGGCGCAGGTCCGCCAGATCGCCGCCGCCCTGGACCAGGCCGGCGTCGATTCGATCGAAGTCGCGCACGGCGACGGGCTGCAAGGCTCCAGCTTCAACTACGGCTTCGGCGCGCATACCGACCTGGAGTGGATCGAAGCCGTCGCCGACGTGGTCAGCCACGCCCGGATCGCGACGCTGCTGCTGCCCGGCATCGGCACCGTGCACGACCTGAAGGACGCCTACCAGGCCGGAGCGCGCATCGTGCGCGTGGCCACGCACTGCACCGAGGCGGACATCTCGCGCCAGCATATCGAGGCGGCGCGCGAGCTGGGCATGGAAGCGGTCGGCTTCCTGATGATGAGCCACATGACCACGCCGCAGCAGCTGGCGCAGCAGGCCAAGCTGATGGAGAGCTACGGCGCGACCTGCTGCTACGTGGTCGACTCCGGCGGCGCGCTGACCATGGACGGCGTGCGCGACCGCTTCCGCGCGTTCAAGGACGTACTCAAGCCCGAAACGCTGACCGGCATGCATGCGCACCACAACCTGAGCCTGGGCGTAGCCAACAGCATCGTCGCGGTGGAAGAAGGCTGCGACCGCATCGACGCCAGCCTGGCCGGCATGGGCGCGGGCGCGGGCAATGCACCGCTGGAAGTGTTTGTCGCCGCCGCCGAGCGCATGGGCTGGCATCACGGCACCGACCTGTACCGGCTGATGGACGCCGCCGATGACCTGGTGCGCCCGCTGCAGGACCGCCCGGTGCGGGTCGATCGCGAGACGCTGGCGCTGGGGTATGCGGGGGTGTATTCCAGCTTCCTGCGCCATAGCGAAGCTGCCGCGGCACGCTATGGCCTGAAGACCGTCGACGTGCTGGTCGAGCTGGGCCGCCGCCGCATGGTGGGCGGGCAGGAAGACATGATCGTGGACGTGGCGCTGGACCTGCTGAACCAGCCTCTGAACCAATCGGCTACGGCTCGAGCAGCCGGCTGATCTGCGCCAGCGCGTTGAGCGTGTGCTGCAGGTGCTCGCGCGTCGCCTGCGAGGCTTCCTCGTTGCGCCCGCGCGCGAGCAGGTCTACCCCGAACACGCGAGGCAGCACCTGCACGTGCTGGACCACCATGAACCACGACCGATCCATTGCCACCCATCGCGACCGCGATCCCCCGGGCTGTCATGCGTGGGGCAGCGCGCTGAACGCAGGAAAGCTTTCGAGCTGCGCCGCGAGCGCCGCCAGCCCCGGGTGCGCCGCGCGGTCGACATGACCGGGGAGCAGCGCCTGGGTGAAGGTCCACACCACGCCGGCGGTCAGCGTGGCCTGGCTCACCGCCGCCTCATCGGCCGGCACGGGCATGCGCGCGATCTCGTCTTCCAGCAGGGCAAAGGCACTGGTGCGCTGGCCATCGACGCGCTCCACCCACGGCTGGTGCACCTTCTCCGCCGGCCGCAGGTTGTGCTCGTACACGTGCTGCACGGCCTTCTCGCTGGCCGCCAGCGCCAGGCCGATGGTGCGCAGCGCGCGCTGGCGCTCTTCCAGCGACGCCGGCATCAGGCTGCGGCCCGCCAGCGCTTCGGCGTAGTCGATGATCAGCGTCGAGTCCATCAGCACCACGCCGTTGTCGCACACCAGCGACGGCGCCTTGACCACCGGGTTGATGGCGCGGAACTGGTCGAAGGTGCGGAACACCGAGATGGATTCGTGGGTGAACGGCAAACCCAGCAGGCGCAGCGTGATGGCGGCACGGCGCACGTAGGGGGAATCGAGCATGCCGATGAGTCGCATGGGTATGGCTCCGGGTTGGGTTGGTTGGGGATGCGAGGCTGATTATGAGCGCGCACGCGCCATGACCGCCAGCGGTTTGCTCCCCTACCCCGCGCGCGGGAGAGCGGAGCGTATGCGAGGGGCGGAAGCAAGCTCTGATGACTGCGCAGTCCCGGCGCCCTATCCCTCCTCCCACCGCAATTTCCCCAACGCCGCCACCAGCGATACCACCACATCGTCCTCCAGCGCCTGCCGCCGCCACATCACCCCCACCGGCGGCAAGTCCCAGCTCAGCGCATGCGGCAGGACCGCCGCGCCCCCGCCTTCGACCAGCTCGGCAGCCACCGCGCGCGGCACGATGGTGGTAGCCGCCGCGTGGTTGCGCAGCAGCGTGGCCATGGTCTTGATCGAGTAGGTCTCGACGATCGGCACCGGCTGCGCCACGCCGGCCACCGCGAAGATGGTGTTGATGGTGCGCCGGATCGGCGTGTTCGGCGGCGGCAGGATCCAGTCGCGCTCGGCCAGCCGGCGCCAGTCGAGCGGCCCGCGCCCGAGCCGGCCGGCGGCCGCGGCGGGCACCACCAGCGCGGGCTCTTCGCGGTAGAGCGGCTGCTGGGCGATGTCCGCGCCGGGCGCGTAGAAGGTCCGCGCCACCACGCAATCCAGCTCATGTTCGCGCAGCGCCGCCACCAGCTCGTCGGTGGTGCCCTCGCGCACCAGCACCGAAACCCGCGGCGACTGGGTCAGGCCGAAGCTGCAGGCCGCATCGAGCACGGTGCGGCTGATGAACGGGATCACGCCGATGCGCAGCCGCCCCGACATGCCGGCGCCGATCGCCGCCAGCTCGCGCCCCAGCGCATCGGTATCCGCCAGCGTCAGCCGCGCATGCGCCAGCACCGCGCGGCCCGTGGGCGTGGGCTCCAGGCCGCGCCGGGTGCGGGTGAACAGCGGCACCATGAAGATGTCCTCGATCTCGCGCAGGGTCTTGGTGACGGCGGGCTGCGACAGGTTCAGCTCGGCCGCCACGCGCGACACCGAGCGCTGGCGCTCCAGCGCCAGCAGCAGCGGCAGGTGCCTGAGGCGCAGGCGGGAGACGAGGTTGTGGACCAGCTTGTCGGAGGCGGCTATGGGCACAGGAATCCTGCAACGGGGGCGCTAATGTCGTATTACCAAATGGTAATGCAACGATAACCAATCAGACTCTCGCGGTTATTCCACAATCCTATACTGGCTCGCATCACCGGAGTTGCAACCCATGTTCACTACCCGCCCCGAAATCGTCGGTACCTTTGGCGTTGCCGCCTCCACCCACTGGCTGGCCACGCAAACCGCCATGGGCGTGCTCGAACGCGGCGGCAATGCCTTCGATGCCGCGGCGGCGGCCGGCTTCGTGCTGCAGGTGGTCGAGCCGCACCTGAACGGCCCCGGGGGCGAAGTACCGATCCTGTTCTGGAGCGAGCGCGAGCGCCGCATGCGCACCCTGTGCGGACAGGGCCCGGCACCGGCGCTTGCCGATCCCGCCGCGTTGCGCGCGCAGGGCCTGGAGCTGATGCCGGGCATCGGGCTGGTGCCCGCCGCCGTTCCCGGCGCCTTCGGCGCGTGGCTGACGATGCTGCGCGATCACGGCACGTGGTCGCTGGCCGATGTGCTGGCGCCCGCCATCGGCTACGCGCGCGACGGCTTCCCGCTGGTGCCGCGCATCTCGCGCGCGATCCTGGCGGTGCAGGCGCTGTTCCGCGACGAATGGCACAGCTCGGCGGCCACCTGGCTGCCGGACGGCAAGGTGCCGCGCCCGGGCAGCCTGCACACGTTGCCGGCGCTGGCCGATACCTACACCCGCATCGTCGAGGATGCCCAGCGCCGCAGCGACAGCCGCACCGGCCAGATCGACGCCGCGCTGGATTGCTGGTACCGCGGCTTCGTCGCCGAGGAAATCGACGCCTACTGCCGCAACACGCCGGTGCGCGACACCACCGGCGACAAGCACACCGGCCTGCTGCGCTACGACGACATGGCCGGCTGGAGACCCGGGGACGAGGATCCGGTCACGCTCGACTTCGGCCGCTACACGGTGGCCAAGTGCGGCATCTGGAGCCAGGGTCCGGTGTTCCTGCAGCAGCTCGGCATGCTGCGCCACGCCGGGCTGGCGCAGCATGCGCCCGATTCGCCCGAATTCGTGCACCGCATTGCCGAAGCCACCAAGCTGGCGATGGCCGATCGCCTGGCCTGGTACGGCGATCCCCGCTTCACGCAGAGCCCGCTTGCCACATTGCTCGACGACGGCTACCTGGCCGCGCGCGCGCAGCGCATCGGCGAGCGCGCGGCGCTGGCGATCGATCCCGGCACGCTCGATCGCATGGCGCCGCGCCTGCCCGACCTGGGTGTCGCCGAGCGCACGCTGCGGCAAGCCGACGTGCGCTTCGGCGTGGGCGAGCCGACCTTCGCCGAGCTGCCGCCGGTAGCCGAATGGGCCGAACGCGAACTCTTTGTCGGCGACACCTGCCATATCGACGTGATCGACCGCCACGGCAACATGGTCGCCGCCACGCCGTCGGGCGGCTGGCTCTCGTCGAGCCCGACCATCCCGGCGCTCGGCTTCGCGCTCAATACCCGCCTGCAGATGACCTGGCTGGAGCCCGGCCTGCCCAACACGCTGGCCCCCGGCAAGCGCCCCTGCACCACGCTGTCGCCGTCGCTGGCGCTGCGCGACGGCGAGCCGTATATGGTGTTCGGCACCCCGGGCGGCGACCAGCAGGACCAGTGGTCGCTGGCATTCTTCCTGCGCCATGCGGTGCATGGCATGAACCTGCAGGAAGCAATCGATGCACCCGCGTGGCATATCGACCATTTCCCGGGCTCGTTCTGGCCGCGCCAGACCGTGCTCAACCGCATCAGCGTGGAATCGCGCTTCCCGGCGGCAACGCTGGCGGCGCTGCGCGGACGCGGGCACGAAGTCCGCGTGGGCGAACCCTGGTCAGAAGGCCGCATGTCGGCATGCTCGCGCGAACGCGACGGGCGCGGGCGGCTGGTGCTGCGCGCCGGCGCCAATCCGCGCGGCATGCAGGGCTACGCAGTGGGTCGCTGACGATTCAAATCATGACAGCGGACCGCACCAGGTCCGCGCCAGTCCCAAGGAGGAAGGAAAATGCGCGCAGTACTGAAAACCCTGCTGGGCGGCGTGGCCGCGCTGGCGATGTGCCTGGCGGCCCCGGCCGGCGCCAGCGAAGCCTGGCCGCAGAAGCCGATCACGCTGATCGTGCCCTGGGCCGCCGGCGGCTCGACCGATATCCTGGCGCGCGTGCTGTCCGAGCACCTGACGCGCTCGCTCGGCCAGCCGGTGATCGTCGACAACAAGCCGGGCGCGTCCGGCAACATCGGCTCGGCCATGGTGGCGCGCGCCAGGCCGGACGGCTACACGCTGCTGGTGGGCTCGATGAGCACCCACGCCATGAACCCGGCGCTGATGTCCAACATGCCGTTCCGCGGCGTGGACGACTTCACGCCGCTGGGCCTGCTGGCTTACGTGACCAACACCATGGTGGTCCACCCCTCGGTGCCGGCGCAGAACGTGAAGGAGCTGGTGGCCTACGCCAAGGCCAATCCGGGCAAGCTCGCCTACGCCAGCGCGGGTCCGGGCTCCACCAACCACCTCAGCGCGGTGCTGTTCGAGAAGATGGCCGGCATCCGGATGCTGCACGTGCCGTACAAGGGCGGCGCGCCGGCGGTGGTCGATACCGTGGCCGGGCAGACCCAGCTGCTGTTCTCGGCGGGCACGCAGACGCTGCCGCACGTCAAGGCAGGCAAGCTGCGCCTGCTGGCCGTGACCGAGAGCAAGCGCTCGCCGCTGCTGCCCAACGTGCCGACCGTGGCCGAGACCCTGCCCGGCTATGAGCTGGCAGTCTGGTATGGCGCCTTCGGGCCGAAGGACATGCCCGCCGAGCTGACGGCACGGCTCAATCGCGAGATCAACGCCGTGATGGCGCTGCCTGAAGTGAAAGCCAAGATGAACGCCATCGGCGTTGAAACCGCGACCTCCACGCCGCAGCAGTTCGCCACCATCCTGCGCCGCGATGCCGACCGCTACGGCAAGCTGATCCGCGAGCTGGGCATCCAGGGGGAATGAAGTGAGCCAGGCAACGCACCCGGCCCCGCAAGCCGGCGCACCGCTGGAAGACGCCGGCTCGCTGATCGCGCAGGTCAACCTGCTGTGCGACGCGCTGCGGCAGGCGCGCGGCCCCGCCGCGGCGCTCGACGCGATCGGCGCAGCCACGCTGCGCACGCTCGGCCCCGGCCTGCTGACGATCAATGCCTGGCATGCGGAGACGGCGCGGATCGAACGTCTGTGGTCATCCGACACCGCCGCCTATCCGGTCGGCGGGCACAAGACCAAGGGCGACAGCCCGTGGCGCCGGCAATTGCTGGAGCGCGGTGAGGTCTTTGTCGGCGAGGGCGATGAAGCGCTGGCGGCGGTGTTCGATGACGTGCAGGTGATCCGCAAGCTCGGGTGCACGGCGGTGGTCAATGTGCCGCTGGGCTATCAGGGCCCGGTGATCGGCACCTTCAACTACCTGGCCGATCGCGCCATCTGGTCGGCGGCGGAGGTTGCGGCGCTCAGGCTGCTGGCGGCGCTGGCGGTGGCGCCGGTGCAGGCGCTGACCGCTGCGCGCCGCTGACGGAAGCGTCCGCCCACGCCGAACGCTACTCTGCGGTATGATTCCCCCGCCGCGTTGAAAGCACAACGAAGCACAGCGCGGCAACGTTCTCAGGGCAGGGTGAAAGTCCCTACCGGCGGTGAAGGCGTCTGACGCACAAGCCCGCGAGCGCCCGGCATGCCCACATGCCGGGGTCAGCAGATTCGGTTCAAATCCGAAGCCGACGGTGATAGTCCGGATGAAAGAGAGCGAGCAAAAATGCCCCCGTCTTCACGGGGGCAAGTCTCGTGCGCCCTGATTCTGGCCAACTCCATCCGTACAGGAACACCATGAATCAGCCTGTCTCTGCATTCCAGCGCGCCACCGCACCCGCGGCCGGCTTTTCCCTCCCCGAAGGCAAGCGCATTGCCTACATCCATGCCCAATGGCATGCCGATATCGTCCATCGTGCGCGCGACGCGTTCGTGGTCGAAATGGCAAAGCTCGGCGTCGCCGCGGATGCCATCGACATCTACGATGTCCCCGGTGCCTTCGAAATCCCGCTGCATGCGCAACGGCTTGCCAGGTCCGGCAAGTACGCCGCCATCGTCGCCAGCGGCTTTGTCGTCGACGGTGGCATCTACCGGCATGAATTCGTCGCCGATGCCGTCATCAGCGGCCTGATGCGCGTCCAGCTCGACACCGAGATCCCTGTGTTCTCGGCCGTGCTGACGCCGAAGAGCTTCCATGAGCACGACGAGCACCATCGCTTCTTTGCCGAGCATTTCGTGGTCAAGGGCCGCGAGGCGGCGCAGGCCTGCGTCCGCACGGTGGCGTCGCTGCAGAAGCTGGCGGCCTGATGCGTTGAAGGGCTGTGCCGCGCGGTTCATGTCCGCGGCATGTTCAGGAATCATGAACCGCGGGACTTGCTAAACGGCACGGCTCGCCCGCGGCGGCATCCGTTGCCGCCGCTCCCCTCCCCCGGATACTGCCTTCCGCCTCCCCGAGGCGTGTAAACTGCTGGCTTTTTGAATCCGGCGGTATGTCCCAAGAGCCCCGGCGCACAGGTTTCAGCGGTCCGACGCTAGTCCGGCTGCTGGCGCGCCTGACCGACGCCGACGCCCCATCTCCTGCAACGTCACTTTCGGGCCAGCTGAGCCAATGGCTGGGCTGGCCGGATGCGATCGCGTTGTCGGCGGCGCTGAAAGCCGCGCCGGGCGCGGGGCCGGCCGTTGCACGTGCCTCCGGCGCCACCGCCGAAGAGCAGGAGTGCGCACGCGTGCGCGCGGCGCTGAGCGACGCCATCGCGGGGGACAACGCCCTCGCCGCACGCCGGCGCGGGCCGGGGCGACCGTCCGAGGCCGTGGATGCGCAGGTGGACTTCGCCATCTACCGCCACCGCTACGTGTCGCAGCAGCAGTCCATGGAAACCGCGATCGGCGCCTTGCGCGGGCGGTTGCGGGCGGCGTTGTCGACGCGTGCGCCGGACATGGCCCGGCTGGCCATGGTCGATGCAGTAATGGAGCGCGTGCTGGGCGCGCGCGAGCAAAGCGTGCTCGGCAGCGTGCCGACCCTGCTGGAAGGGCATTTCCAGCGTTTGCGCCAGGCGGAAGCCGCGGCGCTGGCCGAGGCCCAGGCCGCCACAAAGCCGGCCGCCGCAGCCCCGGTCGCGCCCGGCGCGTGGCTGGCCGTGTTTCGCAAGGATATGCAAAGCGTATTGCTGGCCGAGCTGGAAATACGCTTCCAACCCGTCGAAGGATTGCTCGCCGCGCTGCGCGGCAGCTGACCAGGACCCCATGAACCGATACTTCTTCCATCTTGTTGTTTTCCTGGCGGGCCTGGCGGCCGTGTGCTGGATCGCCGCAGGCTATGCCGGCTCGAATGCGCTGGCGTTGTCGGTCACGCTGCTGATCGGCGCCTGCTACGTGGCCGGCGCGCATGAGCTGCTGCGCTACCGGCAGGGCACGCTGGGGCTGGCGCAGGCGGTGCAGGGGCTGTCCGAAGCGCCGGCAAGCCTGGATGGCTGGCTGGAGCGCCTGCCCGCGGGACTGCGCAACGCGGTGCGCCTGCGCGTCGAGGGCGAGCGCGTAGCGCTGCCGGGGCCGGCGCTGACGCCGTACCTGGTCGGCCTGCTGGTGCTGCTGGGCATGCTCGGCACGTTCCTCGGCATGGTGTCGACGCTGCGCGGCACCGGCATGGCGCTGGAAACCGCGACCGACCTGCAGGCGATCCGCGCGTCGCTGGCGGCGCCGGTGAAGGGGCTGGGCTTCGCCTTCGGCACCTCGGTGGCCGGCGTGGCCACGTCGGCCATGCTGGGGCTGCTGTCGGCCCTGTGCCGGCGCGAACGCGTGCAGGCCGCGCAGGCGCTCGATGCGCGCATCGCCACCACGCTGCGCCCCTATTCCCGCAGCCACCAGCGCGACGAGTCGTTCCGGCTGCTGCAGCGCCAGGCCGATGCCATGCCGGCGCTGGTCGACCGGCTGCAGGCCATGATGGCGACCATGGAGCAGCAGAACCAGGCCATGGCGGAGCGCCTGGCGGCCAGCCAGGAAGCCTTCCACGGCAAGACCGAAACGGTGTACACGCAGCTGGCCGCCGCGGTCGGGCAATCGCTGAAAGACAGCGTTGCCGACAGCGCGCGCGCCGCCGGCACGGCGATCCAGCCGGCCGTGGAAGCGACCATGGCCGGCCTGGCGCGCGAGACCGCCGCCATGCGCGACGCCGTCACGCAGTCCGTGCAGCAGCAGCTCGAAGGCATCTCGGCACGCTTCGAGACCTCGACCGCCGGCGTCGCCGGGATCTGGAACGAAGCGCTGGCCAGCCAGCAGCGCAGCAATGAAGTCCTGACGGGCGAACTGCGCGGCGCGCTCGACGGCTTTGCACAGGCATTCGAGCAACGTTCGGCCGGCCTGGTCGAGCAGGTCGCGGCACGGCTGGAAACAACCTCCGCCAGCACCGCGCGGGCGTGGACCGAGGCCCTGTCGCAGCAGGCCCGCACCGGCGAGAAGCTCGCCGCCGACAACCAGCAGGCGCTGGCCGCCGCCACGGCGGCATTCGAACAGCAGGCGGCGTCGCTGGTGTGCACCGTGGGCCAGTCGCACGCCGACCTGCAGGCGGGCCTGGCATCGCATGACGAGCAGCGCCTGGCTGCGTGGGCCGGCACGCTCGGCAGCATGACCGAGGCGCTGCGCCAGCAGTGGGACCAGGCCAGCGCGCAGGCCGCGAGCCGCCAGCAGGAAATCAGCGAGACGCTGGCGCAGACCGCGCGCGAGATCGCCGCGCAGGCGCAAGCGCATGCCAGCGGCACCATCGCCGAGATCGAGCGGCTGGTGCAGGCCGCCGCCGACGCGCCCAAGGCCGCCCTCGCGCTGCAGGCGGAACTGGCCGCACGCGACGAACAGCGTCTGGCCGCATGGACCGATTCGCTCGGCGCCATGGCTACCGGCTTGCGCGAGCAATGGGAACAGGCGAGCGTGCAAACGGCGCATCGCCAGCGGGAGATCTGCGCGGCGCTGGCGCAGACGGCGAACGACATCTCCGCCCAGACGCAGGCGCATGCCAGCGGCACCATCGCCGAGATCGACCGGCTGGTGCAGGCCGCCGCCGACGCCCCCAAGGCCGCGCTGGGCATGCAGGCCGAGCTGAGCGCGCGCGACGAACAACGCCTCGCAGCCTGGACCGACGCGCTTGGCAACATGGCCGCCGGACTGCGCGGGGAATGGGAACAGGCGAGCGCACTGGCCGCGAGCCGCCAGCAGGAAATCTGCGCCGCGCTGGCGCAGACTGCCAGCGACATCTCGGCGCAGGCGCAAGCCCACGCCAGCGGCACCATCGCAGAGATCGAGCGTCTGGTGCAGGCCGCCGCCGACGCGCCGAAGGCCGCGCTGGCCCTGCAGACCGAACTGAGCGCGCGCGACGAGCAACGCCTCGCAGCCTGGACCGAAGCCCTCGCCGCGATGGCCGCCACGCTGCGCCAGGAATGGCAGCAGGCGGGCGCGCAGACCGCCACCCGCCAGCAGGAAATCTGCGCAGCACTGGCGCAGACCGCGCAAGCGATTTCCACCGAAACGCAGGCGCACGCCAGCGGCACGCTGGCCGAAATCGAGCGCCTGGTGCAGGCCGCCGCCGAGGCGCCCAGGGCCGCCGCCGCCCTGCAGGCCGAGCTGGCCGCGCGCGACGAACAGCGCCTGGCCGCCTGGACCGGCCACCTCGACAGCATGGCCGGCTCGCTGCGCCAGCAATGGGAACAGGCCGGCAGCCACAGCGCCAGCCGCCAGCAGGAGATCTGCGACACGCTGGCGCAGACCGCGCGCGACATCACCGCGCAGGCCGAGGCGCACGCCAGCAGCACCATCGCCGAAGTCGCGCGCCTGATGCAGGCGTCCGCCGAAGCGCCCAGGGCCGCGGCCGAAGTCATCGCCGAACTGCGCCAGAAGCTCACCGAAGGCATGGCCCGCGACAACGCCATGCTGGAAGAGCGCAGCCGCATGCTGGAAACGCTGGGCACGCTGCTCGACGCCGTGAACCACGCCTCCACCGGCCAGCGCGCCGCGGTCGACACGCTGCTCGCGACCACGTCCGAGCTGCTGGAGCGCGTCGGCGGCCGCTTCACCGAGCAGGTAGAGTCCGAGACCGGCCGCCTGGCGCAGGCCGCGGCGCAGGTCACCGGCAGCGCCGTCGAGGTGGCGAGCCTGGGCGAAGCCTTCGGCGTGGCGGTGCAGATGTTCAGCGCCTCCAACGACAAGCTCTCCGAACAGCTGCAGCGCATCGAGGCCGCGCTCGACAAGTCGATGGCGCGCAGCGATGAGCAGCTGGCCTACTACGTGGCGCAGGCGCGCGAGGTGGTCGACCTCAGCATGCTGTCGCAGAAGCAGATCCTGGAAGACCTGCAGCATCTGGGCGGCCGGCAGGCACCGCGCGCAGAGGCGGCATGAAGGACGACTACATCGACGCCGGCGCCGAGCCGACGGTGCCGGCCTGGGCGGTCTTCGGCGACCTGATGTCGGTGCTGCTGGGCGCGTTCGTGCTGGTGCTGCTAGGCGTCATCGGCGTGCAGCTCGAACTGTCGGCGCGGCTTGAGGACGAGGTGCGGCAGCGGCAGGAAGAAGCGCAGCGCCGCCAGACGCTGGAGCAGGCGCTGGCCGGCCCGCTCGCCGCCGGGCGCGTGACGCTGGTGAACGGGCGCATCGGCATCAGCGGCAGCGTGCTCTTTGCCTTGAACTCCGACCAGCTGCAGCCCGAGGGCCGCGAGCTGTTGCGCAGCCTGGCCGCACCGCTGTCGGCCTACCTGCGCACGCGCGACGAGATGCTGATGGTCAGCGGCTTCACCGACGACCAGCAGGTACGCGAGGGCAACCGCCGCTTCGCCGACAACTGGGAGCTGTCGGCGCAGCGCGCGCTGACCGTGACGCGCGCGCTGATCGATGCCGGCGTGCCGCCCGCTTCGCTGTTCTCCGCGGGCTTCGGCTCGCAGCAGCCGGTCACGGCCAATACCGATGCCGGGAGCCGCGCGAAGAACCGGCGCGTGGAAATCGCGCCGGTGCCGCGCGTGACCATGGGGACGGGGAAGCCGCGTGACTGAAGACGTCGCCGCAAGCGCACGCGCGCAGCTCGACGCCTGGCGCGACAGCGATGCCGCCGGCGTCGACCCGGTGCGCTTCCGGCTGATCGATGCGCTGGCGCGGCGCTCGGCCGGCCATGACGGCGCGGTGCGGCAGATGCTGGATGCGCGGCTGGCGGCGCTGGTCGACAGCTACCGCGAAGCCGTGGCGCAAGACGCTGCGCGGCGCGAAACGGCCGCAGCAACCGAACAGGAAGCCACCGCAAATCCGATCGGCACGCTTGCCGGACTGGTCGGCTACATCAAGGCTAATACGCGCGCTGCAGGGATCGCGTCCGCACCGAGCGCCCCTGCGCCGCGCGCCGCTGCACCGGCGCGCGCCGTGCGTCCCGAACCCGAGCCGGAACTGGTCGACTATTTCCGCGACACGTGGTCGCGCGTCAGCGTGAGCCGGCAGTTGCGGCAGTCGCAGGCGCAGTTGCCGGGCAATGCCGGACCGCTCAATTCCGACCACCTCGTGCATCGTGCGCTGACGCTGATGCATGAGGTGTCGCCAGGCTACCTGGAGCAGTTCTTCTCGTATGTCGAGGCGATGGCGTGGCTGGAGCAACTGCATCGCGGCGGCGCACCGGCCGAGAACGAAGCGGTGCGGGCCACCAGCGCGAAGAAGACCACCCGCGCCAGGCCGCGCAAGGCGGCGGGCTAGTCCGCCGTCCCTGGCGCGATCGCAAACCCGTAGAGCGCCGCGGCATTGCGCCAGCGCAGCGCTTCATTCAGCGAAGCCTCCGCCGGCGCGGTTCCGGGCCAGCGGCTGGTTTCCCCGCACTCCCCCGCCCGCTCCCCGGCTTCATGATTGGTCCACGGCCAATCGCTGCCCCAAAGCAGCCGGTCGGCACCGACCACTTCCAGCCAGCGCTGCGCCAGTTCGCGCCACGCCCCCGGCGCCACCAACCGGTATGGCGCGCTGAACTTGACCCACACCTGCCGACGCGCTCGCACCGCCGCGGCCACGCTGAACACCGGGTCCGCCACGCCCGCCGCGCCCGGCCTGCCAAAATGGTCGAGCACCACCGGTACGCCTGACTCGCCCAGTACGCCATCCAGCGCGGCCAGCACCGCGCTGCCGTCGCCGTTGTCGGTATGGAGCTCGACATGCCAGCCCAGCGCGGCGATACGTGCGAACAATGCGCGCCACGGCGCTGTGCCGATGCGCTGCCAGCCGGGATCGCGATAGAGGTTCAACCGGATGCCGCGCACGCCGGCGTCGTCCAGTTCGCGCAATGCCGCATCGGATACGTCGGGATCGACCACCGCGACGCCGCGCAGCCGCGCCGGCATGGCGCGCAGCGCCGCCAGCAGCGCGGAGTTGTCGGTGCCGAGGAAGCTGGTCTGCACCACCACCCCGAACGGATCGCCAAGCGCCCCGGCCAGCAGCCGCCAGTCCGGCAGCGTGGCGGCATACGGGGGCCGGTAGCGAGCGGAGGGCGCTGCCGGGCCGGCATCGAAGGTATGGAAGTGGCAGTCCACCACCGGCGTTTCGGGTTGATTCATCTGTCTGCCCTGCTGTGTCCGCGGGTAATTCCGGATAGGGGAAGCAAGCCCGCGTCAGTATTCTAGTCCTCTAGAGGACATGGACAACAATTTAGCACGGCTCCAGACCGACGGACAACCGATGGCGGACATTGACCTGCTTCAGAAAATCACCAGCGCGGCCGGCCTGAGCCGGTATGGCCAGATCGCCGCACAGCTCCAGGCGCGCATTGTTTCTGGCGACTGGCCGCCGGGCGAGGCGATACCCGCCGAGGGCGCCCTGGCGAAAGAATTCGGCATAGCGCTGGGAACGATCCGACAGGCAATCGCCGTGCTGGTGCAGGAAGGGCTGCTGGAACGCGTGCAGGGCCGGGGCACCTTTGTGCGCAAGGGCCTGACCGGCGCCAGCCCGATGCGTTTCTTCCGCTTCGGAGGCGCCGACGGCGACGCCAAGGTGCCGCGCTCGGAAATCCTGTCGTGCCGCGCCGTGCGCCTGGACAAGGCCATGGCGGAGCGCTTCGAACTGCCATCCGGAGCGCGCGGCCTGGCGATCACGCGCCGCCGCTGGCTGGACGACAAGCCGCGCCTGCTGGAATCGATCTGGCTGCCGCTGCCGCGTTGCGAAGCGCTGCAGCAGTTGCCGGTATGGGAATGGGGCGACCTGCTGTATCCGCTGCTCGGCAGCCAGTGCGGCATCACCGTGCACCGCGCGGTCGACGAGGTCACCTTCCGCACGCTGGCGCATGACGAGGCCGAGTTGCTGGAACTGCCCGATGCGCACCCCTGCGCGGTGGTGACCCGGCACGCCTTCGACCTGCGCGGCACCTGCATCGAATACCGGCTGACCCGGGGCGATGCCTTCGCTTTTCGCTATACCGCGGACATCCGCTAACCGATCCCGATCCTGATCCGCATCCGAGGAGACCGTTTCATGCATTCCATCAAGGCGCTGGGCGCGGCCATCGGCGCCGCCGGCATCCTGCTGCAACTTGCGCCGGCGCAGGCCGCCGAGAGCGCCGCCACGTGGCCGTCGCGGCCCATCACGATCGTCGTCACGTATCCGCCGGGCGGCGGCGCCGACCTGATGGCACGGCTGATCGCGCCGGGCCTCGGCCGCGAGCTCGGCCAGTCGGTGGTGGTGGAGAACCGCCCCGGCGCCGGCGGCCAGATCGGCGCGGCCTATGTCGCCAAGGCGGCGCCCGACGGCTATACGGTGATGGTCGATGCCTCTTCCTACGCCGTGAATCCCAGCCTCTACGCCAGGCTGCCCTACGACCCGGCCAAGGCGTTCAAGCCCGTCGGCGTGCTGGCGCGCTATCCCAACGTGCTGGTTTCCACTGCCAGCTTCCCGGCCACCAAGGTCGGCGACGTGCTGGCGATGGCGAAGCAGAACCCCGGTTCGGTAGCGTTTGCCTCATCCGGCAATGGCTCGGCGCAGCACCTGGCGGGCGTGCTGTTCGAACAGCGCGCGGGGGTGGACCTGCTGCACGTGCCTTACAAGGGCGGCGGCCCGGCCATGACCGATGTCATCGCCGGGCAGGTGCCGCTGTTCTTCGCCAATGTTGCATCGAGCCTGCAGCACATCAAGGCCGGCAAGCTCAAGCCGCTGGCGGTCACCAGCCACCAGCGCACCAACGCGCTGCCGGGCGTGCCGACGATGCAGGAGGCCGGCGTGCCCGGCTATGAAGTCTATGAGTGGAACGCAGCCTTCCTGCCGGCTGCCACGCCCGAACCGATCGTCGCCAAATTTGCCGAGGCGTTGCACAAGGTGATGCACAGCCCCGAGACGCGGCAGCGCGTGACCGAACTTGGCGGCGAGGTGGTGGCCGCGCCGCCGGCACAGGCGCAGCAATTCATCGACGGCCAGGCCCGGCTGTGGGCCAAGGTGATCAAAGACGGCAACGTCAAGCCTGAATGATCGCCGGCATCGCCAGCCGCGGCGCAATCGCCGCAATCACTACGACCGGATACCCACGGAGACCCGCATGACCCGCGTCAACCACACCCGCCGCCAGTTGCTGCAAGCGACCGCGGCACTGGGCGCCAGCGCCCTCTTCCCCACGCTCGCCCGCGCCCAGGCGTGGCCGGCCAAGCCGGTCCGGCTGGTAGTGCCGTTCGCGCCGGGCGGCAGCTCGGAAATCGTCGCGCGCTCCACCGCGGCGGAACTGACCAAGCTGCTGGGCGTGTCGGTGTTCGTGGAAAACAAGCCGGGCGCCGCCGGCAATATCGCCATGGGCGAAGTGGCGCGCGCCGAAGACAACCATACGCTGATCCTCGGCCATATCGGCACGCTGGCGGTGAACCCGTTCATCTTCCCCAAGCTGCCCTACGACCCGATCAAGGACTTCCGCCCGATCTCGCTGCTGTCCAAGGTGCCAAGCCTGTACGTGGTGCATCCCGACGTGCCGGCGAAGAACCTGAAGGAATTCGTGGCGCTGGCCAAGAGCAAGCCGGGCAAGCTCAACTACGGCTCGGCCGGCAATGGCAGCGCCGGGCACCTGGCTTTCGAGTACCTGAAGGCGGCGACCGGCACCTTCATCACGCACGTGCCGTACCGCGGCAGCGGCCCGCAGATCACCGACCTGCTCTCCGGTCGGCTGGAAGCGGCCGCCGTGGGCGCGCCGGCAATCCTGCAGTTCATCAAGACCGGCAAGGTGCGCTGCATCGCCACCGGCACCACGCAGCGCATTCCGCAGCTGCCGGATGTACCGACCGTGGCCGAGCAAGGGTATCCCGGGTTCGAGATGACGCAGTGGTATGGGCTGCTCGCGCCCGCAACGCTGCCGCAGGCGGCCGCGGACAAGCTGGCGGATGCGACCATCAAGGCCGTCAAGAGCCAGAGCTCGGTCGAGCGGCTGAGCGCGGACGCGGCCATCGTGGTGGGCAATACGCCGGCGGAGTTTGCACGGTTTATCGCGCAGGAGCAGCAGCGCTGGAAGCCGATCATTGCGCGGGCGCAGATCAAGCCGGATTGAGTGGCTTCCGGAGGATGCTATGTTTGCTCCCTCTCCCGCTTGCGGGAGAGGGAGCAAACCGCGGGGCAGCATCTATTCGATCGTCACCTTCCCGTCCTTCACCAGCTTTGCGAACTTCACCGTCTCATCCTGGATGCGGCGCGCGAATTCCTTCGGCGTGCTGGTCATCGGCTCGGCGCCGATGGCCTGCATGCGCTGCTGGAAATCCGGCGATTTCACGATCCTGACGATCTCGGCGTTGAGGCGCGTCACGACCGGCTCCGGCGTGGCGACCGGCGCCATCACGCCGAACCACGTGCCGATGTCGAATCCCTTCAGGCCGGCCTCTTCCAGCGTCGGCACGTCGGGCAGTACGGTCGAACGCTTCGCCGTGGTCACCGCCAGCGCACGCAGCTTGCCCGACTTGATGTGCTGCAGCACCGGCGTCAGCGTGTCGAACGACATGGTCACCTGCCCGCCAAGCAGGTCGGTGGTCAGCGGACCACTGCCCTTGTAAGGCACGTGCAGCAGCGGCGCGCCGGTGGCGGCCTGGAACTGCGTGCCGATCAGGTGCTGCGCGGTGCCGTTGCCGTTGGAACCGTAGGCAAACTCGGGCGAGGCGCGCTTGGCCAGCGCCACCAGTTCGCTGACAGTCTTCGCCGGCGTCTTCGCGGCGTTGATCACCAGCACATTGGGCACCATCGCCACCGGGGCCACCGGCGCGAGGTCTTTCTCGAAGCTATAGGGAAGCTTCTTGTACACGCTGGTGGCGATGGTGTGGTGCACCGCGCCCATCAGCAGCGTGTAGCCGTCCGGCTTGTTCTTGGCGACATAGTCGGCGCCGACCGTGGCGCCTGCGCCAGGCCGGTTCTCGACGATCACCGGCTGGCCGAGGCTTTTGGAAAGCTGGTCGCCCAGCGCGCGCGCCAGCACGTCGGTGGTGCCGCCCGAAGGGAACGGCACGACCAGCGTAATTGGCTTGGCCGGCCAGGCTTGCGCCATGGCGCCACCGCTGAGGGCGAGGCCGGCGGCGGCCAGGGTCAATGCCGATACGCGGCGCAGAAAGTCGGTTGCATGCATGTCTTGTCTCCTGTCTGATGGATTTTCAGCAAGCCTTCATGGCTTGTCTGTCGGTTGCTGCTTCGGGCACTAGCGCAGTTGTCGCAGCGCACTGCTGCCGGCGAAGGCCGCGGCGCAGCCCAGCTCCGCTTCGATGCAAAGCAGCCGGTTGTACTTGGCCACGCGGTCGGAACGGCTGAGCGAGCCGGTCTTGATCTGCGTGGCCGCGGTGCATACGCTCAGGTCGGCAATGGTGGTGTCCTCGGTCTCGCCGGAGCGGTGCGAGATCACCGACGCATAGCCGGCACGCTCGGCCACGTCGATGGCCTGCAGCGTCTCGGTCAGCGTGCCGATCTGGTTGGGCTTGATCAGGATCGCGTTGGCAACGCCCTGCGCGATGCCTTCGGACAGGATCGCGGCGTTGGTGACGAACAGGTCGTCGCCTACCAGCTGCACCTGCGCGCCGAGTTTCTCAGTCAGAAGCCGCCAGCCCCGCCAGTCCTGCTCGGCCATGCCGTCTTCGATGGTGACGATGGGATACTGGCGCACCCAGCCGGCCAGCAGGTCGACAAAGCCTTCGGCGTCGTAGCTGCGGCCTTCCGACGCCAGCACGTAGCGGCCCTCGGCATGGAACTCCGAGCTGGCCACGTCCAGGCCCAGCGCGATATCGCGGCCGGCCCCGAAGCCGGCGGCCTCCACCGCTTGCAGGATCACTTCCAGCGCATGCTCGTTCGAGGCCAGGTCCGGGGCAAAGCCGCCCTCGTCGCCGACCGCGGTGGAAAAGCCGCGCTCGCGCAGCACGCGCTTGAGCGTATGGAACACCTCGGCGCCCCAGCGCAGCGCTTCGGAAAAACTGGGCGCGCCCACGGGCAGGATCATGAATTCCTGCATGTCGACGCTGTTGTCGGCATGCGCACCGCCGTTGATGATGTTCATCATCGGCAAGGGCAGGCGCGTCTCGGCGCGCCCTGCCCCAAGCGAGCGGTACAGCGGCACGCCCGCCGACGCCGCAGCCGCCCGCGCGGTGGCGAGCGAAACCGCGAGCAACGCATTGGCGCCGAGGCGCGACTTGTCGGCGGTGCCGTCCAGCCGGATCAGGCACGCATCCACTTCGGCCTGGTCCGCTGCCTGCATGCCGGCGAGCGTGCGGGCGATATCGACATTGATATGCTGCACGGCCTTGCGCACGCCCTTGCCGAGATAGCGGCGCGGATCGCCGTCGCGCAGCTCCAGCGCCTCGCGCGAGCCGGTGGAGGCGCCCGACGGTGCTGCCGCGAACCCTTGCGCGCCATCGGCCAGCAGCACGCGTGCGGCCACGGTGGGATTGCCGCGCGAGTCGAGGATCTCGTAGCCGAGGATTTCCTTGATGACAGCCATCTCGCTCCCCCTACCGGACCTGCGCGATGCGCAGCAGGTTGGTCGTGCCCGCGACGGTAAAGGGCAGCCCCGCCGAGATCACGATCGACTGGCCGGCCGCGCCGAACTGCTCCTTGAGCACGGTGCGGCTGGCCACTTCGGTCATCTCCACCACGTCGACCACTTCATGGCAGAGCACCGCGTGCACGCCCCACGCCAGCGCGAGGCGGCGCGCGGTGGCAAGCCGCGGCGTCATGCCGAGGATCGGCACCTCGGGCCGTTCGCGCGCCATGCGCAGCGCGGAATAGCCGGAGCTGGTATAGGCTACCGCCGCGGGCGCGCCCAGCAGGCTGGCCACGTGCCGCACGGCGTAGCCGATGGCGTCGGCAGCGTCGGCACGCGGTGCCGAATGCGAGGCCTGGATGGCTTCGTGGTAGTGCGGGTCGGATTCGGTGCGGGTGATGATGCTGTCCATCATCTTCACCGCTTCCACCGGATAGCGGCCCGACGCCGATTCCGCGGACAGCATCACTGCGTCGGCGCCGTCATAGATGGCGGTGGCGACGTCGGATGCCTCGGCGCGGGTCGGCACCGGTGCGGCCACCATCGACTCCAGCATTTGCGTGGCCACTATCACCGGCTTGCCGGCCTTGCGGCAGGCGCGCACGATGCGCTTCTGCAGCGACGGCACCTGTTCGGCAGGCATTTCCACGCCGAGGTCGCCGCGTGCCACCATGATTGCGTCGGACGCCTCGACGATCGCCTCCAGGCTCTGGATCGCGGCCGGCTTCTCCAGCTTGGCGACGATGCCGGCGCGGCCGTCGACGATCTGGCGGATCTCCTCGATATCCTCGGCGCGCTGCACGAACGACAGCGCCACCCAGTCCACCCCGAGCGACAGCCCGAAGTCCAGGTCGGCGCGGTCCTTTTCGGTCATGGCCGACAGCGGCAGCACCACGCCCGGCACGTTGACGCCCTTGCGGTCGGACAGCGTGCCGCCGTTGACGACCACGGTCTCGGCATAGTCGGCGCCGCAGCGCTCCACGCGCAGCCGCACCCGGCCGTCGTCGACCAGCAGTTCCGCGCCCGGCTGCAGCGCCGCGAAGATCTCCGGATGCGGCAGGCTCACGCGCTGCGCGCTTCCGGGCACGGACGCATCCAGATCGAGCCGGAATGCTGCCTGCGCCGCCACTTGCACCGGACCCTCGGCAAAGGTGCCGATGCGCAGCTTGGGACCCTGCAGGTCAAGCAGCACGCCGATCGGGCGGCCGCGTTCCTGTTCGATCGCGCGGACGGCGTGCAGGCGCTGCTTGTGGTCTTCATGCGAGCCATGGCTGAAGTTGAGCCGGAACACATCGGCTCCCGCATCGAACAGCTGGCCGATGGTGGCCGGATCCGAACTGGCGGGCCCGAGCGTGGCCACGATCTTTGCGTTGCGAAGGCGTCTCATGTGTTGGCTCCGGAAGCGCGCGTCAGCACGATCGCGCGGAAATCATTGACATTGGTCAGCGTGGGGCCGGTCACGACCGCGTCCCCCAGCGCCTCGAAGAATCCATGGCCGTCGTTGGCGGCCAGCGCGTCCTGCGGGTTCAGGCCGGCGCGCCATGCGCGCTCGAGCGTGTCAG
Source organism: Cupriavidus sp. IK-TO18 (assembly GCF_015549295.1). Taxonomy (NCBI): domain Bacteria; kingdom Pseudomonadati; phylum Pseudomonadota; class Betaproteobacteria; order Burkholderiales; family Burkholderiaceae; genus Cupriavidus; species Cupriavidus sp. IK-TO18. Next base: position 247,427 of record NZ_JADGMP010000012.1, read on the forward strand.
GGCCGATCACCGCACCGGCGATCTCTTCCTGCCCGTCGACGCCGTCGGTGTCGCCGGCGATGGCATGGATGCCGGCCTCGCCGCGCAGGGCCAGCGCCAGCGACAGCAGGAACTCGACATTGCGGCCGCCCTGGCCGTTGCCGCGCACGGTGACCGTGGTCTCGCCGCCGGACAGCAGCACGCACGGCGCGGCAAAGGGCTGGCCGTGCCTGGCCGCCGCCAGCGCGATGCCGCCCAGCACCTTGCCAACCTCGCGGGCCTCGCCCTCGATGGCGTCGCCGAGCACATGCACGGCATAGCCGGCGTCGCGGCCCGCTTGCGCAGCGGCCTGCAGCGCCAGCCGCGGCGTGGCGATCCACTCGGTGCGGATGCGCGGCAGGCGCGGGTCGCCGGGCTTGGGCGTCTCGGCCGCGTCGGACTGCAGCGCGGCCAGCACGTGGGCAGGCAGGTCGATGGCGTAGCGCCTGACGATGGCCAGCGCATCGGCGCACGTGGTCGGGTCGGGCACGGTCGGGCCGGAGGCGACGTCGATGGCGTCGTCGCCCGGCACGTCGGAAATCAGCAGGTTCAGCACCTGCGCGGGGTAGCACGCGGCGGCCAGCCTGCCGCCCTTGATCGCGGACAGGTGGCGGCGCACGCAGTTCATCTCGGAGATTGTCGCCCCCGACTTGAGCAGCGCGCGGTTCACCTGCTGCTTGTCGTCCAGCGTGATGCCGGCCAGCGGCAGCGGCAGCAGCGACGAGCCGCCGCCGGAGACCAGGCAGATCACGAGGTCGTCCTCGCTGAGGCCGGACACCAGTTCCAGCATGCGGCGCGAGGCGGCCAGCCCGGCATCGTCCGGCACCGGGTGCGCGGCTTCGACGATCTCGATGCGCGCGCAAGGCACCGCGTAGCCGTAGCGCGTCACCACCAGCCCCTGCAGCGGGCCTGGCCACGCTGCTTCCAGCGCTGCGGCCATGGCCGCAGAGGCCTTGCCGGCACCGATGACGATGGTGCGGCCGCGCGGCGCTGCGGGCAGGTGGCGCGCCAGCGTGCGTGCCGGCTGCGCGGCGGCGATGGCCGCGTCGAACATGCGCCGCAGCAGCACGTCGGGATCGATCGTTGGCATGGTCACGGCGCGCTCATGGATCATGGCTGTTTCCTGCTGATTCGGTGTTTCGTAAGGCAAACGCTCCCCCCGGCACAGCTCTGGGCGTGCTGCTTGTGGCGGAAGGCGGTGCGGCTATGCCGCTGGTTTGCTCCCCTCTCCCGCGCGCGGGAGAGGGGAGCGTTCACGACGGCTAGCGGCTAGCGGTTGGCGCGCGAACGCTCAGGCTGCCCTGGCCTGCTTGCCGGACAGCAGTTCGCACACGGCTTGCGTCACCTGCGCGGTGGTGGCCTTGCCACCCAGGTCGCCGGTATGCAGCGCCGCGTTGGCGGTCACCGCCTCGACCGCCTCCATCACACGCTGGGCCGCGGCGTGCTCGCCCAGGTGTTCCAGCAGCATCACCACCGACCAGAACGTGCCGACCGGATTGGCCAGGCCCTTGCCCATGATGTCGAAGGCCGAACCGTGGATCGGCTCGAACATCGACGGATAGCGGCGTTCCGGGTCGATATTGCCGGTTGGGGCGATGCCCAGGCTGCCGGCCAGCGCCGCGGCCAGGTCGCTCAGGATGTCGGCGTGCAGGTTGGTGGCAACGATGGTGTCGAGCGACTTCGGGCGGTTGACCATGCGCGCGGTGGCGGCATCGACCAGTTCCTTGTCCCAGGTGACGTCCGGGAAATCCTTCGCCACCTGCACCGCGACCTCGTCCCACATCACCATGGCGTGGCGCTGCGCGTTGGACTTGGTGATCACCGTCAGCTGCTTGCGCGGACGCGATTGCGCCAGCTTGAAGGCGAAGCGCAGGATGCGTTCGACGCCGACGCGGGTCATCATGCTGACATCGGTGGCGGCCTCGATCGGATGGCCCTGGTGCACGCGGCCGCCGACGCCCGAGTATTCGCCTTCCGAGTTCTCGCGCACGATCACCCAGTTCAGGTCTTCCGGCGCGCAGCGCTTGAGCGGCGCGTCGATGCCCGGCAGGATGCGGGTCGGGCGCACGTTGGCGTACTGGTCGAAGCCCTGGCAGATCTTCAGGCGCAGGCCCCACAGCGTGATGTGGTCGGGGATATGCGGGTCGCCGGCCGAGCCGAACAGGATCGCATCCTTGTCGCGCAGCGCGTCCAGGCCATCGGCGGGCATCATCACGCCGTGCTGGCGGTAGTAGTCGCCGCCCCAGTCGAAGTCTTCGAACTCGAAGCGGAAATCGGCGCCGGCGGCGGCCAGCGCTTCCATCACCTGGCGGCCCGCGGGTATCACTTCCTTGCCGATGCCATCGCCGGGGATGGTCGCGATGCGGTAGGTCTTCATCTCTTGTCTCCTGGTCAGAATCCGTGTGAATCCGTGTGTTTGCACGATTGCGTGGAATGGATTCTGGGCCGTGGACAAGGTTTTGGATCGCTTGTAAAGTTAAACCATTCTTAACCTGAGATTAAAGCTGGCATGGCATCGTCCGCAGGGATCCAGCCGTCGGAACTGGGCTTTTTCACGTCGGTGGCCACCGCCGGCAGCCTGAGCGCGGCCGCGCGCGACCTTGGCATCACAACCGCGGCGGTCAGCAAGCGGCTGGCACAGATGGAGGCGCGAATCGGCATGCCGCTGGTCACGCGCACCACCCGGCGCATGAGCCTGACGCCCGAGGGCGAGGTCTACCTGGAGCACGCGCGGCGCATCCTGAGCGAGATCGAGGACCTGGACCAGCTGCTGACGCGTTCCAAGGGCAAGCCGAGCGGCCTGCTGCGCGTCAATGCCACGCTGGGGTTCGGCCGCATGCACGTGGCGCCGGTGATTTCCGAGTACGTCGCGGCCTATCCCGAAGTCGACGTGCAGCTGCAGCTGTCGGCCGACCCGCCACCGCTGAACGAAGACGCGTTCGACGTCTGCATCCGCTTCGGCCAGCCGCCCGATGCACGCATCGTGGCGCGCAAGCTGGCGCCCAACCGGCGCCTGCTATGCGCGTCGCCCAAGTACCTGCGCGATCACGGCATCCCCAACACGCCGGCCGACCTGCGCCGCCACAACTGCATCGGCATCCGGCAGGGCAGCGACGCCTATGGCGTGTGGCGCCTGACCACCGGCAAGGGGGCCAAGGCGCGTACCGAAACCGTGCGCGTGCGCGGCAACCTGACCACCAACGACGGCGAGATCGCGGTCAACTGGGCGCTGGAAGGCCACGGCATCCTGATGCGGGCCGAATGGGATATCGAGCGATTCCTGCGCAGCGGACGGTTGGTGCAGGTGTTGCCGCAGTACGCCACGCCGGAGGCCGACATCTACGCGGTCTATCACCAGCGGCATCAGCTGTCGTCGCGGCTCCGGCTGTTCGTCGAGTTCATGGCGGCGAAGTTCAGCGAGTTCGGCGAGCCGGCAAAAGTGCCGGCATGACTGTCGCTGCATGCAGCATTTACAACCCGGCGCTGCCTGGTGCGCCGAAAGCAAGGCCTGCGTGGATGGTGCGTTTCCTGCATGGCGCTGTACTCCACGTGCTGCGATCCAAACGGACAGGAGGCCACCGCCATGAGCATCTTCAAGGACATCCTCAACAAGCTGCTGGGCCGGGCCAAGCCGGCTGCCACGACTTCGGGCACCCCCGCCGGCACATCCGCCGGCACAGCGGCTGGCACGCCGACCTCGGCAGGCGCGGCACCCGCGCCGTCGAGCCCGTCGCCCGCGTCGGCAGGCGCCACCACGCCCGCAGGCAGCGCTGGCCAGGCCGCGGCCAAACCCACGCCGCTGTCGGGCGTCGACGTCGAATCCATCATGGACAACCTGGTCAGGGAGAGCGGCCAGACGCTGAACTGGCGCACGTCCATCGTTGACACGATGAAGGCGCTGGGCATCGACAGCAGCCTCGAGCACCGCAAGGAACTGGCGCGCGAGCTGCACTACAGCGGCGACATGAACGATTCCGCCGGGATGAATGTCTGGCTGCACAAGCGCCTGATGCAGGAGCTTGCGGCCAACGGCGGCAAGCTGCCGGCGGACTTGTCGTAAGGAAATCCGGGAAGCGTTGGCGGCTGCCTCAGGAAAGGGCCGGCGGCCGCCTCAGCCGCCGATGCCCGCCCAGCGCAGGTGCTTGTCCCAGTCGGCGTCGCCGATCACGCCGGATACGCCCTGCCGCTGGCCGTCGGCCCGATAGAAGTACGTGCGCGGCATCTCCCCCATCCAGTCGGGATCGACCGAATAGCGCAGCCTCTCCTGCGGCTCGTTGCCGAACATCCACGCGTCGCGCGTCAGGTTGACGCGCTTGAGCAGCTGCTGCACCTGCGGCAGCGCGTCGGGCCGGTCCATGGCCAGCGTGACCACGCGCAGGCTGCGATGCTTCGCCTGCAGCTTGCCGATGGCTTCGAAATTACGCTTGCAGTAGACGCAGTCGAGCGACCACACCACCAGCACGAAGGGCTTGCCCTGCTGGCTGGCACTGAGCTGCGCGGCACTGGCGGATTCGAACACCGATACGCGTTCGGCCGCGTGCGCCATGCCGGCGACGCCGAGCGCGATCGTGGCGCCCGCCAGCGCGGCGATGAGTTTGCGACGCAATGTCATGCGCCCTCCTGCGCCAGCGGGAAGACCTGGAAGCCTTCGGCCTCGGTGCGCCACAGCACGTAGGCGCGGCCGCCGTGCTGCAGCAGGTGCGGCTGGTCCGAATCGCGCGCGGTGCCGGCAACCTGGCGCGTCTGCCAGGTCTTGCCGCCGTCCTGCGACAGCATCGCCGAGAGCCGGGTCTGCTGGCCGTCGAACGATTTCCACGCCACCACGATGGGATGGTCGTCGAGCGCGACGATATCGGCATGCTGCGCGCGCGGGTCGTCCAGCGGACGCTGCGCCTGCAGCTTGCCGTCCCGGAAGCGGCCGACCGATACCGTCGGCTTGCCTGCCTTCACGTTGAACCAGACCATGTGCAGCATGCCGTCCGGCGCCACCGCGGCGCCCGGGCCGTGGTGCGGGCAGGCGTCGATGCGCCAGTCGTCGAAGGTCGCGCGCTGCATCGGCGCGGGCGTGCCGTCGGCGCCGAGCAGTGCCACCGCGTGGTCGCGCGCGTTGGGCGGGAACACGTGGCGCCACAGCGCCAGCATCTTGCCGTCCGGCGTCGGCGCGAGCGCGATGCGGCAGCATTCGCAGGACTGGTCGGCGATCTTGTAATCGCCCTGGAAGCTCTTGCCGTGGTCGGCCGATACCGCGTAGTAGATCGCAGCGCCGGCATAGGGCTGCCTGCGCGCTTCGGCGGCGACCACGTCGCGCTTGTCGATCCAGCTGACGAAGACGCGGCCGGCCGGGTCCACCGCGATCGCGTCGAAGCGGTGCGCGATCTGGTCGCGGTTGGCATGCACGGTCACCGGCGCGGCAAAGGTCTTGCCGCCGTCGGCGGAGCGCGCGAAGCGGATAAAGCCGGTATAGGGCTTGGGCAGCGGCTGGGTCCAGGTGACGTAGATCTCGCCGTCGCGGCCGGTGGCAACCTTGGGCCGGCTGTCGTGGTCAGCAGCCACGGCTTCGGGCACGCGGTTGACGTGCTGCACCGGCCCGAAGCTGCGACCCTGGTCGGCCGACGCGCGCACGGCCACGTGCTGGCCGTCCTTGTAGGCGATCCACAAGCGGCCGTCGCGATCGAAGGCGGCGCCGGTGCCGAGTTCGCTCATCGCCTTCGGCGCCGCGCTTTGCGCACCGTGGCCGGCATGGTTGCCATGGGACTGCGCCATCGCGGCGAACGCCGTGCAGGCGATCACGCCGGCGGCAAGGAAGCGGAAGCTGCGGGGCAAGCGCTGCAGGGGAATGGTCAGGATCGGACTGGTCACTGCACTCAGAAGGAAAGCTTGGCCTCGGCGTAGAACGTCCGGCCCGGGTACGGGTGGTAGACGAAGTAACGCTGGTCGGTCAGGTTGTCGATGCCAAGCCCGAGCCGCACGTTCCTGGCGGGCTTGTAGGTCACCTTGACGTCGAAGGTCAGGAAACTGCTGGTGCCGCCGAAGGTGTCGGGATTGACGTCGCTGTTATCGAGCGTATTGTACTGCCGCCCCGAATAGGTCATCGCCAGCGTGCCGGCCCATGCCGGCGTAAAGCGGTAGGTGCCGACCAGGTTCGCGCGCCACTGCGGGATGCGATAGAAATACTTGCCCACCGATGCCGGGTTATTGGCATTCTCCAGCGTCTTGGAATGGTTGTACGCGCCGCTGGCCGACAGGTCGAAGCCGCTGGTCAGCACGTCGCGCCCGTCGTAGGCAAGCTCGATGCCACGCGTACGCACGCGGTCCACGTTCTGGAAACTGGTGACGGTGGGGAACACCGTGGTATTGGTCTGGCTGACCAGCGCATCGCGGATGTCGTCTTCATACACCGACACGCGGAAGTACGAACGGTCGACCGTGCGTTCGAAGGTCAGGTCCTTCGAGAAGGAGCGCTCCGGTTTCAGGTTGGGATCGTTGTTGATCAGCGAGGTGCCGGTGATGCGGCCCTGGAACAGCTCGGCGACGGTCGGGTAGCGCCAGGCCTGGCCGAGCGACAGCCGGCCCAGCCAGTCCTGACCGATGGCCTTTTCCAGCGCCAGCTTGGGCGACCAGTTGGACTCGCTGCGCACCGGGTAGGCGACATCTACGCCTGGCTGGCTGCGGCTGCCGTCATAGGCGCGCCAGTGCTCCCAGCGCACGCCCGGGATCAGCTTCCAGTCCTCGGCGAAGTACCACGCGTCCTGCGCGTACAGCGCCTGCGTCTCGGTCTTGCCGGCAAAGGCGTTGTTGAACGCGGAGATGGTGGCGGCCTGCCAGTCCGAGGTGTTGTAGGTGGTGTTGCTGAGCCTGTAGTTGTCGTAGTGGTAGCCGAGGGTGACCCAGTGGCCGCCCTTGAGCTGCTGCGGGCGGTAGTCGGCCTTCAGGTCGAGCGTGCGCCAGCCGGTGCCGTCGCCATAGGTCACCGTGCCCGGGCCATTGCCCGCGGTGCTGGCGGTGCGGCTGATGTCCTTGGTGACATCGAACAGCGATGCCACGCCGGAGAAATTCCACCCGGTCTCGTTGCGCGTGCGCAGCGACAGGCCGTAGAGCCAGCGCGCGTCCTCGCCATTGCCCGGCGCAAACGCGTTGGCGGGGATCACGTAGCGGAGGCCGCCGATATTGACCGGGCCGCTCGACACCACGTTGCCGTCGGCATCGCGCAGGTAGCTGCCGGTGGCGCTGGAGCGGTCCTGCTGCCAGTAGGCGGCGGTGAATTGCGCCTGCAGGGTATTGGTGATGTCGTAGCCGAGCTTGAGCTTGAGCTGGTCCTGCACGGTGTGCGTGACGCCCTCGCTGTTGACGCCCATCACGGTGCGGTCGGCGCCGGTCTGGTCCTGGTCGAAGTAGGCGCCGGTCACGGGCTTGTCGGCCGAAGTCGCCCGCACGCTGGAGCGCGCCGCGGTGTAGAAGCTCAGCGGCTGGCTCTTGCTGTCCTGCCGGTCGACGCTGACCAGCCACGAGAACGGCCCGGCGCGGTCGCCCACGTAGGCGTTGGCGTGCACGCCGTTGAAACTGTCGTGCGTGCCGTACAGGTTGAAGCGCTGCGTGAATAGCTGCACGCTGGCATCGCCCTCGAACTTCTCCGGTGTGCGCGTACTGATCAGCACGGTCGCGCCCAGCGAATTGCCCGGGTACAGCGCCGAATACGGGCCATACAGCACGTCGACGCGCTCGATCTCGGCGGCGTTGACCAGCGACCAGCGCGGCGGGAAAGTGAAATCGGAGCCCAGCAGGTTGGAAAGCAGCAGGCCGTCGGCATAGACCAGCCCGCGCGCCGACTGGCGCGAGCTAGTGCTGCGCACCGAGATGATCGAGTTCATATCGCCGATGAAGCGCTTGCGCACGGCGAGGTTGGGCGCGTACTTGAGCGCGTCTTCGGTGTTGACCACGTTGAAGTCCGCCATGCGTGCGGCGCTGATGCCATAGGCGGGCGATGGCGTATTGGGCGGCGTGGCCGGCGTTTCGCCGCGCCCGGTCTTCGCCGAGACCACGACTTCCTGCAAGGGCTGCGGCGCGCTGACGGGTTCATCCGGCTGCGCGCCGGCGATGCCGGGGCCCATCAGCGCGGCCGAGGCGGCCAGCGCAATCCGATTTCTTCTCACTGGAATACCTTTTCTGTTCTTCTGGCTCGCCCGACCGGTGCGCCGTATCCGGCTCGTGCTACGGCGCACTTCCTCCGCGTAGCGAGTGCTGACATTCTAGGGGGCGGGTCGGCTTGACGCAGTGCGACATAGCGCCGCGCCGGTAAAGAAGCGACTCGACCCATCCATGCGAACACGACTGGCTCTATTCGCGTTTACCCGCATATCCACTTGCGGCCTTTGTCTCTAGATTTGCGCGGATTGGCGTTCGCGCCAACGTGATGCTGGGAGAGACTGATCCGGCGGCAGCCGCCGCGGACAGCGCCGAAGGAGCAACCGCCCCGGAAACTCTCAGGCAAAAGGACCGGTATCACGCGTCACAGCACTCTGAAGAATGCCGCCATCGTCAGCCGGCATACCGAAGGAGCAAGCGGCCCCCGCCACCGGTACCCCCGGGCACCACCGGCGGCTGTCGTGAATCTCTCAGGTCAGGAACAGAGGGGGCGTCCGCCACGCATGTCGCGTGCGGGCTCCCACCCCGACGTTTCTGGACTGCCAGATCATGAAGACAATCGCCGTCATCGGCGGTGGCATCACCGGTGTCACCACGGCCTACGCGCTCGCCCGGCGCGGATTCTCCGTCACCCTGTTCGAGCGCCACCGCTACGCCGCGATGGAAACCTCGTTCGCCAACGGCGGGCAGCTATCCGCCTCCAATGCCGAGGTGTGGACGCACTGGTCCACCATCATCAAGGGCCTGAAGTGGATGCTGCGCAGCGACGCCCCGCTGCTGGTCAACCCGCGCCCGAGCTGGCACAAGCTGAGCTGGTTCGCCGAGTTCATCGCCTCGATCCCGCATTACCGCCGCAACACCATCGAGACCGCGCGCCTGGCCATCGCGGCGCGCGAGCACCTGTTCGCGTGGGCGGCGCAGGAAGGCATCGACTTCGACCACAAGCGCGAAGGCATCCTGCATATCTATCGCGACAAGGCGGGCTTCGAGCACGCGGGCCGCGTCTCGGCGCTGCTGGCGCAGGGCGGGCTGGAGCGCCGCGCGGTAACGCCGGCGGAAATGCGCGCAATCGAGCCGACGCTGGCCGGCACCTACTACGGCGGCTATTTCACCGAAAGCGATTCGACCGGCGACATCCACAAGTTCACCAGCGGCCTGGCCGCCGCCATCGAGCGCATGGGCGTGCACTGCCGCTACGGCGAGGACGTGCGCAAGGTCACCACCGATGGCCGCAGCGCCAGCGTGACCGTGCAGGAAGGCGCGGACAGCGCCACCTCGACCTTCGACGGCGCGGTGATCTGCGCCGGCACCGCCAGCCGCGCGCTGGCCGCCGGGCTGGGCGACCGCGTCAACATCTATCCGGTCAAGGGCTATTCCATCACCGTCAACCTGAACGACGCGGGCAGCCGCACCGCGGCGCCGACCGTCAGCCTGCTCGACGATGAAACCAAGCTGGTCACCAGCCGCCTGGCCGACGACCGCTTCCGCGTGGCCGGCACCGCGGAGTTCAACGGCTTCAACCGCGACATCCGCGCCGACCGCATCCGGCCGCTGGTGGAATGGGTGCAGCAGTGCTTCCCCGGCGTCAGCACGCGCAGCGTGGTGCCGTGGGCGGGGCTGCGGCCGATGCTGCCGGATATGCTGCCGCGTGTTGGGCGGGGGCGGGCCCGGTGCGTGTTCTACAACACCGGGCATGGGCACCTTGGCTGGACGCTGTCGGCGGTGACGGCGGATATGGTGGCGGGGGTGGTGGCGCAGGCGCTGGTTGAGCCGAAAGTCTCGGGCGTGGGCTCGCTGGGACTTGCCAAGGCTTGAGATTGCCAGTTGAGCGCCTCGCTATTGCCAGCGCTGGCCCTCTCCCCCAGCCCCTCTCCCGCTCGTGGGAGAGGTACGGGGGAGAGGGCGGGAGCCTCCACGGAGTGAAGCGCCATCGCCCGCCGTGAACCGCTCAGGCCGGCGCAAACACCGGCACCGGCGCCCCATCCACGCTGGGCGCGAACCTGACCTTCACCTTCTGCCCGATGCGCACCTCATCGAGATCGCAATCGACGATATGGGTCATCATGGTCACGCCCTCGTCCAGCGTCACATAGGCAATGCAATACGCCTGCGGGCCAGCCTTGCGCGTGACGCTGTACGAGTAGATGGTGCCGCGGCCGCTGGCGGTCTTCCAGACCGTATCGCCCATGCAGAACGGGCACAGCGTGCGCGGATACCAGTGCGTCTTGCCGCATGACTGGCAGTGCTTGACCAGCAGCCGGCCTTCGCGCGCGGCCTGCCAGAATTCGATGTTGTCGGGCTGTTCGTCCGGGGCCTTGTAGGCCATGGGAGTGTGCGGGGTCGTCATGTCAGTTGCTCCGGCGATCGTTCATTATTCGCGCTCGAGGATCAGGGTGGCGCTGCCGTGGCGCGAGCCCAGGTAGCCGCCGGTGCCTTGCGCCAGCGCCAGGTCGCAGTTCTTCACCTGCACCGCCGGATGCGCCTCGCCGCGCAGCTGGCGCACGGCCTCGATCACCTTGGTGATGCCGCCGCGGTTGGCCGGGTGGTTGTTGCACAGGCCACCGCCATCGGTATTGAACGGCAGCTTGCCGACGCCCGAGATCAGGTTGCCGTCGGCCACGAACTTGCCGCCTTCGCCCTTCTTGCAGAAGCCCAGGTCTTCCAGCTGCATCAGCACGGTGATGGTGAAGCTGTCGTAGATCGAGGCGTACTTGATGTCGGCCGGGGTCACGCCGGCTTCAGCGAACGCGGCCGCGCCGGAAAACTTCGCGCCCGACCAGCTCAGGTCGACCTCGCCGCCGAGCTGGCCCTTGACGTATTCACCGGCGCCGATGATCTTCACCTTCGGGCGCCTGAGCGTGGCCGCGATCTCGGGCCGCGCCACGATCAGCGCGCCGCCGCCGTCGGACACCACGCAGCAGTCGAGCTTGTGCAGCGGGTCGGCGATCAACGGCGAGTTCAGCACCTCTTCCACCGTGACCACGTTGCGTAGCATCGCGTGCGGGTTGTGCTGCGCGTGGTGCGACGCCGCCACCTTGACCCATGCCAGCTGCTCGGGCGTGGTGCCGTACTCGTACATATGGCGCATCGCCACCATCGCGTACAGGTTGACGGTGACGGGATTGAACGGCGCCTCGAACGGGGCGTCCGGCAGGTTGGCGCCCCAGTTGCGCGCCTGCGTGCCGGTCGAGCCTTCGGAGCGCGGCCGGCCCGCCAGCGTGATCAGCGCCACGTTGCACTTGCCGGCGGCAATGGCCTGCGCGGCGTGCGAGACATGCACCAGGTAGGCGGAGCCGCCGGTGTCGGTGGAGTCCACGTGGCGCACCTTCAGGCCGAGGTAGTCGACCATGTTGGTGGCGCCCAGCCCCGGCGCATCGCCGGCGCAGAAGTAGCCATCCACGTCCGCCAGGGTCAGGCCGGCATCGGCCAGCGCGCCGCGCGCGGATTCCGCGTGCAGCTGCGCCACCGACTTGTCCGGCGCCTTGCGGGTCGGGTGCTCGTAGGCCCCGACGATATATGCCTTGCCTTTGATGCTCATGGGAGTCTCGTCCTGCTTGGGATTGATATTGGGGAACTTCAGAAGCGCATCTGCACCAGCCAGGTCGCCACCATGGCCGGCCGCTCGCTGCCTTCGACCTGCATCTCTACTTTCCAGTGGCAGCGCACTTCACCGGGGCGGACTTCGTCGAGCTGCTGCAGCGTGAACGCGCCGCGCACGCGCGCGCCGGCCGGCACCGGGCCGGTGAAGCGCAGCCGGTCGAAGCCATAGTTCAGCGCCAGCTTGCGGCCCGGAAAGGTAAAGCACTGCCCGAACGCCGCCGACACCATCGACACGATCAGGAAGGCGTGCGCGACCGTGCAGCCGTATGGCGAATCCGCCGCGGCGCGCTCGGGGTCCACGTAGATCCACTGCCGGTCATGCGTCAGCTCGGCGAAGGTATCGATGGCGTCCTGCCCGATGGGGAAATACTCGCTCACGGCGGCGGGCGCGGCGCAAAGCGCGCGCAGGTCGTCGAGCGATGCAATGCTGTGCATGAGGCTCCTGTCGGTCCAGGCCTGGTCAGGCGCGGCGGGCGCGATCGGCGCGATCGGCCTGCGCCCGGCCGGCTGTCTCCGTTGTGTTCCTTGAGTGTTCCTTGATACGGAATCTGTTGCTGCACGGCAGCTTGCAATCGAGTGTAGCGACGCCGCGGAACCGGCGTCCAATATCGTTTGCCGCGCGATCGATAAGCGCTGTTTATCGACCCACCCGGCGCGCGCGGTTGCCCGGGGGGCGCGCGGCGCACTAAGATGTGGCTCCCGCATCCCCGCTGACCCCATGGAACTGCGCCGCATCCGGCACTTCGTCGTGCTGGCCGAGACCCTCAATTTCCGCCGCGCGGCAGAGCGCCTGCATATCGCCCAGCCCGCGCTGACGGTCTCGATCCAGAAGCTCGAGTCGGAGCTCGACGCCACCCTGTTCGTGCGCGAGCCGCGCGGCGTCACGCTGACCGAGACCGGCCGCGCCGCGCTGGCCGAGGCCCGGCGCATCCTGTTCCACGCCGGCCAGTTCAGCGAGCTGGTGCAGTCGGCCAGCAGCGGCATGGCCGGCATCTTGCGGGTGGGCTTTGTCGGCACCACGACCTCGCACCTGCTGCCACGGCTGGTGACGCGCTTCCGCAATGAATACCCCGGCGTCGAACTGGTGCTGCGCGAAGCGACCTCGACCCGCATCATGCAATGGCTGGAAGACGAGGCGCTGGACGTGGGCCTGGTGCGCACGCCGCTGCTGACGCCGGGCAATACCGCGCTGGCGCTGCTGGAGCGCGACCGCTTTGTCGCCGCCCTGCCGCGCAGCCACCCGCTGGCGGGCAAGCCCGCGCTGACGCTGGCCGACCTCGCGCAGGAGCGCTTTGTCATGTACGAGCAGGCCGAAGCGTCGGGCCTGCGCAGCGCCGCGCTGTCGGCGTGCCAGGTGGCCGGCTTCCAGCCGCGCGTCACGCAGGAGGCCACGCAGGTGCAGACCGTGCTGGCGCTGGTGGAGAGCGGGCTGGGCGTGGCCCTGGTGCCGTCGATCATGCAGCGCTTTGCCAACGACCGCATGGTGATCCGCGACCTGGCGGGTTATCCGGACAGTGCCGGTATCGGCCTGGCGCTCACCTGGCTGCCGGCGCACGACACCCCGGTGGTTCGGCATTTCCGCGAGGTGGCGTTGTCGGAATTCGCGGTGGATGGCGGCAACGAGGAGCGTGGCGCGCCGTAGCCCGCAGCAGGCTATTCGCCCTCTTCTTCCGCCAGGCTCAAGGTCAATCCGCCCGCCGGCAGCGGCAGCGCCGTGCGGTACCGCACCTGCTTCAGCGCGAAGCTCGACCGGATATTGGACACGCCAGGGATCTTGGTCAGCTGCTCCAGGATAAAGCGCTCCAGGCTCTGCATGCTGGGCACGACAACGCGCAGCAGGTAGTCCGCATCGCCGGTCATCAGGTAGCACTCCATCACTTCGGGCCGCTTGTCGATTGCCGCCTCGAAGCGGCGCAGCGCGTCTTCCACCTGTTTTTCCAGGCTGACCTGGATAAACACATTGATGCGCAGGCCCAGCGCCTCGGCATTCAGCAATGTGACCTGCTGCTTGATCAATCCCATTTTCTCCAGCGCCTTGACGCGGTTGAAGCAAGGCGTCGGCGACAGGTTCACGGCGCGCGCCAGCTCGGCATTGGTGATGCGGGCGTTCTGCTGCAGCTGGTTGAGGATGGCGATATCGATGCGATCGAGCCTGAGCGAGGTGTCGTTCATGATGTAACAATTCCGGATTTTGGCATCTATTGAGAATTTTTATACTGTGTTACCCGCTTCTGGCAAGGAAATTCAGACACATTCTCTGCGGCTCCAGGCGTAATCTTGTTGGCATCGGCGAGCGTGACTGACATGCCGCCACAGACAAGCAACATGGACAGGAGCGGTGCCATGACCAACCTGGCAAACGGTGTGCAATCGATGCTCGCGCTGCCTTCGGCCAACGAGGACAGCGATCCCCAGGAAACGCGCGAATGGCTGGACGCACTCGAAGGCGTGCTGGCGCATGCCGGCAGCGCGCGCGCCAGCTTCCTGCTGCGGCGCCTGGCGGCGCATGCCGCAGCGCAGGGCCTGCCGCCGCCCGGCGCCGGCCCGAGCGCCTATGTGAATACCATCCCCGTGCAGGCGCAGCCGCCCTACCCTGGCGACCTGGAGATCGAAGCCCGGCTGGGCGCCGCGCTGCGCTGGAATGCGTTGGCCATGGTGGTGCGCGCCAACCGCGCCTATGGCGAACTGGGCGGCCATATCGCCAGCTATGCCTCCGCGGCCGATCTGTTCGAAGTCGGATTCAACCACTTCTTCCGCGGCGACAGCGCCGAACAGGGCGGCGACCTGGTCTACTTCCAGCCGCACTCGGCCCCCGGCGTCTACGCCCGCGCCTACCTGGAGGGTTTCCTCGACGAGACCCACCTGCAGCACTACCGGCGCGAGATCGGCGGGCCGGGCCTGTGCTCCTACCCGCATCCCTGGCTGATGCGGGACTTCTGGCAGTTCCCGACCGGCTCGATGGGCATCGGCCCCATCAATTCGATCTACCAGGCGCGCTTCATGCGCTACCTGCAGAACCGCGGGCTGCAGCCGGCGTCGTCGCGCAAGGTCTGGGGCTTCTTCGGCGATGGCGAGATGGACGAGCCCGAGTCGATCGGCGCATTGTCGCTGGCCGCGCGCGAGCAGCTCGACAACCTGGTCTTCGTCATCAACTGCAACCTGCAGCGGCTCGACGGGCCCGTGCGCGGCAACGGCCGCATCGTCGATGAGCTCGAAGCGCTGTTCGCCGGCGCCGGCTGGAACGTGATCAAGGTGCTGTGGGGCTCGGACTGGGACGAGCTGTTCGCCCGCGACCGCTCCGGCGCGCTGGTGCGGGCCTTCGCGCAGACCGTCGACGGCCAGTTCCAGACCTTCTCCGCCAACGACGGCGCCTACAACCGCGAGCATTTCTTCCAGCAGAACCCCGAGCTCGCCGCACTCGCCGCGCACCTGAGCAACGACGACATCGACCGCCTGCGCCGCGGCGGCCACGACCTGCGCAAGCTGCACGCCGCCTACACACGCGCCATGGGCCACCGCGGCCAGCCCACCGTGATCCTGGCCAAGACCATGAAGGGCTTCGGCATGGGCACGGCTGGCCAGGGGCGCATGACCACGCACCAGCAGAAGAAGCTGGAGCTGGAAGACCTGAAGGCCTTCCGCGACCGCTTCCAGCTGCCGCTGTCGGACGACGACGTCGCCAACCTGCGCTTCTACAAACCCGCCGACGACAGCCCGGAAATGCGCTACCTGCACGCACGCCGGGCCGCGCTCGGCGGCTACCTGCCGCGGCGCCGGCAGGCCGCGACCACCGCGCTCACGGTGCCGCCGTCCGGCCAGTGGGCCGGCTTCGCACTGGCCGCGGACGGCAAGGAAATGTCGACCACCATGGCCGTGGTGCGCATGCTCGGCAGCCTGCTCAAGGACACCGCGCTGGGGCCGCGCATCGTGCCGGTGGTTGCTGACGAGGCACGCACCTTCGGCATGGCCAACCTGTTCCGGCAGGTCGGCATCTATTCGCCGCTGGGCCAGCGCTATGAGCCGGAAGACCTGGGTTCGATGCTGTACTACCGCGAATCCACCGGCGGGCAGATCCTGGAAGAAGGCATCTCCGAAGCCGGCGCGATCTCGTCATGGATCGCCGCGGCCACCGCCTACAGCGTGCACGACCTGCCGATGCTGCCCTTCTACATCTACTACTCGATGTTCGGCTTCCAGCGCATCGGCGACCTGATCTGGGCCGCTGCCGACCAGCGCGCCCGCGGCTTCCTGATCGGCGCCACCTCGGGCAAGACCACGCTCGGCGGCGAGGGGCTGCAGCACCAGGACGGCACCAGCCACCTGGCCGCGTCGACCATCCCCAACTGCCGCGCGTGGGATCCCGCCTTTGCCTATGAAGTGGCAGTGATCGTGGAGCATGGCATGCGCGAGATGGGCGAGCAGCAGCGCGACGTCTTCTACTACGTCACCGTCGGCAACGAGAACTATGCGCAGCCGTCGATGCCGCAGCCGGCCGATGCCGTGCGCGACGGCATCCTGAAGGGCATGTACTCGCTTACGCCCGAACGGCGCGATGCCAGCCAGGTCGACCTGCTCGGCGCGGGCGCCATCCTGCCCGAGGTGATCGCCGCCGCGCGCCTGCTCGAAGACGACTGGGGCGTGGTGGCGCAGGTCTGGAGCGTGACCAGTTTCACCGAGCTGCAGCGCGACGCGATCGCCGTGGAACGCAGCAACCGCCTGAACGACCAGCATGCCCGCTCGTATGTCGAAACAGCGCTGGCAGGGTCGAACGGCCCGGTGATCGCCGCCACCGATTATGTGCGCGCGGTGCCGGAGCTGATCCGCGCGTGCGTGCCGGGGCGCTATGTCACGCTGGGCACCGACGGCTTCGGGCGCAGCGACACGCGGCAGGCGTTGCGCGCGTTCTTCGAGGTGGACCGCCATTCTGTCGTGGTCGCGGCGCTGCGGGCGCTGGCCGATGACGGCAAGCTGCCTTCCGATGTCGTGCGCGCGGCGCGGGAGCGCTATGGCAAGTCGGGGGACAAGGCCGCGTCGTGGCAGGCGTGACACGCCGCATGCCCTGACCTTCTCGGTCAGCAGGCTTGCGTCACCGGCCCCGCAATGCCGCGGCGCGCCCGTTTTCCGGGTTGCCGTTCGCAGACAAGGTGTTCATCAAGGGGCAGCAATCCTCGGTGCCATTGGCGTGGCATTGTCCGATCAGGATCTTTAGTTCCGCGCGCATCCCGCGCAAATCCCTCAGCCTTTCCTCCACCAGGCTGAGCTTGCGCTCGGCCAGTGCTCGGGCCGTGCTGCACCGGCCATGCTTCTGCTGCAGCAGTCCCCGGATCTCATCCAGCGTGAACCCGAGCGACTGTGCCTGGCGGATGAAATGCATCCGCTGCAGGCTCTGTTGCGAATACTGGCGAATTGCGCCATGGGCGCGCTCTGGCACCGGCAGCAGCCCGCAGCGATGGTAGTACCGTACCGTCTCCACGCCAACGCCAGCCGCCTTGGCCAGCTTCCCGATCGTCAGTGTTTGCTCCATCGCTTGACTCCGTACCTTGGTACGGACCTAGCCTATGCCAAACCCGCCTTTAAGTGAAGGGGATTGCATTTCGACCGCAGAATGACGGCGGCCGCCTTACGTAGCGGTATCTCTAAAAAGGTCATCATGCAATCGCGCATCATTCGTGTTCTGCCCGCGGAACATGGCTGGACATTGGAATTCAGCGGCCTCGATATCAAGCCCCAGCGGTTTCCGACCATGGAAGCGGCAATCGCGGCCGGCTGGAACGTGGCCAGGCGGCATCAGGCCGAATTGCATATCCATCGTCTTGACGGGGATGTGCATCTGCGCAGCCCGTTCGGCGACAAGCAACAGAAGCCGGAGCAGTGATGCCGCGCAGCGGCGGCGGCCGCGTGCGTGATGCAAGGCCATATCACTAGCGTGCGCCGGAAAGCGAGCCTTTTGCACAGATCTCGCGAGGAAAGGTCAGCAGTCGATACGTGGCCTTGATCAAGCGGCACGCCGCCAGGCGAAGCGCGCTCCGCATGTCCCAAATTAACAAACGAATGTCCCCGTAAAGCAAGCGGGTCCGCTTCGATCGCCCGATACTCCATCTCCAAGCAGGCCCTGAACCTGTACGCAGATCCAATCACTGCTGGAGACATGACATGGAGATCAGGCAGATCACCCCGGCCATCGGTGCCGAAATCACGGGCATCCATCTCGGCGACGCGGCGCGCGATCCCGCGCTGTTCGCCGACATCAAGGCAGCGCTGCTCAGGCATCGCGTGCTCTTCTTCCGCAAGCAGGACATCACGCGTGCCGAGCACGTGGCGTTCGCCAGCGCCTTCGGCAAGCTGGAAGACCACCCCGTGGTCGGCAGCGATCCGGATCATCCTGGCCTGGTGCGTGTCTATCGCAGCGACAACCCGCACAGCTACGAGAACAACTACCACTGCGACGGCCTGTGGCGTCCCAATCCGGCCATGGGCGCGGTACTGCGCTGCATCGAATGCCCCGACATCGGCGGCGACACCATCTGGGTCAACATGGTGAAGGCGTATGAGGAACTGCCCGACGACATCAAGGCGAAGGTCGACGGGCTTCGTGCCCGCGCCAGCATCGAGCAGAGCTTCGGCGCGGTCATGACGCCCGAGGCGCGCGCGAAGCTCGCGCAGGACCATCCGCCCGTGGAGCATCCGGTCGTGCGCACGCACCCGGAAACCGGCGAAAAGGTGCTGTTCGTCGGTGCCGGCTTCTCGACCTACTTCACCAACTACAGCACGCCGGCCAATGTGCGGCACGGCATCGACAAGGCGCCCGGCGCGGCCCTGCTGCTCAACTACCTGATCAGCCGCGCCACCATTCCCGAATACCAGGTGCGCTGGTCGTGGCAGCGGGGCGACGTCGCCGTGTGGGACAACCGCTGCACGCAGCACTACGCGCTCAACGACTACTTTCCCGCGCCGCGCAAGATGGAGCGCGCAGCCATCGTCGGCGACATCCCCTACTGAACCGAAGCCGCCTTCCGACCCGGAGACTCCCCATGAACTTCCTCGACGGCCACCTCTTTCCCGAAAACCAGCAGCCGCTGATCATCACGGCCGCACCGTATGCCCCCGGCTGGCTGCCTTCCGATTTCCCGGAAGACATTCCGGTCACCATGGAGGCACAGATCCAGAAGGCCGTGGACTGCTACAACGCCGGCGCCACCGTGCTGCACCTGCATGTGCGCGAACTGGACGGCAAGGGCTCCAAGCGCCTGTCCAAGTTCAACGAACTGATTTCCGGCGTGCGCGCCGCGGTGCCCGACATGATCATCCAGGTGGGCGGCTCGATTTCCTTCGCGCCGGAGGATGAAGGGCAGGCAGCCAAGTGGCTGTCGGACGACACCCGCCACATGCTGGCCGACCTGGATCCCACGCCGGACCAGGTCACGGTGACGGTCAATACCTCGCAGATGAACGTCACCGACCATGCGGAAGACGCTGACTTCCACGGCACCTCGCGCCAGGACATGGCGCTCTTCGACGCCTACAAGAACATGACGGTGCCCGCCAATCCGGGCTGGGTGGAAGAGCATGTGCGCCGGCTGACCGCCGCCGGCATCCAGAGCGAATTCCAGTGCTACAACATCAACAGCCTGGAGTCGGTGGAGCGGCTGATGCGGCGCGGTTTCTACAAGGGCCCGCTGAACATCAACTGGGTGGCGATCGGCGGCGGCATGGACACGCCCAGCGTCTACAGCCTGGCCAACTTCATGCGCGCGGTGCCGGACGGCGCGGTGGTGACGGTCGAGAGCAATGTGCGCAACGTGCTGCCGGTCAATACCATGGGCATTGCCATGGGCCTGCACGTGCGCTGCGGCACCGAGGACGTGCTGTGGAACCCGCGCCGCACCGCAAAGCAGGGATCCGTGGACCAGATCGAGCAACTGGTGCGCATCTCCCGCGAACTGGGCCGTGACATCGCCACCGCCAAAGAGGCGCGCGAGATCTGCCGGATCGGCGTGTTCTACGACACGGTGGAAGAGTCGCTGCGGGCCAACGGCTTCGCGCCCAACCGCAACGGCGCTACCCAGGGCTTCCTGCGCAAGACCCAGTAAGCCGCACTCCCCCGCCGACACGGCCCGCCGACAGGGCCGAGGGGACACAGAGAAACGGAGACAAACATGAAACGCTTCCCCCAGACCCGGCGCCGCGCGGTCGTGCTCGCGCTTGCCCTCGGCGCACTGCTGCCGGCCGCCCAGGCGGTGCGCGCCGCGCCGGCCACCGAGTGGCCGACCAAGCCGGTGCGGATACTCGTCGGCGCGCCCCCCGGCGGCACCGCTGACATCCTGGCACGGCTCTTTGCCCATGAACTGCAACGGCCGCTCGGGCAGCCCGTGATCGTCGACTACAAGTCCGGCGCGGCGGGAACCATCGCCGTGCAAAGCCTGCTGTCCGCGCCGCGTGACGGCTATACGCTGCTGCTGATCCAGAAGGGCATCGCCTCGGAGGTGCCGCAAGCGATCAAGGTGTCCTACAACCCGTTCAAGGACATCGTCCCGCTGGTCCAGCTCACGCGCCAGGGCCTGGTCCTGGTCGGCAATCCCGGTCTTCCCGCGAAGAACCTCGCCGAGCTGGTCACGTACGTAAAGGCGAATCCGGGCAAGGTCGATATCGCGAACTTCGGCATCGGCCTGCGCGGCCACACCATCGGCGTCCAGTTCAACCGGCTGGCGGGGCTCGATACCGGCGCGGTCAGCTACAAGGGCTCGCCGCCCGCGCTGCAGGACATCATGGGCGGGCAGGTTCCGCTGATGTTCGACGGTCCGGCGACGTCCATGCCGTTCATCAAGGCGGGCAAGCTGCGGGCCTTCGCGGTGGCCTTCCCGCAGCGGCTCGCCGCGCTGCCGAACGTTCCCACGTTTGCCGAGCTGGGCTATCCCGACCTGAGCGAGGTGGGCTGGATGGGGCTGTGGGCGGCGCCGGGCGTGCCGCCGGCAGTGGTCGCCAAGGTGCGCGAGGCCACGCTCGCGGCCATGAAATCGCCCGCGCTGCAGCGCAAGATCGAAGAGCTGGGCATGGAGATCGGCACGCCGGCCACTACGGATGAGCTTGCCAGAGACGTGCGCGAGTCCTACGAGCGCCAGGGCAAGCTGCTGCGTTCGATTCAGTTCAAGCCGGAATGACGGCAGCCGGGGCGCCTGCCTCGGCCCTGCCAGCACAATCCCTGTCAGGAGACAGCATGAAAGCAGTACGAGTACTACCGCGCGCGGAGGGTGGCCAGCTGGCCGTGCAAGATATCCCCACGCCGCAACCCGGCCCCGGCGAGGTGCTGGTGCGCGTACGCGCATCCGGCATCAACTATGGCGAAATCAAGTACATGCGGGAACACCGCACCGGTGCCCCGATGACCGCCGGCGTGGAATTCGCGGGCGAGGTCGCCAGCGTCGGCGCGCAGGTCCGCGGCTGGCGCGAAGGTGACCGGGTGATGGGCCATGGGCGTGGCTGTCATGCCCAGTACGTCATCGCGGCGCCGCTGGCGCTGATGCCGGTGCCGCCGGAGGTATCGTGGGTCGACGCGGCCGCATTCCCCAATGTGTTCATCACCGCCCATGACGCGCTGGTCAGCAACGGCGAGCTCAAGGCCGGCGAGACGGTGTTCATCAACGGCGCCTCGGGCGGGGTCGGCATGGCCGCGGTGATGGCCGCCTCCGCGCTTGGCGCGAAGGTGATCGCATCGTCGCGCTCGGCGGCCAAGCTGGAGCGGCTGGCAGGCTATGGCGTCGATGTCGGCGTCAATGCATCGAGCGAATCGCAGGTCGAGGCCATCATGGCCGCCACCGACGGGCGTGGCGTCGACGTCATCATCGATACCATCGGCGGCACGGTCTTCGAAGACCACATCAAGAGCCTGGCGGTCAAGGGCCGGCTGGTGAACCTGGCGCGCCTCGGCGGCGCCAGTACGGCCCAGGTCGATCTCAACTTGCTATGGCTTAACCGGCTGAAGCTGATCGGCGCCACCTTCCGCACGCGCACCGAGGCCGAACGCCTCGCCTGCGTGCAGGCCTGCGCGCGCGACCTGATGCACTTCTTCCGCGAAGGCAAGCTGCGCCTGCCGATCGACCGCACCTTCCAGATGGATGCGATCGGCGAGGCCTATGCCTACATCGAGCGCAGCCAGCATATGGGAAAAATCGTGCTTATTGCCGACTGACGGCAGTTCCCGCGCGCCGGCGCCCCGTGCCGGCGCGCTCCGCTGCTGGCTGGCCACCCGACACGGCTGCCTGCAAGCGCCATTGCGTGACGCTGCAGCCGAAGCTCGCGCGAAACCAATGGCTGAAACTGCTCTGGTTCGAGAATCCCAGCAGCCCCGCGATCTCGCCGAGCGGCAGGTCGCTCTCCTGCAGGTGCCGTTTGACCAGCTCGGTACGAACCTCGTCGAGCAAGTCCGAGAAGGTCAGCCCATCGACGATGAGATGGCGATGCAGCGTGCGGCGGTCCACCCGAAGATGCCGCGCCACCTGCTGGGCGGTACAGCGTCCGCCGGGCAACAGCGCCATGATCAGCTCGCGGCACGCCTCGCGCATGCCCTCGCCGCGCTGGCGCAGCGATGCCTCGAGGTAGTCCCGTGCCAGCTGGATGGCCCCGGAATGGTCGGGCGTGCGCGGCGTGTCCAGGTCGGCCGTCGCGCAGACCATGCCATTGAACGACTGGTTGAACATCGGGTTGCGGCCGAAGAATGCGCGGTGCGCCGCCATATCCGCCGGCGGCCGGTGCGTAAAGCAGACCTGCTGCGGCCGCCACTGCGGCCCGATCAGCTCGCGCAGGATCCGGAACATCATGGCGACGCTCAACTCCATCGCCTGCCGCGTTGGCGCGCCCGGCCCCGGCAGCAGGTCTTCGCGGATGACCACGGTCTGCCCGGTCTCCTCGATGCGCATGACCAGCGAAGTGCTGATCAGCTTCAGGTAGCGGCACAAGGCATCGAGCGCCTGCCTCGGCGATGGCTCCTCCTTCAGCACCAGGCTGATCGGCCCCAGGTTGGAAAGCGTGCGGCGCGCCGCCAGCCGCAGCGCAAAATCCTCCGTACCGGTGGCGCTGGCGGCCAGCTCCAGCAACTCGCGCAGCGCCTGGCTGGGAATCAGCGCCTGCGGGTCCCTGAGCAGCCGCGCGGACAGCCCGGCCTTGCGCAGCAAGGCCCCGGGATCATGCCCGAGCGACTCCGTCAGCTCGATGAAGCCACTCAGGCTGGCGCTGCGGACAAGTCTTCCGACGTTTTGCATGGCGAGGACCCGGCGCGCGCGGGGACTGCGCCGGGGCATTCGTGTGAGTCGATGGGGGCGCTGCGGGACGGGGGTCGCGCACGCGGGTGCGTGCAGTATGCCTCAAACGGAGGCCTGGGACCGGCGAGTGGGGAGCGTTGGAGATTTCAAGACACGCGATCAAGGCACGGGACCAAGGCACCAGATCAGGAGAGATCGCATGGTCGGACCGGCACATGGCACCGGTCCGTTTTGCCTGAGGTCAGTCAGACTGGTACTTGGGCGAGCGCGGCCCGTAGAGAATGCCGGCAGGCTGGCCGGCAGACAGCAGCCGGTAGCTGGCGGTGCCCGCCACACTGTAGCTGGCATCGAACGTGTGGTTCATGACCTGCGTCACCGCCGCATTGATGAGCATGCCGATCAGTCCGCCGCCACCGCTGGAGCTGTCGGTGGCTGACACGGCCGTACCGCTCCACAGGACGTCGCCCGTCTTGAGATCGACCAGCTTGGCGTTGGCGGCCACGCGGGTCACGCTGCTGATGATCTGGTATTTCGAACCATACTCGGTGACGGTCACGTACAGCGCGGCGTCGGCCCCGAAGATCTGGCGCAGCTTGGCCACCGGCACGGAATGGATGTCAGCCGGCACGGTCAGGCCGTTCTGCCGGAACGTCTCTTCAACCACTGCGACCGGCAACACGTAGTAGCCCGATTCCGCCAGCGGGACCGTCGCTTGCGACAGCATGGCATAGGTGGCCTTGACGTCCGGCGACTCGTTCAGCGGCGGCAGCACCACGATCGAGCGGGGACGGCTGGCCTTGAACGCGGAGTAGTCCACCTGCTTGTTCTGCACCGCGCAACCGGCGAACAGCAGCACGACACCCACGCTGGCGATATAGGTCAGGATCCGGCGGATCATTTGGCACTCCCTGCCGCGGGCGCGGCCTTGGCGGCGTCCGCCTTGATTTCAGTGCGGCTGTCGCTCTTGACGTTACGCAGCAGGAAATCCATGTACGGGGTGGCTTCGGGGAAAAGGGTTTTCTCGGTCTGGAATGCGCTGACCATCTGGTCCGGCTTGCCAAGGTTGAGGTACAGCATGCCAAGCTGGGCATGGTAGCCCGGCGGCACGGCGCCGCCCTTGGCCTGGATCTTCTGCAAGCCCGCTTCCAGCGCCGTAACTTGCGCCTCCCGGGACTCGCCCTTGAAATATTCGTAGACCTGGGCCTGGTACCCCTCCCACTGATACATGGGCTGTGGGGCCGCGCAGCCGGCAAGCAGGATACTGCCAGCGACAGACCATAACGCTGCCCTGCGCAGCGTGACCGTTTGCATCATCATTGTTTTCATTTTGGTAATGGAATGGTTATCTCTGACCCGGGTTCCACGCCCCGTTCTCGATGGCAGCCACGAGGTTGTTGATGGCCTCGCGCATGGCCAGGTCCATGACCTTGCCGTTCAGCGTCGAGTCATAGCTGGCGGTGCCGCCGAAGCCGATCACTTCGCGGTTCGACAGCGTGTATTCACCCGCGCCCTGGGTTGAATAAACCACTTCCGAGGTCGAGATGTTGATGATGTTCAGGTTGACCTTGGCATAGGCCACCTGGGATTTGCCCCGGCCAAGGATGCCGAACAGCTGCACGTCGCCGACTTCCTTGCGGCCAAATTCGGTGATGTCGCCGGTGACGACAAAGTCCGCCCCCTTCAGGCGCTGCGCCTGGTTCTTGATGGTTGCCTCGCGCCTGATCTCGTCCAGGTTTTCACGCTCCAGCACGTTGAAGCGGTTGGTCTGCTGCAGGTGGGTGACCAGGCTGGTCTTGGCCTGGCCGCTCAGGCGATCGATGCCGTCCGAAAAAACACCACGCATGTAGTTCGAGCGGTTGTCGAACTTGCCTACCGCAATAGGCGTGCGCACGCCGTTGTACGGGCGGCTGGCGCTTTCCACCTTCTGGACCGGCAACGCGGTCGAGGATTCGGTGGCGCAGCCAGCCATGCCAAGCGCGGCAACGACGGCGAGCAGGCAGCAAGTCTTGGTTTGTTTCACTGATTTCTCCTGGTTTGCAGTGGGGACGCGGCGGCTATTATGGCGCGGCGGCGCCCGGGCCGCGACTGGTGGCACAGCCGGCGGCGTCATTCCGGGAGGAAAGAGGGAGGGAGGTGTATCCGGCCAGCTACAGCGACCGGCCGCAGGAGGGAGCTGGAGGTAGAGAAGCCCCTGCAATGGCGGGGTTCAGGCTGCGGCCGGGGCCAGCGCGGGGGAATCGGTGAGGCCTTGCGCAACGCCGCCGAAGGGCGTTCGCGAGCAGGTTGCTGGCGAGGTTCTCGCACCTGGTGGACGACGGGATCACCGAGTAGCCGAGTTGCAGCGCCCAGGCCAGCACTACCGGGCCGGCGTCGCCTGGTGCCGCTGCGCGATCGCGCCGATCACCGGGTACGCCAAGCACCTTGCCGCACGCCAGTGTGCCCGCTTTACTTTCGCTCAAAAAGTGGTCTATAAACCAGACTGTCTTGATTTCAGATCAACAATGAACATCACGCTCGACGAAATCCAGGCGTTTGCGACCGTGGTCGACACCGGCTCGATCACCGCCGCCGCGCAGCAGCTGGACCTGACCGTGTCGGCCACCAGCCGCACGCTCGCGCGGCTCGAGGAAAAGCTGAAAACCACGCTGCTGCGCCGGACCACGCGCCGCCTGGAATTGACCGAGGAAGGCCGGGCATTCCTGCAGAATGCGCGGGCGATCATCGACTCGGTCGAAAGCGCCGAGGAACAGATGCTGGCGCGGCGCGAGAAGCCGTCCGGGCGCTTGCGGGTCGACGCCGCGACGCCGTTCATGCTGCACGTGATCGTGCCGCTCGTGCGCGGCTACCGCGAGCGCTATCCGCAGGTGGAACTGGAGCTGAACAGCAACGAAGGCATCATCGACCTGCTCGAGCGGCGCACCGACGTGGCGATCCGGATCGGCCGCCTGAAGGATTCGACGCTGCATAGCCGGCTGATCGGCAATAGCCGGGTGCGCATTCTCGCCAGTCCCGCCTATCTCGACGCACATGGCCATCCGCGCAAGGCCGACGACCTTGGCGGGCATGCTCTGCTCGGCTTCAACCAGCCCGAGTCGCTGAACGTGTGGCCGATACTTGGCGCGGACGGGGAACCGTACCGGATCGCGCCGGCCGTGTGGTCGTCGAGCGGTGAAACGCTCCGGCAACTTGCGCTCGACGGCTCAGGCATCGTCTGCCTGTCGGATTTCATGACCGCGCAGGACCGCGAGTCCGGGCGCCTCGTGCAGGTCCTTGCGCGCCAAACGCAGGACGTGCGGCAGCCGGTGCATGCGGTCTACTACCGCAACACGGCGATTTCATCGCGGATCGCGTCGTTCGTCGAGTATCTGATCGAAGTGCTCGGCAGCGGAAGCGCCGCGCGCGGGGCGCCGGCGTGGACGGACCGGTAACCTCGCGCTCAAGCCCGGTGGCACCCTGGCTGGCCCAGTTGTCGTACTCAGCCTGGCCGCCGAACCGGCCGGTATACTTCCGGCCTTCACCAGGTACCCAAGGATTATCCATGAGCGCGTTACCCTCCTGCCCGAAATGTCATTCCGAGTTCACCTATGAGGATGGGGGTCTCTATATTTGCCCGGAATGCGCTCATGAATGGTCGGCGCAGGCATCGGCACCGGCCGAAGCGGAAGCCCGGGTTTATCGCGATTCAGCCGGCAACGTATTGCAGGATGGGGATACCGTCACAGTCATCAAGGATCTCAAGCTGAAGGGATCGGCCGGTGTGGTCAAGATGGGCACCAAGGTGAAGAACATTCGCCTGGTTGACGGTGACCACGATATCGACTGCAAGATCGATGGCTTTGGTGCCATGAGCCTGAAATCGGAGTTCGTCAGGAAGGTGTGACGGGATCGAGATTGCGCTTCGCCCGCAAGGCGCGGAGACCGATGCCTATCTGGGGCTCATCAATGCCATCGATCCCGACAGGAGGTTTCCTCCGATGCATGACCAACGTGTCGACGATGGCACCCGAGATGCCCCTGCCGCGGCTTCCGCGCTGCTGACGAAGCTCTCGCCGGTCCAGCATGAAGCACTGGCTGTCTGTCGGGAACAAAGTATGGAAAGCTCAGCTTTTGGCCCCTATCAATCAGCCTGAAACCGTTGTGCCGTATGGGTTTCCGGGAAACCTTCCAACTCATCGGGAGGTTCGCTTTTCGGGCCAATTTGCCGAGAGTTCACGCATGCTGGCACCTGAGCCAGAACGGGAACATAGTTTGGAAAACCTGGCGACACCTTCACGGGTACAGACTTCCGGACCACCCGTCTTGCACTGCCGAACGGCAGCTTGCGCTCCCCAACTTGCTTTGCTTTCGGTGCCGTCGATTATCAGCGCAAGCTTCCAACGTCGGCCACGATCGGAATATAGCGGAAAGGAGACGCGGCGTCCCTCCTTCGCCGGCGCGGCCTGGGTCTCGCGAGGGGGCGGCCATCAGGAAGGGTAGCAGAACATTGATGGCTTGATCGCGGCGCAGAACACTACTGGCCCCCAGCCACCTCACCCCTCGCTCTGCGCGGCATGGCCGACCGTATCAATCGCTCTAGCCGGGCCAGCGTCGCTGTGGCGGCTTTGCGCTATTGCCGGTTCCCACGGGTCTGAGTTCCCCCTCCAATGGCAATGCATCCGGATCCAGCAGATGCTCTCCCTCGGTGGCCTTCTCATAGAGATGATCTCGTACGACCTGGCCGATCGCGATTCGACACAGCACTTCGGAGGTCTGGTCAGTTGCCGACGGCAGATTGCTATCGGTGCTTCGTACGGTAAAAGAACGTCTTCCCGTGCCGATAAAGCTGGTGAACTGGATGCCCCCGGCATGAGTGCTGTCGCGGAAGCTGACAGACACGTGATAGGCAAGGCCCTTGCCATCGGCGAACAGCATGCAGAGAAAACTGGATGGCGAGGTTGCGTTGTGCATGACTGGCGATCCTGGAGTTTCGGGGGAGTCTCCGACTTCAAGACCTGTTTCCGACTCTACTCCTTCCGCACCCATCACGGTGAACCAATAAAGAAAAAGCCCCGCCGGCTTTCCTGGCGGGGCTTCTTGCGCACCTTGAACGGTCGGCTTAGATCGGTTCGATCTTGGTCGCGGCCGGGCCCTTCTGGCCTACGCCAGCCACATAGCGCACTTTCTGGCCTTCCTGGAGCGACTTGAACCCGTTCCCCTGAATTTCGGAAAAATGAGCGAACAGGTCGTTTCCGCCTGCATCAGGCGTAATGAAGCCAAAACCCTTTGAATCGTTAAACCACTTTACAGTACCGGTTTCCATGTGAGGACCCCTTAAGAATTCTCGCCGAGCCGAAAAAGCGGGCGAGGCATGACAATCAAGGAGGAAACATGGAGAGAAAGTGGCGCCGCCGGGGCGTGTACCTAACGCTTCGAGGTTACGCTTGAAGATCCTGCATTTATTCTTATACAGGCATGCCGCATCGCGGTCAATGAAGATCTCACGGCGATCGATACGTACTCGCCAGGTCCGTCACAAGCCAATGCGCTGAAGACGTCCGAGAAAGAGTGCCGGATTGTTCCGCGATGCATGCTACAGTGGTACGCCTTCAGCACAAGAGGTCGGTATGTTTCTCTGCGCAAACTGTCTCGCTGTGGCGAGTGACGCCTCCGGTGCCCCTGGACATCTCGGGTTGCGCATCATCGATACCCGTCGAAGCAAGATGCCTCGGTCGGTCACGAGCACGATCAGTACATTCCGCTGCTCGGACTGCAGCGCAATCTGGAGCTACCGTGAAGCAAAGGACAGCGGTCCGCAAGGCTGGTCGCTGGTGCCGTGCGAAAAGACCGGCGATGGTGGCTGATACGCCGAGCCACATGCTGCAGACTTGCACAGATACGGAGAGACATGACCGGTCTCTTGCACCGTCTACACTCCCGCCATCACAACCTTTTGGGTCGTCGTGCCTTGGGTGACTGCACAAGCCTGTAGTCGATGGACGCCAACGCCAACACATATTTTTCAGGCAAGGACCGCGATCGAACTGGGCGGCGCTGAACCGCGGTGCATTCCGACTATGCTGTTGAGCGAGCAGAGGGGGACCACCGAATCATGATCGAGCCAATCCTGCTGGCCGTCACGTGCGTTGCCACATTCGAAGCTCAACAGGCAAAGACCAACGCCACCGGCTTTTTCTTCAAACGAGGCCAGCGACTGTTCATTGTGACAAGCCGGCACGTGCTGATCGACGAGCCGACAAGACACTTCCCGACCGGATCGAGACAGAGCTGCACGTCAATCCGGACAACTTGGCGGAGTCCATCGGCTTCTCAATTCCACTGTATCGCGACGGCAAGAGTGTTTGGCGCGATGGGCTCGATGGCGGCGGCGGCATCGACGTGGCCTTGATCGAACTCGACCGTACCGTTCTGCCGTCGAGCGGTCTACCGTGCCTTTACGCCGGCCCACCTTTACCGGCCACACGAACGCATCGAAGCAGGCACTCCGGTGCTGAGCGTCGGCTTCCCGCTGGGTTTCCATGACACGCTTCATCATCTGCCCGTCGTACGCCAGGAAGTCATCTCGTCCTCGTTCGGCATGCGCTTTCAGGGGCATGGCTACTTCCTGACCGATGCGAGGACGCATCGCGGCACAAGTGGAGCACCGGTGGTCATGCGCATACCCAGGATCGATGCATCCACGCGCGCGCTGCCGGGGATGCTGCTCGGCACCCATTCGGCCAGACTGGACGTGGGCTCGCGGGACTTTGAACTGGACGAAGCCTTGGGCTTGAATTCCGCCTGGTATGCCGACATCCTACTGCCCCTGACCGAGGCATGATCCGGTAAGGCGATCGGACCTGATGGATTCGGCACTCCATGGAATTACCCCGGATGCGCGGTACCCGCCGGCCTAGGACGCACCCTCCAGGCAGGAAATCCCCGCAGGTGGTACCATGCGTTTGTGTCGACACCAGTCGATGCCCAATGCGCCGTCCGCCAGACATCATCATTAGAAGAGTATTAGCGGCAGCACGGGCGTACACCCGAACCTTTCGCGGCAACAATCGGCCGCAATCATCTCCGACCCGCGGCGCGTCCGCTCCGTAGCCAGCGCGCATGTACTAGGCGTACTGGCTAGCGCAAGCACGGTCAATCCCACGCCAGTTTCTCCGCCTGCGATGGCACGCGGGACGCGACACTGGCTTTTGCAATGGCAACCGATCGCCGGGCACGCACGTACCACACCAAATGGGAACGCTGGACATGCCCTCCGGAATCGAGCGCCTTCCGAACAAGCAACAATTTGAATCCCAGCATTACTCCGTTCACCGTTTCGGTTTACCCCATCCAACAAGAGCCCGGCGTCTGGTTCGCGAACTACATGATCTCCGAGTATAAGGACGGCGCTGAACGCATCGTCGCCAACGTCTCGATGCGGCATGCCACGCACCATACGGAAGCCAAGGCCAGGCAAGCCGCCCGTAGCGCAGGGGAAAGCGCAGTGGCACACATACGCCTGCAACCATCCCCGCATCGGCAAGCTGCAACCCATTCCACGCTACCGCGTGGCACTCGCTGAATCAGAAAGGAGCGTCCTTGGCTAAAGAAGAACTGGTGGAATTTGGCGGAAAGGTTTCGGAAGTCCTTCCGGATAACCGCTTTCGTGTCACCCTGGAGAATGGCTTCGAGGTTTGGGCCTATTCGTCCGGGCGGCTCAAGAAGAATCGCATACGTATTCTTGCCGGGGATCGTGTCACGCTCGAAATGTCGCCATACGATCTGACAAAGGGACGCATCAACTATCGCCACAAGTTCTGAGCGAATGCGGCGTTTCCACGTTCCCGAAATGGCGACCACCGTTGACACCACCTCGGTATAGGACCATCTTTGTCTTCGTCCAGGTACACGAGAGCGCAACCTCTGGATCCACATAGCACTCCAATCTACGCAGCAACAATACATGGCGTAAGCCAATAGGATCCGAGGTGCGAGATGCAACGAGACAAGTCTTTGCTGGACAGAATCCTCTTGGCGCTACGAGCCGAGATCCAGGCCTCGATGACCGACGTCCAGCTTGGCAAGGCTCTTGCAATGTCGACCCTTCCAGGCTAGCCCACCATCTCCTGCTCCTGCAGGACCATAGACTGGTGGAGAAGACCCCAAATATGGCGTGGCGCCTGACGTGGAACGGCCACGATCGAGCAGACGCCAGCCTGAAGTCTTAGCTCGCTGGCGCCAGGCGTGGTTACTGAACGACGCGCGGAACGGCTGCTTTGGCAGAATATCCCCATGAGCCAGCATCCCTTTGCAACCGCACCGGCCGTTACCGTGTAGCGATATCCAACCCTGGCGCGAACCGTCGCTTGGCGCCAGCGCTGTGCATGATCCGCATGGGTCATGGCAACCGCTCCGCAGGTCATGGCGCTCTCGAGCGGCTCTCCTTACAAGACAGCGTCATGCCGATCCGAGTGCGCAGAACAATACTACGCCGCCTTGGGTAGACCGCTTGCAGATTCGCGCGATAGTCTCATTGACTACGGTTGGAAAGCTCCGTATAACTACTGAGCAGGATCTTCAAGCAGCCATGCCACCTGCGTTGAAACGTCGGCCTCTACGGGGCGACCGTCATCAATGCCGCCTCCTTGATCTTCTCGCTGCGCCCTACTTACTGAGGCGTAGATTGCCGCAAGACACAACGCGAAGCGTGCGAATCCATATGCCAGCCAGGGTCTGCGAGAGCCCACTTCTTTTCTATTGAGCCATTCCTCATCGGGGATCGCTGAACCACTGACTGTAGAGAAACGCTATTCGTTTACGAGGGGGGGCGTGTGTTGGCAGTTTACTCTTCCAGTTTTATCCTACTTGTCCTCTCTCAGCTATTTGATTGGCGACAACGACGAAGCGAAATACCGAGCAGAATTCTCCATTGGCTCAGTGTGTTCGCCTATTCCACATCATTACTGGTGATGGTATGTGCTGTTGCAAAGATGCTCACTGACGAGCGTTCGCCATGCAAGCACGAATGAGTTGGCTGTGCCAGGAGTATCGAGGCATGTACATACACGTCGCGGCATTCGAGTCTCCCCGCGAGTGTGTTCGAACTGGCGCTCCCGGGCCGAAATGGCGCTATATGATGGCCATCCGTTACACAGCGAATCGGGACGATCGAATGCTCTGTGAATCATTCGACGAAGAGGATGATTACTACACGCGCGCGGCCGCGGAGCAGGCTGCCGTCCACTATGGAAAATTCGCTGTCGATATTATTCATGACCTGATCTGAGGCGTCGCCGCGTATCGCCATGGAAAGGTAAAAATTCCATGAGCGTTCACAGCGAATAAGAATTGTCGTGCACTAGCGGCCTTTATTTAGATCGAATATGAAGAACGTAAAGTAATGCCATAGTGGATAGTCAAAAATCCTGATGAAATACCTTAACGCCATCACGAAAAGCGCATACGGGAACAAACCATACTTGGAGTGAAATGATGGACAACTATCCTGCAGCAAACTGTAAGGGCTTTGATATCTACCCGTTGGTCTATAAATTCGACGCACCTCGCAAATGGCACGAGCGCCGGCCAGACCGCTCATACAGTGCGTCCGTGGTCATCTGTCGGGAAGGTCAGCCACCTAGTGGAAATAACGCGCGGGTGTTCCACGTTCCAGATATGCACTGGGCTGACTTGGGATTGGCGAAGCGTGCCGCCGTACGACACGGCGAACACGTTATCGATGGCCTGGTCGCAGGTGAGTCGATCGTCGGCCTGTGATCGTAAACGCTGAGACCCTTCTTCGGACATACACTTGCCTACAGACAGGCTAAGGTCACTCGTACGGCGGCCGTAATGCGTTATTTTCCCTCGTCCGGCACGTTGTACAGCTCGCGCAGCCGGCTGGCGAAGGGGCGGATCGCCTCCAGGCACGCGGCGCTGTTGCCGCCTTCCATGGTTGACAGACTCCAGTTGCAGCCCCCGGCATCTGCGGCATGCCAGAACACGTCGCCAAAGCAAGCGCCCTCGCATTCTGTAAATTTTTCCTGTTCCGCACGAAGCATGGCGCGTAGTTCGGCCTTGTTCTTGAGCTGTCTCGACATGATGTCCCCCTTCTCTTTCGATCAGAGCCCATGGCATGGCCGCCGAGACTACCTCGCCTTGACGAAGGTGGGCAAGCCGTCGATTGCGTCCCTGGCCGATGACAAGGCCAGTGCGATGGCAGTGTGCGGCGCGCTGGCGAAATGTTGGATCATGGGTGGCAGCCGTCTGCGGGAACCCATTCCTGAACTGACTTGCGTGATCGTTACGGTAGCGAGGAAGCGCAGGTGGACCAGGTCGCCACCGGGGACTGCACCGGATACGTGACGCACCCTCGCAGATACCCTGAAGCCTTTGTAGATTGCGTTGTTCTGAGACATGTCGGTCTCCTTTCATCACCGAGCATACGCGGATATGCCGGGATGTGTCCGATTTACTTTCGGCGACAAGGTAGCAATGTCATCGCGAGCCTTTGCGTCTCCATAGTCAAACGCCGCATCGAGGCTGTGGAAGTAGCCGGTACCGTCAATGAGATCGTAGGAATGTACGCTGAGAAGATCACCTCTGACGGGCCGGCGGTCCGTACGAGCGATCGAGTAGCGTACTACGTAGCCAATCGCTCCGACCAACTGGGTGGGACCGAGGTGTTGCTCAGCCTCGATCAACACTTCGTATTCACCGATCGTGACGCGTCTTTGCATATCTGACCTCAACTCCCGGCCTCCGTTCATTCATCCGGTCCAAGAACAACGTCCACGGCGGCCCGCCCTGCCAGTTCCGCCACGAGGTAAGCCCAACGTCTGGAATAAGGCCCGCCAAAGACTTTGATTCGCTTGCCAAACGCCGCGACGCCCGGCGGTCTCATGGGCCCCTCGACCTGGAACCAGACGTCGAACATGTCCTTGGCTGACATATGGAGATCGACATGGATATCGAACCCACGATACTCGGTCACGCGATCCATAGCCATCTTCAATCTTCCTGGAGTGACTTTGTCAACGTAATGCCCTACCCAGTAGGAATCGAAGCTGATCTGAGCCCGGAGCAGCAGGATCCAACCATAGGCACCTGGCGATTTGACAGCCAAATTTCCTGGTGACAGTTCGGGCTTCGCCTTTTCGTTCAGCCTGCGTAACGTACGTATCCGAGGGGGCATCGCCACGGCCGATCCGAAGCGGCAATCATAGCCATCTGAAATTCGGCATCAGGTCACTATGCTCGTCGATCCTGACGCCGCCCAGTTCCTTGATGATCTGCTTCAAGGCCTCCTTCGATTTCGAATCGCAACTGGCTATCATCAGCAACGGGCCCCGTGCAGTTTGCGCATTCTGCCGCCACAACCGAAGGCGACCGATCTTGCCGCCGACCAATCCGCCGGCCCACCAGCCGATCATCGCGCCAAGCATGACAGCGCCAACATACGCAACGGCCGTGGCACCGGCGCCGACGGAGACTCCGTATCGCAAGATGACAAGCGCGCCCACAAACGCGCCGACGAAGATTCCGGCGATCGCCGCCTCTTCGCGGTACGTAGTCTGGCCGATGTCAGTCTGCGGAAATCCCTCAACTGGCTGATTGTCGCGCTGGACAAACCACGGCCCTTTGACGCGTGCTGAGGTACCGGCCAAATCGCCGATTCGCACTTGTGCCAGTCGTGCCGTGGCGATGTCTTTCAGACTGAAATACAACAGCGTACGCATGAAGTTGCCTCACGCAATCTCAGTTTCCATTTCTGGCGAGCCGGCGGATGCTTGCTTGATGACTGCGACCGATGCTCCTGATGGCCCTGGTTCGGGTGCAGGACGGTGACCGCAGGTCTGGCCAGCCTTCGTTGACAGCGCGATCCCAGTCAATCAGCAGCGTGATTGCCTGACGCCATCTGGGCGCTGCCAATCGCATGACTCCGAATCGCTGGGTGTTCCTCTTCTGCGACGTGCCTACATGGCCGTCGCGCAGAAGGCGCGTGACATGTATGATCCGGTAAGTGGTCTCTGTAGATTCTCTCGGCACGATATCTTCCTTCATTGCCTGCCAGGGTGGCATGGTGATGGCAGTGTTGAACAACTGTCACCGTTGTGGGCGCTGATCTTCCATTGCCAACGGGTAATCATTTCCACCCATATCGCATTGCTCAGGATCGTTACGGCATCTTCATCACGATGAGAGCACGACTCCGCCAACGTGAAACGCGGAAGAGCAGCAACGAAGGCGGAAGCCAACTTTGCGATCGGTTTTGCGAAGAAGAGTCTCTCTCCCCAGACATCGATTGGATCGATCCTGGCGAAAGACTGCCTTGCCTGGCTACTGGGGGATTGGGCGAACGGCGGTCGCCGCGTGGCATCTTGCATGAATGTTCCAGGAATCCCCATAAGTGACTTCAGGAGTCACCAGTCCTAAGACGTCATCGAGGGGGAGGGCCCGGAAACGAGTGATAGGCGGACCAGAAGCACTTCGCTTCTGAAACGCTACACCTAGCAGTATAGGGGGGTGATTCACACCGTCCTAACCCGCTTACAAATTGGTCAAGCAGGCGCTGCGTCACGCACCTGCGGTGCCCGCTGGCGCGGACCGCTCGCCCGCTTCTGGCGCTACACTGAATTGGATGGCCAGAGCCGTTCCCGCGGCCGACACCGTCTCCGCCTTCATGTCGACACAAGGTCAGAAATGAACCGCCTTCGGTACTCGGTGAACCTGTCCTATGAGATCCTGGATCCCACGGCAGACTTTCTGTTAATTGTCGAAGCTGCGAAAACTGCAAGACAGTCCGTTGTCTCCGAGCGTCTGGCGCTC
Source organism: Cupriavidus sp. IK-TO18 (assembly GCF_015549295.1). Lineage (NCBI taxonomy): Bacteria > Pseudomonadati > Pseudomonadota > Betaproteobacteria > Burkholderiales > Burkholderiaceae > Cupriavidus > Cupriavidus sp. IK-TO18. Next base: position 283,246 of record NZ_JADGMP010000012.1, read on the forward strand.
ACGCCACCGGTTCACGCCGCTCGCCACACGGATCCACTCTGCAACCGCCTGCTCAGAATACATGCGAACAAGGGCCCACTGGCCATCCGCTATGAAGCTGTGGTGGACATCGACCATCGTCTGGACGATGGCATGTCACTAACGGAGGTACCCGTCGCCGAACTCCCCTTCGATGTACTTTCGTACCTGGCGCCGAGCCGGTATTGCGAATCCGATCGCATGATGGAATTCGCCATGCGCGAGTTTGGCGCCATGCGCCCCGGCTATTCGCGCGTGTATGCGATTCGGGAGTGGGTGCGCAACCATGTGCGCTTTCTTTCGCGATCCACCAATGAGCGCACCTCGGCGATCGATACGATTGTCGAGCGCACCGGCGTATGCCGGGATTTTTCCCACCTGATGATCGCGATCTGCCGCGCCCTGAGTATTCCCGCCCGTATGTCCAGCAGCGTGGACTATGGCGCGAATCCCGCCTTGGGTGCGCCGGACTTTCACGCGGTGGTTGAGGTGTTCCTGTCAGGCGGCTGGTACCTGCTTGATCCCTCGGGGGTGTCCATTCCGACTGGCCTGCTGCGGATCGGCACCGGCCGGGATGCCGCCGACATTCCGTTTGCCGCCATATTCGGCAAGGTCGCGTCGGAGCGGCCCTTTATCGAAATCCAGCCGATAGCCGACCCGGCTGCCGGTATTGGCCTGCCACTCGCAACGACAAGCGCCATCTCTACCTGGTAACCGGCATTAGCGCGCTTCGCCTTTCATCCCCTCGATTTCCATGGCGGCGTTCCAATCTTCGTATGCTGCAATCGGTTCCATGGCCTCGTCGACGAACGATGCCGCACGTTCCGCGGCAGCGAACGGTCCCAGAAGAACATCTTCCTGACCGCCATCCTCGGTCTTCGGCGGCAGCAACATGTCTTCGAGCATCCCGCGTAGTTCCGGGGTATCCCATGGCTTGCCAAGCCTCGTTTTTCTGTTCTGATAGTGGCGAACCTCCGAGTCTTGCTCGGCGGTAAGTGGCAGGCCTCGGAACGTCGGGCCTGTGTCAGGGTGGATCATGGTGCGCCTCCCTATCGGTCGGCTTACGTTGAATGAAGAGGTATCACCTTGCGGTGATATCGCGACTTGCCAGGCACTTGCCCGGCTTACGACTTCCTCTTGGCGAGACCGTCGGTCCGGACCCGCGACTGAACCGTGCTGAACGGAGTTGTCGGTGCGAAAGGCTTCTTGGGTTGCTTTAGCTTTTTCGCTTCGCGGTTGCCGCGTAGTGGGCTTTTTGCCATGAGAACTCCTATTGTGTTGCTTGCCGGTTGGCAATCCCAGCATACGCGCTTAATGTTTGGCAAAGGGAATTATTTCGTCCAACTTCGTATGGCTCCAAGGCGTGAGAGTCCCTGTCCCTCGCATCGCGACTGAACCCTTCCGCCTCGCGCCCCAGCGCGGACGCGAGCGATACGCAGCCCATTTTCCCGTGATTGGAACAAGCGTGCGTGCCGCCCAATTTCCTGACGCCGCTGTATCCACCAGCACCGGCGGCGCCACGTAGATGAAGTCTGCCTTGCCAAGACGTCCGTCGGCCCTGGCGCTTGACGTCATTGGCTTCGGTACGATGGGGCGTAACGCCTGCGTCTCCGCACTCGCTGATCTCCGGCCCATTGAAGTACCCACGATCGGCAGAGGTTTGCAGTTTGTTCCAGCCCGAGGCCTCACCCACGACCTTCGCCACCGTGCCCAGTGACGCATGGTCGCTGCCGATGTTCATGACCTCGTGCGCGACAATCGGGAGACGCTAGGCATCAACGCCCCACTGAACGTTGTATCCAACGATAGCAGTTCCCTTGACTTGTGAGCTCATCGAGCGCGCCTGGGAACCCGTGAGTGATAGCTGCGAGAACATGCGGTTAGTGGACAGGGCTACGCCACATCCGCGGCGCGGCTTTCGGAGCTCGCCCATAGGAAATCCGCGTCGCCACCGTGACCATTGTACCGATCCGAGTATTGCCAACGATGTCGGCAACGTGCCGTCGATCCGAGTGTCGCTGCAGCGCTGGGGTATACCAGCCGACGCACTTCGCGCGATGGTGGCTACGTTGAATGCCGCCGACCAGCGTATCGTCTGGTCGGACCACGAGGATGGAGCGCCCGCCGACATGATCGTGCATATGGTCAACGTCGAGGGCCTTGCCGGACCGTCGTTGCAGGCCTCGTGGAATCTTATGGGCCCCGTCGATGCATTGCGCACCGCTCGCGAACAAGGCGTCCCGGCGATCGCACTGGCCACGGGCGAAGCTCGACACCTGCCAATGATCCGCGCGGGACACTGGATCACGTCGGGTTCGCGCAATCTCGTGGCAGCGGCGCGCGTCCTTGCAGGCGCGGCCATCCTGGATGCAAGCGAGACTGATGCAAACGCCATATCGAAACGGCTTTCAGCGCTGGCGTCACAGAACGCTCTAGCACGTCTGCATCGCGTCGTTGCCGCATCTCCCGAGATTCGGGCGTCCAGTGTCCGGATGATGATGGACGACGCGTGGCGTGCTTATGCAGCCCCGTCAATTGTCAGGATCGGCGTCGCGCCGGGTGTCGAGCTGGAGCTTCCGCCAGGCAGTACGAGAACGCGAATACTGCGTTCCCAGCCCGCTGAGACCGAAGCCGACGTGCTGCTCGCCTACCCCTGGCCAAATCTATCCAATTCGTTGGAACCGGACGTACTCGCGTCGTCATAGGCGACCAGCGCGCGTCGCAGACGTCCAGCAATATCGGCACGCAGGGCGGCGGGCGAAATCACCTCGACGGCAGCGACAACACTCTTGGCCCTTAAGCCCGCTAGCAGCAGCTTGGCCCGCGTGACCTGTGCCATTTGCCTTCCAGACATGTTCGCGAGCGAGGTATGCATCCATCTCGACGAGGACTTCTTCCACGCTCACGTTGGGGAGAGCACCAGCATTTTTGGCGAACGGAAGTCTATAAGCTTCATCTTGAGGCATCTTGCGATACCTCCCCCTTTCTCTCGCCACAATACTGAATGACCACTGGTGAGACACGCCCGCTCTTGCCTAGGGATCGGTCATTCGTAGCCTCGTGTCTGGATGACCGAGAAGGGTCGGCACCTGCCTTTGGCACGAAGAAGAAAGGCAACGCATTCAGACGCCGGCTATCATCTCTTGCTCGCAGACTGGCGACACCATCAGGCGCTGGTCCGGCCATGGGCCCGCCTCTGTCGAGTGCCGAGCGCCCGGGAGCCGATCAGCGACAAGCGCAGTTCTGGCGATAGGTATCCGTCCGAGCCCGGCCATTCTCGGCCGTCCACCCTTGCAGCAACCACCGGTTGAATCCGCAGTCGATCAGAGACAGCCGTGGCCGGCGCTCGGGTAGCCGGCAGAAACCAACTTCTGCCATTTCCGCTAGCGCTTCGATGGCGGAAGCATTGGCCAATACAGCCCCTTGCAGGGGATCCTGAGGGGAGGATCGGACTACAAGCGATGCCTGCTCATCGATTGTCTGCAGCGAAGCCTGTAGGTATCGCTTCACAACCGACAGCCTCAGGCCAGCATCAAGGCATAACATCCGTTCCGTCAAACGTCCGAAGTTGTGACGAATATCGACGGAAGAGGCGTTATGACCGAGTTTCCTCTGCACGCCGAGCTTGATGCGGACGAAGCAAGCAATGCGGCAGGGCCGGTCAGATTGACCGGTTAAGGCCTCACATGGTGACGGAGCGGCGCCAAGGCTAATTGTAGAGCGTCAACTACTTTGCCCGATCAAGCGCTGGCAGCAGATCTTTTCGGCCTCGCAACTTGGCCAAGTCCTTCATTCTTTGTTCGTTCTCGAACATCGCATCCAACAAGATAGCGTTTGCCTCAGATTTCGTTTCGAGAAAGTCGATCATCGCGTGCTCCTGATTCATTTTGCGCATCTCCCTAAACTTCATTGAACGGATCTCTTGCCCACTATCGAACCGACCAAGCTGGTTACCTTCCCCCTTTCGCGGCTATCTCTTTGCCGAGCGCGACGGCGCCCTCCGCGCTCAAGGCGCGGGTCGCTCGGCGAGACCCACGCGCCAGCACAGATGGGATAAGGCGCTAGGGCAGCGTTATCGCTTTCTCCGGCGACGGCCAAGGCCGGATCTGAAATCAGACCTGCGGGCAGCCGACCGGCGTTCGCAAGCGTGGCCGCGATCCAAATCTCAATCACATCGTCGCGATCATCGACGATCGATTGCTGAATGTACTCGACGCGCTGATGCAAGCGCCTCGCGCGTCTGCGCCAGGTGCGTCGTCGATTGTGTGTGGAGGCTAGGCTGATCGCGGGAGCTTCCATGCATAACTGATTGAGCGCCCTTTTGACGGTTCTTCTGACCGCTGAATCATCGGCTACCTCCGTGTCCGCGTTATGCACTCGCGAAAGGCTGGTAGTGGAATTTCTCAGCATTAGTCAAGACAAGCGTTATCCTGATCGCTGACAACTTGGTCTTCTCGGACCGGTGTTGATGCCGTTGCCGCTGCTACAGCAGCCCCGCCACTGCTACCCAAGTACCCGTTCAAGACGAACTTGCGCTTCAGTCTCGTCATAGTTGGCGGTTGCGCCGGATGGCACGGCTCCATGGTGCCATCCCGACTCACAAAGGCATAATGAAGCGCATTGTCGCCACTATGCTCGTAGGACCACAGCTCACTCACAGGCTGGCTCCCACGCGGTAGCACAATCTCAATGGCAAGTCGCTCTAGCGTCTGAATCGGTAGCTGGTCGAGCTCTTCAAGCAGGGCACCGACCGAACGTATCAGCACCGAAGTGGGAATTCCGTCCAACGTATCGCTTGCGTTGTGCATCAGGAACGATGCGGTTTCATGCGTAATGCCTACAGCCCCCCATGCACCCTCGCGCAAGTAGCCTATATTTGGGGGCGGACGCTGGCGAACTGCCTGAAGAATGGTTACTTGGGTCTTTGCGCGAGGTCTGGAGCCAAATGGACGGACAGATCTCTCGCACGCGGGTACCTCGCGCTCGGCCAAAGTCTGGAAAATCCTTGTCTGGCGCAGCTTCCAGGGTAGCGACGCCAAATTTTCCAAACTTCAGTGAAGGTCTTTCCAGACTTTGTTTCCGTCGCACACTGGCTTTGCTTATTCTGCGCGGATTTCTTGCATCACAAATATTTAAACAAATTCATTCCTTGAATCTGCATAAACGATTGCTGCGCCCCCTGCAGCGCAGTCTGCCGCTGGTAGTACTCGGTAATCGCCGCCGCATAATCCAGGTCCTGCAGCCCCGACAGCGTCTGCGAGTACGTCAGGTCGCGGTTCGTGCCGACATCGTCCAGCGCATCCAGTTCCTGCATCCGCGAACCCACCGAGGCGCGCACCGTCAGCACGTTATCCAGCGAGTTGGAAAACTGGCGCGTCGCCGTGGACAGCACGTTGCTCAGGTTGGCCTGATCGCCCGGAGTGGTAGTCGGCTTGCGCAGCGTGTCGATCACGTTCTGCAGATTGGCGAACATGTCAGTGCCGGCTTCCCTGGCAGGTTGCATGGTCAGGGTATCGCCGTCCTTCGGCTCGCCGCTGACGTTGAAGGTCACGCCGCCGATCTCGATGCGCGCCGGTGCGTTGTAGGCAGTCGGGCCGGCCAGCGCGGGCGCGGCGGGATCGGCCATGTCGGTGATGGTGTATTCCATCTGGCCGCCGGCGTTGGCCTGGAACGTAACCTGCAGCGACTTGCCATACAGCGGGTCGCTGGGATCGGTGATCGAGACCGTGCCGAAGGTGGCGCTGCCGGTGTTGGCGCTATTGCCCTTGACGACATAACCGGCACCGCCGGTGACGCTCATGAACACGTCGCGGCCGTTGTCGCCCGCGGGCATCTGGCGCGCGACGTCGACCTGCAGCAGTTGCTGGCCGGTGTCGCCGATGTAGACGCCGGCGCCGCTGGCTTGCGAAAACGGCGCCGTACCGGAGCGGGTGCCGCCGAACAGGTACTGGCCGTTGCCGTCATCGGAGTTGGCCAGGCCGACCAGCTGGTTGTACAGGCCTTCCAGCGCGGTGGCGAGCGAGCCGCGGTCGGCGTCGCTCATGGTGCCGTTGCCGGCCTGCACCAGCAGCGTCTGGATGTTCTGCGTGACGGTAGTCAACGATTGCAGCGCGTTTTCTTCCGCGGCCAGCGCGATATTCGCCTGGCTGCGCGACGTCGCGTACTGGCCGTTGACCGCCTGGGCCTGGCTGACGCCAAGGGCGCGGGTGGCCGCGACCGGGTCATCCGACGGCGTGAGAATACGGCGGCCGGTGCCGAGCTGCTGCTGGATATGCAGCAGCGAGCCCTGCTGCAGGTTCATCGACGCCAGGCCTTGCTGATACAGGGTAGAGCTTGCAACACGCATGATGGATTGCCTATTCGGATACGTTGACTTGCCGGCTGGCCTTACCGGATGCCGATGAGGGTGTCGAACAGCGAGCCGGCCGTCTGGATCACGCGGGCGTTGGCCTGGTATAGCTGCTGGAAGCGCAGCATCGACACGGTTTCCTCGTCCATGTTGACGCCCGACACCGACTGCTGGGCGGCCTTGATCTGCGTGGTGATGCTGTCCTGCGATGCCGAGGCGATCTTGACTGACTTGGCGCGCGTGCCGACGTCGTTGACCAGCTGCGCGTAGGCATCGCTGAAGCTGGATACGCCGCCGATGGTCTTGGCGTTCTGCAGCTTGGCCAGGTTCAGCATGTTGCCGTTGTCCTTGACGCCACCGGCGTTGCCGCCGAGCGTGAAGGAATCGTCTACCTTGGGCGTGCCGCCAAAGCTGAAGGTCAGGCCGCCGATGTTGTAGTCGGTATTGCTGCCATTAGGCACGCCCGTGGGCTGCGGCGTCAGGTTCGTGCCTGCCGCATCCTTGAACACGTAACCGGCCGCGGTATAGACGGCGGTGATCTTGCCCGCCAGCGGCGTGAAGCCCGGCGCAACGTTGCTCAGGCTGGCAGTGGCGCTGCCCTTGTTGCCGGGAGCGGCATCGGCCCGCGCCGGCGAGGCTGCGGCGATCCTGGCGGGATCGCTGATCGCCATGTCGAAGCCGGCCGCGGCATTGCGCGTCGGCTGGATCACGAACGAATCGTTGGTGCCCATTGCCGCATCGATCGTCACGCTGAAGCCATCGGCACTGAAGGTCAGCGGATAGGTGGGCGCGGGCGTGCCCGGCACTGGCGTGGCCACCTGCGCGTTGTCGGACAGGCGCGTCAGCGTGTAGCTGGTGCCGTCGAACTGCAGCTTGTAGTCGCTGGTGGTCAGTGCCGAGGCGTCGTCGATGGTGGCCGTGGCCACGGTGCTGATGGCAGTGTTCCTGTCGTTGGGCAGCACCGTGGCATTGCCCAGCTTGAACATGTCGGTGCCGATGTCGCCGTTCAGGTCCATGCCCAGCTTGTGCTGTTCGTTGAAGCTCTGGCCGATCGCCAGCGACAGCCGGCCGATCGCGCTTTGCGCGGCATCGAGGGTCTCGGTGCGGAACTGCAGCAGGCCGCCCAGGGAGCCGCCGGTGATCGCGCCCGGCTGGCTTTCATAGACGCTGCCGTTCGGCAGGGAATAGGCGACCACGGTACGGCCCGGGTCGGCAGCGGAAGTCACTGCCTTCAGGTCGTACGACTCGTTGCCCATCACCAGCGGCTGGCCGTTGCCGACGAAGACGTTGTAGGTGCCACCGTCCTGCACCACTACCTTGGCGCCGACGAGCTTGTTCAGCTCGGCCACCGCCTGGTCGCGCTGGTCGAGCAGGTCGTTGGGCGGCTGGCCGCCGGACGCGGCCTTCATCCGCGTGATTTCCTGGTTCAGGTTGGCGATCTGCGTGGTGTAGGCATTGACGTGCGTGACCGCGGTGCCGATCTGCTCGTTGACGCCCGACTGCAGTTGCTTGAAGTAGTTGCTGGCGGAGCGGACCTGGCCGACCAGGGCCTGGCCGGCGGAGAGCATGCCCTGGCGCGCGGCGGGGTCGGCCGGCGTGTCGGCCACTGCCTGCACCGCGGCAAAGAATTTCTGCATCAGCGGCGCCAGGCCGCCCTTCTGGTCGGCGAGCAGGTTGTCGATCTGGGCGATCTGGTCGGAATAGGTCGCCAGCGAGGCGCTGGCCGAGGTGGCGCCACGCAGCTGGCCGGTCAGGAACTCGTCATAGACGCGGATCACGGTGGTGGTGTTGGAGCCATAGCCGTAGAAGCCCTGGCTGGTGTACTGGCCGCCGGCCGATGCCACGATGGTGTTCTGGCGCGAATAGCCTTCGGTCGCCGAGTTGGCAAAGTTGTGGCTGGTCGTCGTCAGCGCGTTCTGCGCGGTGTTCAGGCCGGAAAGACCAATACTGAAGAGAGACATTGTGCTCTGACCCCGGATTCGTTGGGCTGCCCGCGGCGTGGCGCGGCGGTGGTGGATGGGGGTGTTATCGGCCGATTTGAGGTAGGACTTTAGGCTGACGTGCGGGGATAGCGCGCGACCTTGAGGTCCATATGCCGCGCAACTTGCGGCGGTTTGCTCCCCTCTCCCACTTCGCGGGAGAGGGAAGCCTCGTTCCGGCGGTCAGCCACGGCCTGCGCGTTAAACCGCCACCTTTTTCATGATCTTCACCAGCTTGTGCCCGTACGCAGGATCCGTCGCATACCCCGCACGCTGCAACCCATGCGCCGCCTCCTCCGCCGACCCCGCGCTCACCACGCCGGCATAGCGCGGATTATTGGTCAGCAGCCGCGCGTAGTCCGCGCAGGCCTCGTCATACGATCCATACGCGCGGAACTTCGCCTTTACCTTCTGCGGCTGGCCGTCGACGTACTCGGTGGTGGTGATCTCGGCCACGCGGCCCTTCCAGCTCGATCCGGCCTTGATACCGAACACGTTGAAGGTGGTCGAGCCATCGGCATGCAGGATTTCGCGCTGGCCCCAGCCCGACTCGAGCGCCGCCTGGCCGACGATCAGCCGTGCCGGCACGCCCGAGGCACGGGATGCGGCTTCGGCCGGCGCCGCCATGCGCGCGACAAAGGCGCTGACGTGGGCGGGCGCATCGGCAGGCAGCGGGCCGAGCACTTCGCCGCCCTGGCCGTCCTGCCCGTCCTGGCTTCGGTCGCCGTAGAACTGCGACTGGTACTGGCGCAAGCCCGCGGTTGGGTTCCAGTTCTGTCCCAGCACCACCGTGCCGACAGCAGGCAGGTCCGCGGCTTCATTGCCGCCGGCGGAGGCCGCGCCGCGGCTGTCGAGCAATCGAGCCATCTCGGCATCGGCGGCACGGCCGGACTCGGCCGCCGTCATCGCATTCATGCCCGCGGGCATCGGCGTGCCCGCGGCGCGCGCCAGCTGGCGCACCATCACTTCGGCCAGCCCGATGCCGCGCGACGACATCTGCTGCGCGAGCTGCTGGTCCATCATCGACATATAGAGCTTGCTCTGCTCGTTGTCGAAGAGTCCATCCTGCGGCGTGGCATTGCGCATGCTCTTGAGCACCATCTGCGTGAACACCGCCTCGAACTGTTTGGCGGCCGCCTGCAGGGTGGCCGCGTCGGCACCGTTGCGCGCGCTGTGCTTGAGCGCCTCGAAGCCCTGCGTGTCGAGCGCGAAGCGCTGCGTCAGGTCCGCGGCCTGCGGTGGCATGGACGCGCTCATGATCAGATCACTTCCAGTTCCGCACGCAGCGCACCGGCGGCGCGCATCGCTTCCAGGATGGTCTGCAGGTCGGCCGGGGTCGCGCCCAGCGCGTTCAGGCCCTTGACCACGGCCGCCAGCGAGGCGCCCGCCCTGACCACCTGCAGCGAGCCGCCCTGCTGCCTCATGTCGATCTGGGACACCGGCGCCACCACGGTCCGGCCCTCGCTGAATGGCGCGGGCTGGCTGATCACCGGCTGCGTGTTGATCACCACCGACAGGTTGCCGTGCGCGACCGCGCAGTCTTCCACCGTCACCGCCTGGTTCATCACGATCGAACCGGTGCGGGCGTTCAGGATGACCTTGGCCGCGGCCTTGGCGGGGGTCACGTCGATATTCTCGATGCGGGCCAGGAAGCCCACGCGCGCGCTCGGCGCGGCGGGAGCGCGCACCTGCACGGTGCGGCCGTCGAGCGCCGCGGCGACGCCGCCGCCCATGGAACGGTTGATGGCTTCGACCACGCGCTCGGCGGTGCCGAAATCGGTTTCCTTCAGCTCCAGGTTGAGCACGCCGCCGTCCGGCTGGAACGGCGCGACCGCGCGCTCGACGATAGCGCCGTTGGCGATACGGCCCACCGCAAGCTGGTTGATTTGCACCTTGCTGCCGTTGGCCGACGCGCCCGCGCCGCCCACCAGCATGTTGCCCTGCGCGATGGCGTAGACCTGCCCGTCGGCGCCCTTGAGCGGCGTCATCAGCAGCGTGCCGCCGCGCAGGCTCTTGGCATTGCCCATCGACGACACCACCACGTCAAGCTGGCTGCCCGGCTGCGCAAACGCGGGCAACGTGGCCGTGACCATCACCGCGGCCACGTTCTTGAGCTGCATGTTCTTGCCGGCCGGCAGCGTGATCCCCAGCTGCGAGAGCATGTTGGTCAGGCTCTGCGTGGTGAACGGCGTCTGCATGGTCTGGTCGCCGGTGTTGTCCAGGCCGACCACCAGGCCGTAGCCCACCAGCGGGTTGTCGCGCACGCCCTGGAAAGTGGCCAGGTTCTTCAGGCGCTCGGCCTTGGCAGCGGTGGCGAAGGCGCCGAAGGCCACGCCCAGCGCCAGGCTGATCACGCTCACGCGCAGCAGGCGTGACAGGAAATAGGCGAGCATGGAAGCGGACATGGCGCGGTCAGAACGGTAAGACATTGAGGAAGAAGCGCTGCAGCCAGCCCATGTTCTGCGCTTCGTCGATCACGCCCTTGGCGGTGTACTCGATGCGCGCGTCGGCCACCTGCGTGGACAGCACGGCGTTGTCGCCGGTGACGGTGCGCGGGTTGACCACGCCCGAGAAGCGGATGAACTCGGCGCCCTGGTTGATCGCCATCTGTTTTTCGCCGGAGACCACCAGGTTGCCGTTCTGCAAGACTTCCAGCACGGTGACGGTGATAGTGCCGTTGAAGGTGTTGGCCGCGCTGGCGCCGCCGCTGGCCTTCATGTTGTTGCCGCCATTGATGTCGGCGTTCTGGCTGGCGCCGAACAGCCCGCCCAGTGCGCGCGGCACGGCATCGAACGTCAGCGTGGTGCTGCCGCTACGGCTGGTATTGGTGCCGGAGTTCTTGCTGGCGTTGACGTTCTCGGTGATGACGATGGTCAGGATGTCGCCCACGTTGCGCGGGCGGCGGTCCTCGAACAGCGGGTTGCCGGCATACGACGACTGGTAGATCGATCCGGAAGCCGGCCCGACCGGGCGCGGCTCGGCGCGCGCGGTGGTGGGCAGTTGCACCAGCGGCTCGCGCGGCACCAGCGCACAGCCGCTCGTGGCCAGCATTGCCACGCCGGCCAGGCAAACCAGCGCATGCGCGCCCAGGCGGGAAAGCAAGGTGGCCATGTCCACAACTCTCAACCCATCTGCGCCAGGCGCTGCAGCATCTGGTCTGAAGTCTGCACTGCCTTGCTGTTGATCTCGTACGCGCGCTGGGTCTGGATCATGCTGACCAGCTCTTCCACCACGTTGACGTTGGACGCTTCCACGTAGTTCTGCTGCAGCACGCCGGCGCCGTTCAGGCCCGGCACGGTGGTATTGGGCGCGCCCGAAGCATCGGTCTGCACATACAGGTTTTCGCCCATGCTTTCCAGGCCGGCCGGGTTCATGAAGGTGGCCAGCTGCAGCTGGCCGACCTGCACATTGGCGCTCGAGCCCGGCTGCGTCACCGACACCGTGCCGTCGCGCGCCACCGTCAGCGACAGCGTGTTGGCCGGGATGGTGATGGCGGGCTGGATCACGAAGCCGCTGGACGTCACCAGCTGGCCGTTCTGGTCCACCTGGAACGAGCCGTCGCGGGTGTAGGCAGTGGTGCCGTCGGGCAGCGCTACCTGGAAGAAGCCCTGGCCGATGATGGCCACGTCCTTGTTGTTGCCGGTCTGCTGCGGATTGCCCTGTGTGTGAATGCGCTCGGTCGCGACCGGGCGCACGCCGGTGCCCAGCTGCATGCCCGAGGGCAGCGTGGTCTGGTCCGACGACAGCGCGCCGGGCTGGCGGATGGTCTGGTACATCAGTTCCTCGAACACCGCGCGGCCGCGCTTGAAGCCGTTGGTCGACACGTTGGCCAGGTTGTTCGAGATCACGTCCATCTGCGTCTGCTGCGCATCGAGGCCGGTCTTGGCAATCCAGAGAGAGCGGATCATGGTGGTCCTTGCTGGGAGTCTTGTAGCTGGTAGCTGGAGCGAGGGGCGTGCAATCGGCGCGCCGCGCTCGGTTCTGTTTTGCCGCCGCGTCAGTTGGTCGACAGCAGCTGGTTGGCGCGCTGCTCGTTGCCGTCCGCGCCCTGGATCATCTTCATCTGCATCTCGAAGCGGCGCGCATTGGCGATCATCTCGACCATGGCTTCGGTCGGGTTGACGTTGCTGCCCTCGAGCGCGCCGGAAATCACGCGCACGGTGGGGTCGGCTTCCAGCGGCTGCGCGCCGGGGCGCAGGCGGAACAGGCCATCGTCGCCGCGCGCGATGGCGTCGTTGGGCGGGTTGACCACGCGCAGCTTGCCTACCTGGGCCAGGCCAGCCGATGCTTCGCCCGGGCCGCGCGCGGTGATGGTGCCATCCGTGCCGATGGTGACCTGCGAGCCCGGCGGCACCGCCAGCGGGCCGCCGTCGCCCATCACCGGCAGGCCGGACAGGGTCTGCACCTGGCCGTCCTGCGCGACCTGCAGCGCGCCGGCACGGGTATAGGCCTCGGAGCCATCAGGCGCCTGCACCACCAGCCAGCCGTTGCCCTGCAGCGCCACGTCGAGATTGCGGCCGGTGTAGGTCAACGGACCGGCGCGCATGTCGGCGCCGGGCGTCGAGGCCAGCGTGAAGGCGCGCGTGCCGGCCTCGGCACCGACCACGGGCACCGCGCGGTACAGGTTGACCTGCGCGCGGAACCCGGGCGTCGACACGTTGGCCAGATTGTTCGATACCGCCGCCTGCTGGTCGAGTATCTGCTTGGCGCCCGACAGGGCGGTATAGATCATACGGTCCATCGACTTGCCTCAGCTGGTTTGCTCTTCACGCGACGCGTCGTGCCTTACATGTTCACCAGCGACTGCATGACCTGGTTCTGCGTCTCGATGGTCTTGGCGTTGGCCTGGTAGTTGCGCTGGGCGATGATCAGGTTGACCAACTCGGCGGAGAGGTCGACGTTGGACGCTTCATTGGCGTTCGACATCAGCTGGCCGCGCGCGCCGCCCGGCGTGCCGATGACCGGCTGGCCGGAGGCGCCGGTGGCTGCCCACGTATTGCCGCCCTCGGCGCGCAGGCCTTCGGCGTTGCCGAAGCTGGCCAGCACCACGGTGCCGAGTTCCTGGGTCTGCTCGTTCGAGTAGCTGCCGCGGATGGTGCCGTCGGCTTCGATCGAGAAGCCGAGCAGGCTGCCCGAGGCATAGCCATTCTGTTGGGGCGGCTTGGCGTCGTGGTCGGAGCCAAATTGCGTCGTGCCGGCCAGGTCTACCTTCATCGACATGGCGCCGGCGCCGTTTGCCGCCGGCGAGGTCAATGCGAACGAGGCGGGGTTGGTGGAGACCAGTTTGCCGGCACTGTCGAACGCCAGCGTGACCGTCTGGCCGGCGGGGGTGGGCGGCGTCGTGGCGGCATCGCCGATTCCAAGCCGGTTGCCGGCCTCGTCGGTCACGTTCAGCACCCAATCGGTGCCGCCGGGCACCGTCGGCGCCCCTCCCATCTCCTTGCCGAAATAGGCAACCACCTGCCTGGCATTGCCGAGCGAGTCGTACACCGTCATGCTGGTGCTGTAGTTGTACATCGACGAGTCAGGCAGGTTGCCGGGCGTGCTGGCGAACGCGGTCGTCGGCACGGTGCTGCGCGAATCGAGGTTGTACTGCGCCGTGATGTCGGTGGTTTCCTGGGGCGGCATCTGCGCATTGGATACCACCAGCGGCTGCGGCGTGGCGCCGCCGCCGGCCGCGGCTGCCGGATAGCCGGTCAGCTGCAGGCCCTGCGCGTTGACGATGCGGCCGTCATCCGTGCGCAGGAACTGCCCATTGCGCGAGAAATGCACCGATCCATCCGTCCCGACCAGCCGGTAGAAGCCGCTGCCATTGGTGATGGCCACATCCAGCGATCGCCCGGAGGCCTCGATATTGCCCTGCTTGAACGACTGGACCACCGAGTTCACCGTGGTGCCCAGGCCGATCTTGCTGCCGGCGTAGACATCGGCGAACTGCGTGCTCGATTGCTTGTAGCCGACCGTGTTGGCATTGGCAATGTTGTTGCCGATTACATCCAGATTGGCTGCCGCGGCGTTGATGCCGCTTACCCCTTGACCGAAACCCATGGATATCTTCCTTTTGACTTGGCTGTCGTTGATGCCGGTGCGCGCAGCATGCGCCAGCGCCTGCGATTAGAGAATGCGCCGCACCTCGTCGACGTTCGCTGCCTGGCCGTCGGCCAGGTTGACCAGCACGCCGGACGCGTCACCGCTGATGCTCTGTACCTTGCCGTAGACCAGCGCCACCGGCTGCACCGAGGTGCCGTTGGCTGTGGCGTTGACGCGGAAGGTGTATTCGCCGTCCGCGACCGCGACACCGGCATCGTTCTTCCCGTCCCACGCCACGTCGTGCACGCCCGAGGTCTGGCCCTTCATGTCGATGGTGCGCACCACGTTGCCCTTGTCGTCGAGCACGTCGACCGTGACGGCGTCCGCCGTGGACGGCAGGTCGACGCCGAACCTGGAGGGCACACCGCCTTCGACCGACACCTGCTTGCCCGGCACCATCACCGTGCGGCCGATCAGCGCGGCGGAGTCCATCGCGCGGCTGGCGCTGACCTGGTTCAGCAGCTGCGACAGGGTCGCATTCATGGTCTGCATGCCGCTGACGGTGGAGATCTGCGCCAGCTGCGAGGTCAGCTGCGAGTTGTCCAGCGGCTTGAGCGGGTCCTGGTTGTTGAGCTGGGTCACCAGCATCTTCAGGAAGTTGTTCTGCAGGTCGGCGGCGCTGGCGCTGCTGTTCTTCAGAGCATCGTTGATGTTGGTGGTACTGCTGTTGCTGTTGACCGAAGAAGTGGTTGTCATGTCGCGCGGTTCCTCTTTCCTTAGCTCGTCGAGGGCCGTTACTGGCCGATCGTCAGCGTCTTGAGCATCATGTTCTTGGCGGAGTTGAGCACCTCGACATTGGCCTGGTACGAGCGCGAGGCCGAGATCATGTTGACCATCTCTTCCACCGGGTTGACGTTGGGCATGACCACGTAGCCCTGCGCGTTCGCCATCGGATGCGTGGGGTTGTGGACCATGCGCGGCGGCGAAGGGTCTTCGCTGATGCCGGCCACCTGTACCCCGCCGACGTCGCTCTGGCCGGGCGTGGGCGCCATGCCGAACACGACCTGCTTGGCACGGTAGGCCTGCCCGTCCGGGCTGACCACGCTGTCGGCGTTGGCCAGGTTGGACGCGGTCACGTTCATGCGCTGCGACTGCGCCGCCATGGCCGAGCCCGCGACGTCGAAGATGTTCATTGCCGGCATGCGCTCCCTCCTTGCTGCTGGATCTGTTGCTCGCTTATTGCTGGATCGCCGCCAGCATGGTCTTGATCTTCGAGTTCATCACCGTCAGGCCCGACTCGAAATGCACCGCGTTGTCGGCGAAGGCCACGCGCTCGGCATCCATTTCAACGGTGTTGCCGTCGACGCTGGACTGCAGCGGAATGCGGTAGGCCAGATCGAACGCCTCGCGGGTCGGCGCCTGCGCGGGCAGGTGGCGGACCTGGGTGGTCGACAGCGACATGCCTTCGTTGCGATGGCCGCGTTCCACGGACTGCGCCAGCGTGCTGGCGAAATCGAAGTCGCGGGCCTTGTAGCCCGGGGTATCGGCGTGCGCGATGTTGGAGGCAATCACCGATTGCCGCTGGTTGCGCAGGCTCAGCGCTTCCTGCTGGAAGCGTAGCGACGCGTCGAGTCTGTCGATCATGCTGGCATCTCCCTGGACGACCTTCTTCAGGGGTGCCATCTTAGGCGGGGGCCGGTGGCGCCAATCGGATGAATAAGGACGGGAAATCCTTGCATTTCGGCACGCCCTCGCGCGAGGCGCTGCCTACAATCGGAACCCGATGACTGATGTAGACGGGGCGCGCCGCCGGTCACGGGGCAGCGCGCCGGGCATGCCAGCGCAGGCCCCGCCGTCCTTGCCGGGAAGACCAGATGAACCCCAATCGCCGCTCCCTCCGACGCACCCTCGGCCGCTATTCCCGCCGCAACGGCCCGCGCAAGGCGCAGACCCTGCTGGCGGCAGGCCTGCTGTGCCTTGCCGGGGCCGCCGGCGCTGCGCCGGCGCAGGTCACTCCGGTCGCCATGCAGGCACCGGCGGCCGGCCAGCACGCGGCCGCTGCAAGCCCCTTCACCGAGGATCCCGCACGCGCTGCCGTGGAGCGCTTCCTGCTGCAGCAGACCGCCGGCCTGCCCGGCAAGGTCAGCGTGCAGGTGGCTCCGCCGTCGGGCGGCCGCGCGCCGGAGTGCGCATCGCCCGACCCATTTCTGCCCGCCGGCGCCTCGCCGTGGGGGCGGGTCTCGGTCGGCGTGCGCTGTGGCGGCGAGCGGCCGTGGGTGCGCTATATGCAGGCGCGCGTATCGGTGCTGACCGACTATTACGTCGCGTCGCGCGCCCTGGGTCCGGGCGAACCGGTCAGCCAGGCCGATATCGAAGTGCGCCAGGGCGACCTTGCCACCTTGCCGCGCGCGGTCATCACCGACCCGGCCCAGCTCGCCGGCGCCGTCGCCGCCAACCGCATCGCCGCCGGCTCGCCCATGCGCAGCGACCTGCTGCGCAAGGCCATCGCGGTGCGCCAGGGACAGACCGTCACGGTGTCGGTCGAGGGTGAGGCGTTCCAGATCTCCAGCGAGGGCAAGGTGCTGGCCGACGCCGCCACCGGCAATACCGTGCAGGTCCGCCTGCGCAACGGCCAGGTGGTCAACGGGTTGGTGCGCAGCGGTGATACCGTCGTGCTGCAATAAGCACTTCGAGTCTGCCGATCGTGGCTGGCAGCCGGATTCCGATGGCACCGCGGCATGCGAAAATGCCGCCGGTCCAGCCTTGCGGGCGATATGGGACGCACCCCTGGGGCACGTTCCCTAAAGATTTCCCCGCCACGGCCGTAATGCCATAGGAAACCAGCAAGGAACGCCCGTGAAGATCAACCATTCCACCTCGTCCCGGCCCGCCGACGCGCCCGCAGGCGACGCCGCCGCCCGGCCCCAGGCCGCACCGGCCAGCGCCGCCCCGCCGTCCTCCGGGCTGAGCGTCAGTCCGCTGGCCGCACAGGTGCGCGAGATCAGCAGCCGCCTGGCGCAGGAAACCGACGACGATATCGATACCGCCAAGGTCGAAGAAATCCGCCAGGCCATCGCCGAAGGCCGGATCAAGATCGACCCGGGCAAGATTGCCGATGGCCTGCTCGCCAGCTTGCGCGAGCTAGGCCAGGCCGACCCTCAATAGCCAAATCATGAGCCAAAGCCTGATCCAGTCCCTGCAGCGTGAAACCGAAGGTGTTGAAGCTTTCGGGCAACTTCTTGCGCAAGAGCGAGATGCCATCAAGCGCGGGGATTTCACTGCGCTCAGCGAGTTGCTGACGCGCAAGGTGGAAGTGGGTCAGGGGCTGTCGCGGCAGGTCCGGGCGCGGGAAGCGCAGATGCAGGCGCTGGGCCTGCGTGCTGGCGCGGACGGGCAATTGCTTGGCCGGCTCGATGCCGGCGTGGCGGAGGCCTGGCGCAAGCTGATCTTTGCTGCGCGGGTGACGCGGGATGGCAATGCGCTGAATGGCGCGGTCATCAAGGCACATCTCGATTTCACGCAGCAGGCGATTCAGGCGCTGCGGCAGCATAGTGGCGGGGATGCCGGGTTGTATGGGAAGGATGGGAAGGCGGCGACCGGGGTTGGGGGGGTGAGCCTGGCGGCAGGCTGATTTGGGTTTTGCGTTGCGGACCGGCATCGGCTTTTTGTTGCGTGCCTTGCGGATAGGTCCCCATCTGGTGGCCAGCCAGGCACCTAGAACAGATGCCTACCGAAAGCCCACAACCACCTCATTACTCCGCCCCTGCAAAACCGGCACCAGACTCCCCTGCCCCGGCACCCGAAACGCAAACACAAACCCCTTGGTAGCATCATCGCCGGAGAACGCGGACGTTAGCCCCTCGGCCTGGGGCAACATCACACACCGCTGCGCATTGCACAAATATGCCTGCAACTCGGCCGGCGGCGTCTGCGCAAAGCTGTAACGCCACCGCACCGTCGTAATCACCCCTTCAGCCTGCGGCAACACCCCCACAGGCTGAATCGGCGCCGACACCGCCCGCTGCCCCCGCCCATGCAACGCCGGCCCATTGACCGACCCGGTCCACGCATGCCGTGTCCCACCTTCGATCGCCGCCCAGGCACAAGCCGACGCAGCGAGCAGCACGACGCCGGCGCCGCGGGCAAGCAGGCCACCAACACCCATCACAACAACCCACGCAACTGGTTCCGCAACCGCGTAATCGCCTGCCCCCGGATCTGGCACACGCGCGACTCGGTCACATCCAGCACCGCCCCGATCTCCCGCAGGTTCAGCTCCTGGTCATAGCACAGCGACAGCACCAGCTTCTCGCGCTCGGGCAGCCGGTCGATGGCGCGGATCAGCGCTTGGCGCATGCCGCTTTCCATCAGCACCGTCAGCGGATTGCCGTCGTCGCTGCCGCCAAGATGGCGGTCGAGGAAATCCTCTTCCCCGGAGCGCTCGAAATCCTCGTAATGCAGCAGCTGGCAGCCATAGACCTCGTTGAGCAGGACCTGGTATTCGCCCAGCGGCATCTCCATCGCCTCGGCCACCTCGGAATCGAGCGGCGTGCGTCCGAGCTTCTGCTCGAGCGAGCGCTGGGTGCGTTCGATGCGCCGCGTGAACTGGCGCAGGCTGCGCGACTGCCAGTCGTTAGCGCGCACCTCGTCGAGCATGGCGCCGCGGATGCGCTGGCTGGCGTAGGTCTCGAAGCGCGCGCCGTGGGTGTCTTCATAGCGCTTGGCGGCGTCGAGCAGGCCGATCATGCCGGCCTGGATCAGGTCGTCGATCTGCACGCTGGCAGGCAGCTTGGCGGCCAGCTGCAAGGCGATGCGACGCACCAGCTGTGCGTGCGCCTTGACCACATCGGCCTGGTCGAGCTTTCCCTGGATCGTATACATGGTGCAATTCTCGTGAATGCTGGATTGCTGGACGGGCACGCCACGCGGCGCGCCGGCTGGCTCAGGGTCTGGTTCGTTGGTAAGGCATGGCTCGGGTGGCGCTCACGCCGGCACCGGCGTCGCGGCAGGGGCCGGCGCCTCGGCGCGCAGCGGCCAGCCGCCGATGCTGCCGGCGGTGCGTCGCAGCGCGCTGGTCGCGGGTGCTGCCGGGAAGGCCTCGACCACGCAGCGGCCAAGCTGCACGCCGCGCGCCACCAGCGGGTCGGCCGGCAGCCAGCCGGCGCGCAGCACTTCCACGCCGAGGTACTGGCTGGCGGTACGCGCCAGGTTGCGCAGGATCGCCTGCACGGCGGCTTCGGTGGCGGCCATGTTGACCACCAGGTAGAAGCGGCGCCAGGCATACAGGTGATGCAGGCGCTTGATGCAGGCATAGGCGGCGGTGATCGACGCCAGCTCCGGGCGCATCACGATCACCACGTTGTGCGCGCCGCCGGCAAAGGGCGACAGCGCGCCGTCGGCATCGGCGGTGGCATCGACCAGCACGCTGCGAAAGGCCGACAGCGCCGCGGCGGGCACGTCGAGCCCCGCGCGTTGGCGGCCGGCCGGCAGCACCGATACCGCGCCGCCGGTGCCGACGCCCGCCGCGGCTTCCAGCGGCAGGCGTCCTTCCTGCACGTCGGCGAGCGTGCCGGCCGGGGTCGCGCCGGCGAGCCTGGTCGCGCGCGCCGTGGCCGGGTCTTCGTCGAGCAGCAGTACGCGCTCGCCCTGCATCGCAAGCGCGTGCGAAAGGCCCAGCGCCACCGTGGTGGCGCCGGCACCGCGTTCGCTGGCGACCACGGCGATGCGGCGCGTGGTGCGCGGCGCCAGCATGCGCCGCAGGCTTTCCGCCTGGTCCATGGCGAGCGTGCTCACTGCAGGGCTCCCATGACATCGGCCGCTTCCGCGACAGCGGGTGCCGCCGCGGCGCGGCCGGAGTAATTCTCCAGCACGTCGAGCAGCGCCAGCATGCGGCCCATGCCTTCATTGAGCACGGTGCCCGGCACCGCCGTGCCGGCTCGCACGGTGCGCCCGGCCAGGCGTGCCAGGAACGCCGGCGCGGTCGCGGTTGGCGCGTGTTCGAGGCACAGCACCGACAGGCCAAGCTGCAGCGCCGCGAGCGCGGCACTGGCGGCGTGGCCGGCTTCGGCATCCTGCGCGAAGTGGTCGATGGCATGGCGCAGCGTGCGCAGGCGCGTTTCGGCCGTATCCGACCATGGCGCCCAGTGCGCCACCTGTGCTGCATCCGGCGCCAGCGCCGGGTCGCACAGCAGATAACGGGTATCGAGCAGCTCGCCGCTGGCGCGGTCGACCAGGCGCACCACCACCAGGCAGGCATCGATGCCGCCTTCGGGAGCGCCCTTGCCACGCGCGGGGCTGTCGGGCACGCGCACGTCGGCGGTGGCCAGCCAGCGCACCGCGTCGCGCTCGCGCACGATGGCGTCGCCGATGGCGTGGAAGGTCAGCGTATCGGCGAGTGCATCGAGCTTCCAGGCGGCGCCTGCGCCCACCACGCGCACGGTCTTGCGCGCGCCCGCGATCCAGCGTTCGCCGGCCTGCTGCCAGCGCGCCAGCGTGGCGGCGGACGGCATCGCGTCGACCACGTTGACCACCCTGCGCGCAGCGCTCATGGCGGCGCGCAGGTTGGCGGCCTCGGCGTCGGCCTCGCCCAGCGGCTGGCCGGCGCGGCCAGCGGCGGTGACGGTGGCGGCCAGCGGCGTGCCGTCGCGGTCGCCCAGCCACAGCGTGTGCTGCAGCGGCTGCGGCGTGCGGCGGCCGGGCACGCTGACCGGCAGCGTGGCCGCCAGCGCCAGCACGTACTGGTCGCAGGCACGGTTGACGTCGCGGCAGACCGCTTCGCGCACCTGCTGCGCCATCGCGCGCAGCGCGGTATCGCCCGCGGTGCGCTGCTGCCACAGCGAGCGCGCCAGGTCGAAGCCCAGGCCCGCGCCGTTGAGTTCCGCGACACACTGGCCCAGCGCATCGGCGCTGTCGGTGAGCGAGCGCAGCACGTCTTCGGCGCCGCCCTTCCCGCCCTTCCCGGACTGATCGTCCGCTGCCGCGTGGCGGCGGCGCGCGACGTCGGCATCGTTAAAGACCGAGCCGCGGCGCGGTGTCAGGAAAGCGCGTTCGACCAGCGCGGCGCTGCTGGCCAGCTCCAGGTGCTCGGGCACGCGCTGGCCGGTCGAGGCGTAGAACACCGGCAGCCGATGGCGGATCACCACATCGAGCACCGAGCCCAGGTGGGTAGCTTCATCCAGCTTGCTGATGATGCAGCCGTCGATGCCGCCATCGTCGGGCGCGGCGTCGTGTCGGTAGGCATGCACGACTTCATTGAGCGTGTCGCCGTGGCTGGCGCCGTTGAGCAGCAGCACGCGCTGCACCGGCGCGGGCACGCCGGCGAGCATGGCGATCTGCTCCGACAGGCTGCGGTCGCGCTGGCTCATGCCGACGGTGTCGATGATGACCAGGTGCTTGTCCTTCATTGCCGCCAGCGCGAAGCGCAGGTCGGCGGCGTCCTTCACCGCATGCACCGGCACGCCGAGGATGTCGCCATAGATGCGCAGCTGTTCATGCGCGCCGATACGGAAGCTGTCGGTGGTCAGCAACGCCAGCTTGTCGGCGCCGTGGCGCAGCACGAACCGCGCCGCCAGCTTGGCGGTGGTGGTGGTCTTGCCCACGCCGGTGGGCCCGATCAGCGCCAGCACGCCGCCCTGTGCGAACAGCTGGTCTTCGTCGCCCAGCACCGGCACCTTGCTGGCCAGCTCCTTGCGGATCCAGGTCATCGCGGCCGGACGGTCGTAGCCCAGCGGCAGGCGTGCCAGCAGCGTGCGCGCCAGCTGGCCGGAGAAGCCGGCCCCCACCATCCATTCGAACAGCGATTCGCGCAGCGGGTCGCTGGCGGCAACGCCGTGGCCCGCCGCGGTGGGCGCATTGCCGATGCCGGCAAGCTGGCGCTCCAGCATCGCGCGCATCGACTGCAGCTCGCCGCGCAGGTCGCCAATGGCTGCAGGCTCCGCCGCCGGCGCGGGCGGCACATAGGCCTGCGCGCTGGCCGATACGCTGCCCAGGTCGGCATCGCGCATCGCGACGATCTCGACACCGCCCTCTACGGTACGGTTGGACAGCACCACGGCATCGGGGCCCATGGCTTCGCGCACCTGGCGCATGGCTTCACGGCCGTTGGCGGCGACAAATTTAGCTACGCTCATCGTTGGCTCTGTCGGGTGATCGCTCACGCGCCGATCATGGCGGTGATGCGGATATTGCGGTTGTCAGGCACTTCGGCATGCGACAGCACCCGCAGCTGCGGCAGCGTGCGGCGCAGGAAGCGCGCCATCAGCGGGCGCAGCTGCGACGGCACCAGCAGCACCGGGTCCAGCCCCATCTGCTCCTGGCGCGTGACCGCGCCCTGGGTCTGCTGCAGCAGCGCATCGGCCAGGCCTGGCTCGATGCCGCCGCCGTTGGTCAGCGCCTGCGACAGCACCCGCTCGAGGCCGGCGTCGAGGCCGATCACCTGCAGGTCGGCGTTGTTGGGGAACAGCTGCTGCGTGATGGCGCGGCCCATGGCCACGCGCACCATCGCGGTCAGTTCGTTCGGATCGCTGATCTTGGGCGCATGCTCGGCCACCACGTCGAGGATGGTGCGCATGTCGCGGATCGCCACGCCTTCGTCGAGCAGGTTCTGCAGGATCTTCTGCAGCGCCGTCAGCGAGATGGTCTTGGGCACCAGGTCTTCGGTCAGCTTGGGCGCGTCCCTGGCGATGCGGTCCAGCAGCGCCTGCACTTCCTGGCGGCCGAGCAGCTCGGCCGCATGCATGTGGATCAGGTGATTCAGGTGCGTGGCGACCACGGTGCTGGCATCGACCACGGTGTAGCCGTAGGACTGCGCCTGCTCCTTGATGCCCGCGTCGATCCATACCGCCGGCAGGCCGAAGGCGGGATCGCGCGTGGCCGCGCCCGGCAGCGTGCCGCTGACCTGGCCCGGGTTGATCGCCATCCATTGCCCCGGCATGGCTTCGCCGCGGCCGATCTCGACGCCCTTGAGCGTGATGCGGTAGGCGTTGGGCTTGAGTTCCAGGTTGTCGCGGATATGCACCACCGGCACCAGGAAGCCGATTTCCTGCGCCACCTTCTTGCGGATGCTCTTGATGCGGCCGAGCAGTTCGCCGTCCTGCGCGCGGTCGACCAGCGTGATCAGGCGATAGCCCACTTCCATGCCAAGCGGGTCGACCAGCGAGACGTCGTCCCAGCTGGCTTCGGTCGACTCCTGCGCGACAGCGGGCGCGCGTTCCTCGCGCTGCCTGACCTGCTGCTGCGTCGCCGCCTTGCGCGACAGGTAGCGGCCCATCCAGACCAGCGCGCCGGACAGCAGCAGGAAGGCGAAATGCGGCATGCCCGGGATGATGCCCATCAGCCCCATGATGCCGGCGGTCAGGTACAACACGCGCGGGTTGGAGAACAGCTGCCCGGTCAGCTGTTCGCCGACATCCTGCTCATTGGCCACGCGCGACACGATCACGCCGGCCGCGGTGGAGATCACCAGCGCCGGGATCTGCGCGACCAGGCCGTCGCCGATGGTCAGCAGCGTGTAGTTGTGCACTGCGGTGCCGAAGTCCAGGTCGTGCTGCACCATGCCCACCACCATGCCCGCGGCGACGTTGATGAACATGATGATCAGGCCCGCCACGGCGTCACCGCGCACGAACTTGCTGGCACCGTCCATGGCGCCGTAGAAGTCGGATTCCTGCGCCACTTCGGCGCGGCGCTTCTTGGCCGCCGCTTCGTCGATCAGGCCGGCGTTGAGGTCGGCATCGATCGACATCTGCTTGCCGGGCATCGAGTCCAGCATGAAGCGCGCGCCCACCTCGGCAATCCGGCCCGCGCCCTTGGTGATGACCATGAAGTTGATCACAACCAGGATTGCGAACACCACGATGCCGACCGCGAAGTTGCCGCCCACCAGGAAGTGGCCGAACGCTTCCACCACTTTGCCGGCGGCGTCCGGGCCGGTATGGCCTTCGAGCAGCACCACGCGGGTGGAGGCGACATTCAGCGACAGGCGCAGCAGCGTGGTAAACAGCAGCACCGCGGGGAACGCGGCAAAGTCCAGCGGCTTCTGCGTGTACATGCTGACCAGCAGCACCATGATCGCCAGCGCGATATTGAAGGTGAACAGCAGATCCAGCACGAAGGCCGGCAGCGGCAGGATCATCATCCCCAGGATCATGATGATCAGCAGCGGCCCAGTGAAGGCCTTCATCTGGCCGGCCGAGCGCAGGCCAGGCAGGTTCAGCAATGAGCTCAGAGCATTCATTCGCGGCTTTCCGGTACGGCGAGTTCATCAGGCACCAGCAGGTCCGACGGCGCCTGCGGCTGCGGGCCCTGCGAGTAGTGCCAGTGCTTCAGTTGGTAGACCCAGGCCAGCACTTCGGCCACGGCGGTATAGAGTCCGGCGGGAATCTCGTGGCCCAGCTCCACGTGGCGGTGCAGCGCGCGCGCCAGCGGCGGCGCCGACATCAGCGGCACGCGGTGCTCGGCGGCCAGCGCGCGGATGCGCGCGGCGACTTCGCCGGTGCCCTTGGCCACCACGCGCGGCGCGCCCATGCGGCCCTCTTCATAGCGCAGCGCCACGGCGAAGTGCGTGGGGTTGGTCACCACCACGTCGGCCTTGGGCACCTCGGTCATCATGCGGCGGCGGGCCATGGCGCGCTGCTGCTGGCGGATGCGGTTCTTGATATGCGGATCGCCCTCGCTCTCCTTGAATTCCTGCTTGACCTCTTCCTTGGTCATGCGCAGCTTCTTGAAGAACTCCCAGTACTGCCAGGGCACGTCGATGGCCGCCACCACCAGCAGCGACAGCGACACCACCAGGCAGCAGTACAGCACCAGGTCGACCATGTGCAGCAGCGCTTCCTGGACCGGTGCGTTCATCAGCGCGATCGCCTCAGGCAGGCGCTGCCACAGCACCCAGGCGCCGACCGCGCCGACCAGCAGCGACTTGGCCACCGCCTTGAGCAACTCCACCAGGGAATGCGCGGAGAACAGGCGGCCCAATCCGGCCATCGGCGACATGCGCGAGAACTGCGGCGCGAACGACTTGGCCGAGAACACCCAGCCGCCCAGCATCAGCGGCGCGGCCAGTGCGGCAACGCCGAACAGCAGCAGCAGCGGCAGGAAGGCGAGCAGGCTGTCCCACACCATCAGCACGAAGCGCGACAGCATGCGCGAGGTATCAAAGGCGGTTTCCCGCTCGAAGCGCAGCGCGCCCTGCATGACCTGGTTGAGGCTGCGGCCCATGTGGCCGCCCAGCGTCCACAGGCCGAGGACGCCGGCGATCAGCATGATGAACGTGGCCAGCTCGCGCGAACGCACCACCTGCCCCTCCTCGCGCGCCTTTTCCAGGCGCCGGGGTGAGGCGGGTTCGGTTTTCTCGAGATCGCTTTCTTCGGACATCCACGCTCCGTGCGAAGCGGCAGGCCGCTATTCGTCAGCACGGATTATCGAAGCGTGGGGGGCTTCCCATTCATGGGAAAAGGCGGGGGATTTGGGTGTTGTTTGGGAAATCGGGGGACTTGGGGGATTAACGGCGGGGGGTTGGGAGACTTTAGGGAAATCTGGAGTGGCCGTCGACCGGCGAGTGCCTTGAAACAAGCCACCGCCCGTCGTGGACGCACTCCTGTGGGTGAGCGCTGTGCTTGTCCATCAGGCATCGTCAGCGAACCTGCCAGTCGCGCGCAAAACGCCGGAAGCCTTCCAATGCCTTACGAACTCCCTGTGGGGCCTCTCGGGTTCTTCACCATAATTGGAGGTAGGCTTCACGGAGGGTGTGATGAACCACGCACTGCAAATGATTGCCGCGTTCGCTGCGATGCTCTTCGCCGGGGCCGCCTTGTATATCAACGTGGTTGAGCATCCCGCAAGAATGGTGCTTGAGACAAGGTCCGCGGCACAGCAGTGGGCGCCCAGCTATAAGCGCGCCACGCTCATGCAGGCTCCATTGGCGCTGGTCAGCTTACTGAGCGGAGTGATGGCATGGCTTTTGGGCGCCAGTATCTGGTGGTTTGCTGCCGCGCTACTGATCGGATCTGTCGTGCCGTACACCTTGCTCGTCGTAATGCCCATCAACCACAAGATTCTCGAGCCGGATCGCGATCTATCGTCGGTGGAGACCCGGGAACTCTTGCAGAAATGGGCCAGGCTGCATGGAGTGCGCACAGCATTGAGTCTTGTCGCGTCCGCCATCGATGTGTGGCAGTTGGGTGGAGTTGGAAATGGAGTCACTTGAACTGAAGATCCCGCCAGCCGGTGAATGACATGACGACCCTGAGTTCGCCCATCGCGGCGTCCGGATGAGGGCATACGCCTGACAGCTTCCGGCTTGTATCTCGAACGAAACAGATTGCACCGATTTCACCAGCGCCTCGAATCTATATGTCTGCCATAACATAATAAAAACAACACATCCGGCAGTGTTGGCATCTTTGTTGCGGCTTATTTGGGGTGACGGGCTCGCGCGCCAAGCCTGCCGAACAGCAGGGCATTTTGCATGGGTTGCGGGTATGGAAAGATTGCGGTTTGCGCCATGCCCTACCCGTTCCGCCGGGTCGCATGCCAAGACAGGTTTCGAATCCGGGGCACTTCGGCCAGGAGACTGCGATGTCCGGGAGATTCCTTCTTGTGCTTGCAATTTCATTCTTTCTCGGCGGCTGCGGCGGCGACGACAACGACAGCAACGAAGCAGCCACCACGCCGGTGCAGCCTCTGACGGTGCCGCTCAGCACAGCCATGGCAAGTCTGGCGGCGAATGGACTGACCGCAAGTTTCTCGATTTCCGGCACGGTAGAGAATGTGCCGGTATCAGGCTCCGGAACCCTGACCGCAACCCCTTTCGTTGCGACCTCTCTGAATAACACTTCGGTATTGAGGACCACTGAAACCGTCAGCGGCACGGTTGTCGCAAATGGTAATTCGATGCCGTTCTCGAACACCAGGACCATCTCCCGCAATACCGTTACCTATGCCGTGATGGTGATCGACGAGGGGGATGCCTTTGTGGTGTTCGCCGACTATACGATTCCACCGACAGTGAAGGCCGGCGACTCGGGACCTCTGGCAAGCGCCACGATTTACTCGGACAGCACACAGGCCACGAAGGTGGGAACACTTACCGAGTCCTATAGCGTTGCCGCCGATACCGGAAGCAGCCTGCTCTTGACCTTGCTCGACAAGGTGTTCGACAACAGCAATGCCCGCATCGCCGAGGATGAGACCATATTCCGCATCGACACCAGCGGCAACATCAGCTTTGTTTCGTCCAGATCCACGATGTTCAATATCAATGGGCAATCGCTGGGCACGCTGGTGTTCCAGTAGGGTAGTCAGGAGCAGGCCTATAGGCCAATCATGCGAGGCCACTGATACCTGGCCTTCTAGAATCTAACGACTCGAACGACAAAAGCGCCGGCGATCGCCTTCTCGTCCGACCGGAATCGGGCCATAAGGCGCCGTTCGACGGCGCCGAAGCAGCTCGTTCGAATGTGATGTTTGCACCTCAACATTCCGTCCAGAGCGAGGGCGCATTTGAATACCGATTCGACCCTGGCGAGGCGCCCAGGTGAATGCGCGCCACGCTCCAATGTCTCGGCCTTTTGGACCTAATCTAGAGTCAATCTTTCCCCGTTCCTCGACAGGGAGCCCGCCATGGCACTTGATCTCGAGCATCGCTTCGGCCACATCTCGCTTGGCTTCTTCCCATCGCCGATTCATCGGCTCAATCGCCTGTCCGATGTGCTCGGCATTTCGGTGTGGGCAAAGCGCGACGATGTGTCGTCCGGGCTCGCGTTTGGCGGCAACAAGATTCGCAAGCTCGAGTGGCTCGCCGCTGACGCAGTGAAGAAAGGCGCCGACACGCTCGTTTCCATCGGAAACATTCAGTCGAATCACACGCGCCAGGTTGCGGCCGTCGCGGCGGTGCTCGGCATGCGCTGCCGGCTGGTGCAGGAGGAGTGGACACACTGGGACGATCCGGTCTACGACAAGGTCGGCAATATCCTGCTGTCGCGGCTGATGGGCGCCGAGACGCTGCTGGAGGGCGAGGGCTACTCGACCGAGGTGAAGGAGACCTGGTCGCGCGCCCTCGAGCAGGTGCGCCGGGAAGGCGGCAAGCCTTATGCGATTCCGGCGGGTGCATCCGACCATCCCCTTGGTGGCCTTGGCTATGCGAACTTCACCGAGGAACTTGCGCGCCAGGAACAGGAAATGGGCATGTTCTTCGACACCGTGATTACCGCGACCTGCACCGGCTCGACACAGGGCGGCATGGTCGCTGGGTTCAAGGCGCAGGACAGGCCGCGCCGCCTGATTGGCATCGATACCGCTTGCAACGAGGCGATGACCCGCCGCGCCGTGACAAAGAGCGCGCGGCAGACTGCGGAACTGATCGGCATCCGCAAGCCGATCGACGACGCCGACGTGATCGTCGATCCGCGTTTCGCGGGCCCGGACTATGGCCTGCCCGACGATCGGACGATCGATGCGATCCGCACGGCAGCGCGGCTTGAGGCGATGCTCACCGATCCGGTGTACGAGGGCAAATCCATGGCGGGCCTGATCGCGATGGCGCAGGCGGGTGAGATTCCGAAGGGAACGAACGTGCTGTACGTGCATCTGGGCGGCGCGCCCGCACTCAACGCGTATCACAAGGCGTTCGCATGATCGGCTTGCACAAGATCGTGTGAGTCTGATAGCAAGCGCTTGCCAGGCCTGCACGTATCAGATGTCCCAAGACAGGGGAATCCGCGCGCGAATGTCAGCCGCCGGCTTCGGAAAGCTGCACGGTCCCTTGTACAGGGATTGAATCCGGGCTAAGTTGGAACAGCCGTCATGCGCCGGCGGAGGCAGATATGGTGCGATTGGCACTTCTACCGAGGTGGCTGGCCTTAGCGGCCATGCTGTTCGGACCAACGCTACTTGCCCAGCAGAGGCCATCGATGCCGCTCATACTGACATCCCCCGCGTTTGCCCAAGGCGGGGAGATCCCCACCGTGCACACGTGCGAAGGCACCGATGTGTCACCGCCACTGGCTTGGTCTGGGTTGCCACCCTCCACTGCCAGCCTGGTCCTGATTGTCGACGACCCGGATGCCCCGGACCCGGCGTCACCGCAAATGACATGGGTCCATTGGGTCGTGTACAACCTGCCGCCGAAGGCCGGCTCGCTTGCGCAGGGCATGAGCCGGCATAGCTTGCCGCCGGGCGCTCGCGAAGGTTTGAACGACTGGCACCGTGCCGATTACGGCGGGCCGTGTCCTCCAATTGGCCGGCACCGGTATTTCCACAAGCTATATGCCCTGGACGTCGTGCTGCCGGATCTCGGCAAGCCCGACAAGGCGGCGCTGGAACAGGCGATGCGGGGGCACATACTGGCCCATGCCGAACTGATCGGGACCTACCAGAAGCAGGGGCGCTGACGTAGTAACAGCCTGCCAGCATGAATGTCGGCGGGGACCAGACGGGGCAGTCATCTATGGAAAAGATAAATAATTTCGAGGAGAAATCATGCACTACAAGAATCTGGTCATTTTGAGCATCGTGGCGCTGATGACAGGTAGCGCGCTGGCGCAGGGTTCGGGACTGACTCGCACCGTGGTCGGCCGGGCCGATGTATCCGTACCGGGTCGCGAAGCCGTGGTCGCGCGCGTGGAGGTGGCGCCAGGCACCTATGCGGGGCGGCATACGCATCCTGGAGACGAGATCAGCTACGTCATGGACGGCGAGGTGCAACTCCTGATCGACGGCCAGTCGCCGCGCACCATTAAGGCCGGAGAGTCGTTCGTGGTGCCGGCCGGCGTGGTGCATGACGCCCACAACAATGGTGGCACGGCGGCGCGGGTGGTGGGCGTGTACGTGGTCGAGAAAGGGAAGCCGCTGGCATCGCCGGCGCCGTGAGTGATGTGTCGGTCGGTGCGGGTTGGCACATCAGAAGAGGGCGCCAAGGCCTTTGACTTCCCTCAGAGGAACCATAAAGCCGCGGGAGTTCTCGTACTGATCGGCAAGAAAGGAAGGTTGGCACCGCGGGCATTCGTTCGGGGCCCCAAACAGCACCGACCTACAGGTTGAGTCCCGCTACCCCGCTGCTAATCGGGGTGGGCAGGCGCAAGGCAGGGTTAGCAGACCGGTGAGGAGGAGCCGGCGAGCCCGAGGGCTCCCCCGCCATGGCCCGCGCATGGAAGAGGCGTGCGCAGACACGGCGGATGTAAGGATACCGCCAGAAGGCGGTCGGCCAACTTTCTCACTCAGGCTGCTAAACCCGGTCGCCACGGCGCAACGACGAACCCAACGGGAACTGGGGCAGCAAGCGCGGGTATGGGCAAACTCTTAAAGGCGCGCCCAAACGAAACGTCAGAAGCCCAAACTAGCCAGCAGATCATCCACCTGCGACTGGTCCGACACCACATCGGCCTTGCCCTCCGGATTCACCTGCGGTCCGTTGAGCAGCGTCGACGGCGCCTGCGCTTCCACGCGGCGCTCGGACGGGACATTGTCGATCAGCACCTGCAGCAGTTCCTGCTCCAGCGTTCGGATCATGTCCATCATCTTCTTGATCACCTGCCCGGTCAGGTCCTGGAAGTCCTGCGCCATCATGATGTCGAGCAGGTGGCTGTTGGTGGCGCGGGCCTGGCCCGGCACCTCGGACAGGAAGGCGCGCGTGTCGAGCACCAGCGAGCGGGCGTCGGCCAACTCCACCGGCTTCTCGAACCACGCCTCCCAGCGCTTGTCCAGGGTCTCGGCCTGCTGCTCGATGCCGGACTGGATCGGCTGCGCCAGTTCGACCGCGTTCAGCGTGCGCTCGGCGGCCTGCTCGGTCATCGCCGCGATGTAGTTGAGCCGGTCGCGCGCGTCGGGAATGGCCTGCGCGGCGCGCTCGATCTCCTTGTCCAGGCCGAGCTCGCGCATATTGTCGCGCAGCATCCGCGTCAGGTTGCCGATGCGCAGGATCAGTTGCTCGGCCGAATCGTTGCTCAGCGTCGGAGTCATGGCAAAGGCTCCTCTTGATCAACCGGCGAGCTTCTCGAAGATCTTGGTGATCTTCTCGTCCAGCGTGGCGGCCGTGAACGGCTTGACCACATAGCCGTTGGCGCCGGCCTGGGCCGCGGCGATGATGTTTTCCTTCTTGGCCTCGGCCGTCACCATCAGCACCGGCATCTTGCCGATGTTCGCGTCGGCGCGGATCGCCTGCAGCATCGACAGGCCGTCCATGTTGGGCATGTTCCAGTCCGAGATCACGAACTGGAAGCTGCCGTCCCGGGCCTTCTCCAGGCCGGCGGCGCCGTCCTCGGCTTCCTCGACGTTGACGAATCCCAGCTCCTTGAGCAGGTTGCGGATGATCCGGCGCATGGTCGGGAAATCGTCCACGACCAGGATCTTGATGTTCTTGTCCACTTTGAGGGCTCCAGGTAAATGCAGTTATGGCTTGTTGGTCCGGCTTTGTTGTCGGCTTGCCGGCTCGACTAGACCCGTTGCGCGCGCGTGCCGTACGTGGCCAGGCGCGCCATCACGCGCTGGGTCATCGCCGGCAAGGGCACGATTTCATGCACGCCGCCGGTGGCGATCGCCTCCTTCGGCATGCCAAACACGATGCAGGTGTGCTCGTCCTGCGCCAGGTTATAGGCGCCGGCCTCGCGCATGCGCAGCATGCCGCGCGCGCCGTCCTTGCCCATGCCGGTCAGGATCACGCCGATCACGTTCTTGCCGCCATGCTCGGCGGCGGAATCGAACAGCACGTCGACCGAGGGCCGGTGGCGGTTGACCGGCGCTTCCTGCGACAGGTGCGCGACATAGTTGGCGCCGCTGCGCGCCAGGCGCAGGTGCGAGTCGCCCGGCGCGATGTACGCATGGCCCGGCAGCACGCGTTCGCCGTGCTCGGCTTCCTTCACGGTGACCCGGCACAGCCCGTCCAGGCGCTGCGCGAACGAGCGCGTGAAGCCGGCCGGCATATGCTGCACGATCATCACCGCGGGGCTGTCGGGCGGCAGCGGCATCAGGAATTCCTTGATCGCCTCGGTGCCGCCGGTGGAGGCGCCAAGGATGATCAGCTTCTCGGTCGACAGTAGCGGGCTGCGCAGAATCGGCGCGGGGGCAGCGACGCCTGCCGCGGGTTGCGCGGCCGCACGCACCCGCGCGCGCGATGCGGCACGCAGCTTGTCGGCAATGGTGTCGGTGTATTCGATCAGCCCGTCGCGGATACCGAGCTTGGGCTTGGTGACGAAATCCACTGCGCCCAGTTCCAGCGCGCGCATGGTGATTTCCGAGCCGCGCTCGGTCAGCGACGACACCATCAGCACCGGCATCGGCCGCAGCCGCATCAGGCGCTCAAGGAAATCCAGCCCGTCCATGCGCGGCATTTCGACGTCCAGCGTCAGCACGTCCGGGTTCAGGCGCTTGATCAGGTCGCGCGCCACCAGCGGGTCGGGCGCGGTGCCAACCACTTCCATGTCGGGCTGGCTGTTGATGATCTCCGTCATCAGGCTGCGGATCAGCGCGGAATCGTCCACGCAGAGCACCTTGATCTTGGCGGCAGTCATAGGAATTCGTGCTCGGTTGGGTCAGGGAAGCTGGCGCGTGGGAGACTGCCGCGCAAACAGTTCGGGGGTGCGCTCCGGCGCGCGCGCCGGGGTCCTGGCCGAGGTGGCGATGGCCCGTGCCAGCGCGCGTTCGTCGCGCGCCACCGAGACCTCGTCGTCCTGCCGCGTCAGGCGGCGCACCAGCGCCAGCCCGCCGATCGGGAAATAGCTGACGCGGCGCGCATGCGGGCCGCGCAGGTCCTGCGCCGCCACACGGATCTCTTCGGCCTTGAGGTAGCGCAGCACGAAATCCGCGTTGCGGTCGCCGATGTTCAGCGTGGTCATGTTGGCCAGCACCGCACCGCCGCCGAAGACCTTGGCCTCCAGCCGCTCGCGCCGCGCGCCCATCTTGAGCAGCTCGTTGATCAGCACCTCGAGCGCGTAGCTGCCGTAGCGCATCGATGGCGACAGCATGCGGTCGGCGCCAGCGCCGCCACCTTCGTCGTCGGGCAGCATGAAGTGGTTCATGCCGCCGACGCCGGCGACCTCGTCGCGGATGCACGCGGCCACGCACGACCCCAGCACGGTGGTCAGCACCACGTCCTCGCGCGTCACGTAGTACTCGTTGGGCAGCAGCTTGACCGCCTGCTTGCCGAACTCGCGGTCGAAGTAGGTGCGCGTGGCCAGCGCCTCGGGCAGATAGGGCGTGCGCATCAGGCCCTTCCCGCCCTGGCGGCATCGGGCGCCAGTTCGTAGACAGTCTGCCCGCGCAGCTGGAATGCGCGCGTGACGTAGGAAAAGTTCTCCGAATGGCCGGCGAAGAGCAGGCCGTGCGGCTTGAGCAGCGGCACGAAGCGCTCCAGGATGCGGCCCTGCGTCGGCTTGTCGAAATAGATCATCACGTTGCGGCAGAAGATCGCATCGAACTGCTCGCGGATGCCCCAGTCGGGCGCGAGCAGGTTGAGCGGATCGAACGTGATGGTGGCGGCCAGCTCGGGCTTGACCTTGACCGAGCCCGCGCGCGGGCCGGTGCCCTTCAGGAAGAAGCGCTTGAGCCGTTCGGGCGACAGCCGTGCGACCTGGTCGGCCGAATACACACCGCTGCGGGCCTTGGCCAGCACCTGCGTGTCGATGTCGGTGGCCAGCACGGTGGCGGCGCGGTCGCCCAGCGCCTCGGCCAGTGTGATGGCGATCGAGTACGGTTCCTCGCCGGTGGACGCCGCGGAGCACCACACGCTGTACGGGCGCCCTATTTTCTTCGCGTGCTCGGCCAGCAGCGGGAAATGGTGCGATTCGCGGAAGAACGAAGTCAGGTTGGTCGTCAGCGAGTTGGTAAAGAACTCCCACTCGGGCGAGCGGTCATCCGCTTCCAGGATCGCCAGGTACGAGGCAAAGTCGGCCAGCTGCAGCGTGCGCAGGCGGCGCGCCAGGCGGCTGTAGACCATTTCGCGCTTGTGGCTGCCCAGCGAAATGCCCGCGCGCTTGTGGATCAGCGCGCGGATCTTCTCGAAGTCGCGCTCGGTCAGCAGGAAGTCGCGCATCTCGTCGCGCCGCGGGTTGGCGACCGGCGCGGCGACTGCGCCCGCCAGGCCCTGGAGGCTGGCGGGAGCGCTGGCGGCAGTGCGGAACGGCGTCATGGCTGGCGTGGCGTTTCAGGTTGCGGCGGCGCCGGGTTCAGGCCAGCTCGGCCTCGACCAGCGCCATCTCGGGGCTGGTCATCAGCTTCTCGATATCGATCAGCACCAGCATGCGGCCGTCGACGGTACCCAGCCCGGTCAGGTGCTCGGTCGAGATCGACACGCCGAACTCCGGCGCCGGCTTGATCGCCTCGCCGGTCAGCGTCAGCACGTCCGACACGCCATCGACCACGATGCCGACCACGCGGCTGGCCACGTTGAGGATGATGACCACCGTCTGGTGGTCGTAGCGCACGTTGCCCAGGCGGAACTTCAGGCGCAGGTCGACGATCGGCACGATCACGCCGCGCAGGTTGGTCACGCCCTTGATGAATTCGGGCGCGCTGGCGATGCGCGTGACGGTCTCGTAGCTGCGGATCTCTTGCACCTTGAGGATGTCGATGCCGTATTCCTCCGAGCCCAGCGTGAAGACCAGGAACTCCTGGCCCGAAGCGTCGCTTCCGGGGGTATCGATGTGTCCGATGCCGGCCATGATGTGTTTTCTCTTCCTGTAGTGGGTCGGGGGGATCAGGCCAACGACGAGGCCAGCGCCGGCTCCTGCCGGCGCACGCCGGTGCGCTGCAGCGCGCCGACATCGACGATCAGCGCCACGCTGCCGTCGCCGAGGATGGTCGCCGCCGAAATGCACGGCACCTTGCGGTAGTTGGTTTCCAGGTTCTTCAGCACCACCTGGTGCTGGCCGATCAGCTGGTCTACCAGCAGCGCGAAGCGCTTGCCTTCGGCCTGCAGGATCACGGCGATGCCCTGCGTCGGCTCCTGCAGCGCGCCGGCGACGTTGAAGACGCGGTGCATTTCCAGCAGCGGCAGGTATTCGCCGCGCACGTGCATGACGCGGTCAGAGTTGGCGGCGGTATGCACGTCCTCTGCCTTGGGCTGCAGCGATTCCATCACGCAGTTCAGCGGCAGGATGAAGGTCTCGTCGCCGACCTTGACCGACATGCCGTCCAGGATCGCAAGCGTCAGCGGCAGCACGATGCGGATGGTGGTGCCCAGGCCCGGGCGCGAGCTGATCTGCACATGGCCGCCCATCTCCTGGATGTTGCGCTTGACCACGTCCATGCCCACGCCGCGGCCGGAGACGTCGGTGACGACTTCGGCGGTGGAGAAGCCAGGTGCGAAGATCAGCTGCCAGACTTCCTCGTCGCTGATGTTCTCGGACACCGGCAGGCCGTTCTGGATCGCCTTGGCCAGGATGCGCTCGCGGTTCAGGCCGCCGCCGTCGTCGCTCACTTCGATCACGATATTGCCGCCGTGGTGCTGCGCGGACAGCACCAGCTGGCCGGTCGGCTCCTTGCCGGCGGCGACGCGCTTGTCGGGCGTTTCGATGCCGTGGTCCAGGCTGTTGCGCACCAGGTGCGTGAGCGGGTCGATGATGCGTTCGATCAGGCTCTTGTCGAGCTCGGTGGCCTTGCCGAAGGTGACCAGGTCGATCTGCTTGCCGAGCTTGCTGGCCAGGTCGCGCACCAGGCGCGGGAAGCGCGAGAACACATAGTCCATCGGCATCATGCGGATCGACATCACCGCTTCCTGCAGGTCGCGCGCGTTGCGTTCGAGCTGGCCCATTCCGGAAAACAGGCGGTCAAACAGCACCGGGTCGAGCGACGACGCGGTCTGCGCCAGCATCGACTGGGTGATCACCAGTTCGCCCACCAGGTTGATGATCTGGTCGACCTTCTCGGTCGGCACGCGGATCGAGCCTTCGCCGTGCGCGGCGGCCGGGGCCGGCCTGGCTTTTTCCTTCTCCTTCTCTTTCTCGCGTGCGGCGGGAGCAGGCACTGCCGGGGCGGCCGCGGCCGGAGCCGGCGCGGGCACTGCCGCAGGTGCCGGTGCCGGTGCCGGCGTGGGTGCGTCGGTCGCGGGCTCGATCACGATCTGGTCCATGTCGATCACGAAGCAGCACACCGCGATGATGTCGTCGGCGCTGCACTGGGTGTTGAGCCACACCACCAGTTCGCCGTTGACCTCCTGCTGCCCGGTGATCTCGCCGAGGTTGGCGAGTTCTTCGCGCAGCAGCGCCTGGTCGTTGGCCGAGACCTTGATCAGCCGGATCTTCAGCGCGCCGCCGGCAACAGGAGTCGCTACCGGTGCGGCAGCGGGTGCAGGGGCCGGCGCGGCCGCGGGTGCGCCCGCCTCGCCGGCGGCTTCCTGCGCGAGCTGCTGCAGCACGGCGCAGATGCGCGCCAGCGTTTGCGGATCGGGTTCGGTGCCGTTGCGGTAGGCGTTGAGCTGGTCTTGCAACACGTCCTTGGTTTCCAGAAAGGTGTCGATGATGGTCCTGGTCAACGCCAGTTCCCGCCGGCGCGTGCGGTCCAGCAGGTTCTCGAAGATGTGGGTGGTCTCGGTCAGCGCCGCGAAGCCGAAGGTGGCGGCTCCGCCCTTGATCGAATGCGCTGCGCGGAAGATCGCGTTCAGATGCTCTGCATCGGGAGACTCGATGTCCAGGCCGAGCAGCAGCTGCTCCATTTCCACGAGCAGTTCTTCCGCTTCTTCGAAGAAGGTCTGGTAAAACTGTGTGATATCGATATCGACAGACATGGCGTCCTGACTCACTAGGTTACTGCGCTAGGCGCGGGCGCCGCTGGTGCGGCCGCGACTGGTGGTTTGCTGTGTCATGGCTTGCGGCCCTGCGCTTCCGGGGCGGCCGCTGCCGCCGGCGCGGAGGCAGCGGCCAAACCGGCCTGCATCTCCTGCGCCGCCTTGCCGGCCTGCGCCGACACCGAAACCTCGGCGGCGCTGGCGTTCTCGGCCTCGAAGCGCGCCTGCGCCTTCTGGTTGAGCACCACAATGCTGATGCGGCGGTTCACCGGTGCGAGCAGGTCGCCCTTGTCCAGCGGCATGGTCGCGGCCAGGCCCAGCACGCGCAGCACCTTGCCCTCCTGCATGCCGCCCGCGATCAGTTCGCGGCGCGAGGCATTAGCGCGGTCGCTGGACAGCTCCCAGTTGCTGTAGGTGCGCTCGCCGTTGGAATAGTTGGCCGCGTCGGTATGGCCGGACAGGCTGACCTTGTTCGGCAGCTCGTTCAGCACCGGGCCGATCTCGCGCAGGATGGTGCGCATATAGCTTTCGACGGCGGCGCTGCCGGTGCGGAACATCGGACGGTTCTGCGTATCGAGGATCTGGATGCGCAGGCCTTCGCTGGTGATATCGAGCAGCAGCTGCGGACGGAACTGGCGCAGCATCGGGTTGTTCTCGATGATCTGCTCCAGGCGCTGCTTGAGCGCGCGCAGGCGCTGCCCTTCCTGCAGTTCGTTGCGGCGCTGCTCCTCGCTCGGCTCGTTGTCGCGCGCGCGCATGATCTCGCCGTCCTTGCGCATGACGTCCATGCCGCCGCCCGGAATCACGCTGGGCGACTGGCTGCTTTTCTCGCCGCCGACGACAGCCACCTTGAGCGGCATGCGGAAATATTCCGCGATGCCTTCCAGCGTCTTCTTGTTGGCGCTGGACAGCAGCCACAGCACCAGGAACAGCGCCATCATCGCCGTCATAAAGTCGGCATAGGCGATCTTCCAGCTGTGGTTGCCGTGCGGCCTGGCGTGCGATTTCGCCCGGCGGACGATGATCGGACGCATGTCATGTGCGCTGCTCATGGGGTGCCTCCTGCCTTGCCGTGCTCAGTTCAGGCTCTTGACTTCGCGCACGTGGTCGTCGAGCTCGAGGAACGACGGCCGCACCGTGGAGTACAGCACCTTGCGGCCGAATTCCACCGCGACCAGCGGGGCGTAGCCGTTCAGGGAGGCGAGCAGCACCACCTTGATGCACTCGTAGACCTTGACGTTCTCGGACACCTGCAGCTCGATGCGCGCGGCCAGCGGCGAGATAAAGCCGTAGGCCAGCAGAATGCCCAGGAAGGTGCCGACCATGGCGTGCGCGATCAGCGCGCCCAGCTCGGCCGGCGGCAGGTCGGCAGAACCCAGCGCATGCACCACGCCCATCACCGCGGCGACGATGCCGAAGGCGGGCAGCGCATCGCCGACGCGCGACAGCGCATGGGCGGGAATCTCGGCCTCGTGGCGGAAGGTCTCGATCTCGTGGTCCATCAGGGCCTCGATCTCGAAGGCGTTCATGTTGCCGTTGACCATCATGCGCAGGTAGTCGGTGAGGAATTCCATCACCACCGGATCCGACAGGATGCGCGGGTACTGGCTGAAGACGCTGCTGGAAGCGGGATCCGCGATTTCCTTTTCCAGGAACAGGATGCCCTCGCGTCGTGCCTTGGACAGCAGCACGTAGAGCAGCGACATGACGTCCAGGTACAGCTCCTTCTTGTACTTGGAGCCCTTGAACAGGCCCGGCAGGGCGCGGGCGGTGGCCTTGATGGCCTTGGTGGTGTTGGTGGCGATGAAGGCACCGAAGGCGGCGCCCCCGATGATGACGAATTCCGCCGGTTGATATAGCGCGCCCATGTGGCCGCCGGTCATGGCGTAACCGCCAAGCACCGCGACAACCACGACGACATAGCCAAGAACTACTAGCACGATGGGATCCCCGTCAAAAAACGCGCGTCAATCACGCACAATGGCCCGCGCACGGGCGAACGGGGAGTGGTCCGTCCGCCAGCGCTGCAAGCTTGCCGGCCGACGGACCTCAACCAGGATCAGGCGTTGGTCTGCACGGCGGCTGCGTCTTTCGAGAGCTTTTTCACTTTCCCTGCGCGCGAGGGCGGACGGCACAGGCTGCACACGAAGTTCGCGTGCGGCTCATACGCGTGCGTGACGAACTGTCCGCCGCAACACGTGCAGCCGGACAGCTGCAGCATATTGCTCTCGAAGAACCGTACTAACGTCCAGGCACGCGTGAAACTTAAGACAATTTCGCCGCCCAGCAGCGATACGTGCTCGAGGTACAGGCGATAGGCCGCCACCACGGCTCGGATGCCCACGGTCTCGCCTTCCTGCACCATGAACTGGTAGGCAGAGAAGAACAGCGACGAGTGGATATTCGGCAGCCAGGTGGTGAACCAGTCCGTCGAGAAGGGCAGCATGCCCTTGGGAGGCGAGACCCCGCGCAGTTCCTTGTACAGGCGGATGAGCCGGTCGCGCGACAGCGTGGTCTCGGCTTCAAGCACCTGCAGGCGCGCACCCAGGCCGATCAGCTCGATGGCGAGCTGGGTC
Organism: Cupriavidus sp. IK-TO18; assembly: GCF_015549295.1. Lineage (NCBI taxonomy): Bacteria > Pseudomonadati > Pseudomonadota > Betaproteobacteria > Burkholderiales > Burkholderiaceae > Cupriavidus > Cupriavidus sp. IK-TO18. Next base: position 322,912 of record NZ_JADGMP010000012.1, read on the forward strand.
TGGTTGGCATCCTGGAGAACGCTCTTGCGGGCGGCTGTGGAGGTGGCCGTGAAACTCCGGTTCGGCTCGGCCTTCAGCAGCGCGGTCAATTGAGTGACTCCACAGGCTGGCGAGCAAGCAGGATCGCGGCGTGGATCTGCTGCATGTCATGGCTCTTGGCCGTGTGGGTGAGAGTGGACAGAAGCGCATGGTCGTCGAAGCGGAACCTGCACAGCACCATGTTGGATGCCGCGAGCTTGACGAGTTGCGCCGAAGTCAGCTTGCCGAGGATATCCGCGATTTCCTTGCTGACCCCGAGCCGAAACATGGCTTCGACCTGGTTTTCGCGCACGAGTCGTTGCGCGAGCAGCAGATAGGCGAGGTTAACCTCCCTGATCTCCTGGAGAACTTCACTGCTTTCCAATTTTTCCCCGCTACCAAAAACCCACCGTTGCCGCTTGTCCGGCGCTTACCGGGCCCGAGGGCTCCGGCGACCAGATCGTTGATTTGCGGCTGGGCGGGTACAACGTACGACCTAAAGAAACTGCGCCCTTGTCACACTGTTATCAGCCCCGTTACAAGTGTTACAGAGTGTAAGTGAGACTGGTACGTTTATATCGGCAATCTGCCCGCAATGCCAATCCCTACTTACGCGGGGGGGTTGCAAATGTCGCACGAAACATACATGAGGCCTGCGGATTTTGTAACATTTCACAGTCCCGTAGCTTGATTTCGATCAACGCTGTAACGCAATCGTCATAAGAACCAAACGCGCGAAACGCCGTCCCGGTGCCTGCTGGATTCCTCTATTGACGAAGTGCGTGCGGGGTGCTCATTGCGCACGTGGCTTGCCCTGCCCTGTCCGAAAACGGCATGTCCAAAATCCGCGGCACGGCACGCGCGCGTTCAACCGCCGAACATGCGCCGCAGCCACGCCGCCAGGCGCGCAAAGACATCGTCGGGCGCGTCGCGGAACAACGCGGGGCGCGAGCGCTCCACCTGCTCGAGCACGCGCGCGGCTTCTTCCGGCTGCACCGAGCCATATTCGAGCGCCAGTCCCAGCATGCCGCGCAGTTCGCCGACGCGCGCACGGCCCGTGGCCTCGTTGTCGTCGGTCTGCAGCGCGTACATCAGGTCATAGGCACGCTGGCGCAGGCTTTCGGCCAGCCGCCATGCCGGTGTGCGCATGCGCTCCTCGAGCGCGCGCACGTCTTCGGCCGAGGCCGCGACCTGGGTCGCAAGCGCTTCGGTGAAGGCGGCGTCAGCCCCGCATTCGGCCAGCACCTTCGCGGCCATTCGCGCGCATGCGCAAGGCGCTGCGCCGCGTTCCAGTCCGGCTGCACCGCGAGGCCAAAGCCGAAACGCTGCGCGTCGCGCATCAGCGCCGCCAGCGCGTTGGGCAGTTGCTTGTCGAACACGCGCCGGGCCCAGCCGTACTCGCCGCCGGACAACAGCCGGTTCACGGCGCGCTCGGTCAGCGGGCCATCGTGCTGCAGCAGCCTGGCGCGCAGGAAGTCGTTGAACTCGGGCGGCAGGAACTCGCGGTCCAGGCCGGTCGAGACGCCGATGAACTGGTCGAATTCCTTGCGCAGCCTGGCCGCGTCATCAGGCGGCAGGGCCAGGGTGATCTCGCTCGTCATAGCATTGCCATCCCGGGCCGCGCCACGGCCCGTGGTTCCGGTAGAAGGCGCCGGTGGATCAGAACGCGCTCCAGTCGCCGTTGTCGGCGCCGGCCAGCGCGGGGCGCGGCGCGCGTGCGGTGGTGACCGAATGCACTGGCTGTTTCTGCTCCATCGGCTCGGCGGGGCGCGAGGCATCGGCTTCAGCGGATGCCGCCGCGTTTGCCGCAACCGGAGCGGCCGCACGCTTGTGGATGGCCGGCGTGCGCACCTTCCCCGCCGCCTTGCCTGGCACCGCAGCGGAAACTGGCTTCGTGGCAGGCAGCGAGAACGATGCCTGCGCATCCTCCGCCGCCAGGCGGAACATCGCCACCGCGCCCTGCAGGCGGCCGGCCTGCTCTTCCAGCGCGCCGGCAGCGGCCGCGGCCTGCTCGACCAGTGCCGCGTTCTGCTGCGTCACCTCGTCCATCTGCGCCACGGCCTGGTTGACCTGTTCGATGCCTGAGCTCTGCTCGGCCGAGGCCGCGCTGATCTCGCCCATGATGTCGGTCACGCGCTTCACCG